>JAYGEH010000152.1:0-2758 GCA_046582475.1 Rhodospirillales bacterium
CCTCAGGAGCTCAGGCGGGCCGTTCGGCGACCACCAGCATGCTCTTGAGCAGCCCGTCGGACGCCGACCGCCCCGCATTGGCCGCCCGCTCCGGAAAATCGTTTCCCATGATGAGGCTTGGCCCGATTCCCTCCGGACGGCTGCCGCCGCCGCCTTCGCTCCGGTTTTCGAGCACCTCGAAGCCGGCCGCATCGAGCCAGCCCAGTATCTCGCCTTCGGTGCCGAGGAAACTGTATTCAGGCTCCCGCGCCCAGGGCAGCGGAAAGTAGGGCGCGCCGCCCGCCACGCCGGCTGCATGGCTGAACGTATAGCGCCCCCCGGGTTTCAGCACCCGGTAGGCTTCGGCGAACAGGCGCGGTTTGTCCTCGATATTCATGGTGACGTTCTGGCACCAAACGATGTCGAAGCTTTGCGCCTCGAAGGGCAGTTCGGTGACATCGCCCTGACGGAAATTGATTTTATCGGCGAGACCGCAGAGCTCGGTCAGGCGCACGGCGGCGTCCACGAATTCCTGGGTCAGGTCCATGGCCTCCACCTGGCAGCCATGGCTGTAAGCCAGGTACCGGGAGGCGCCGCCGACGCCGCAACCGGCATCCAGAATCCGCGTGCCATCGGATGCACCGGCAAGTTCCGCTTGCAGCTTGGTCGACGGCAGGCCGCCGCCATGCAACTGGTCAATGGTGAAAAAAGTCTCCGCCGTCGGTTTGGCGATGTCCGCGCCGGTCGCCTCGACGGCGCTCAAGATGCGCTCGGCCAGATCGTCCGATCGGTAATGGGATTGCACCGAAGATACCGTGTCTTCCATTTTACGTTCCCACATGTTTGGTGTTAATTTGATTGCAACTCCGGTATGAATTTCGACATAAATATTGCGCATTTACAAGAAGGACGTGTGCGCCGGATGTCCGTTCTCGGCGATGGCAAGGCGCTCAGCTACGCCGATGTGGTGGCCGGCTGGCGCGGCAGCGAGGAATTCCGCCGCTTCTTCATCGGTGTGCTGGCCGATGCCCCCTTCGATGCCTATTTCTGGGAGACGCCGCCGGTGACGCGGGCGGGCCAGGACCGTGGCTTCGAATTCATTCTTGCCGATAGTCCGACCCTGGCCGCCATGCCAGCCGATAGCACCGCATTCGCCGAACATTTCACGGTTGCCGAGGACATCGCGGGTTTCTGGAACTTGGGACACGACGCATACCTGATCGCGCCGGCGCATCCCGATCCGCATCCCTATCCCCATTTGGCCGCCTTCGCGCGCACGGCGCCCATGCCTATCCAGCATCAATTCTGGCGCGCCGTCGGCGATGCTGTCTCCGATCATATTTCCGAGCGCCCCCTCTGGCTCAGCACTTCGGGCCTCGGCATCGCCTGGCTGCACGCGCGCCTCGACGCCAGGCCGAAATATTATACGCACCAGCCGTACCGGGGAATGGGTTGAATATGAATGATGATGATTCGGTATGGTCGATTTTCCGAAAATATGTCGCATGACCTGCACTGGACGCATGGCCACGGCTCCGGGCGCGCGGGCATGGACTTAAGGGTTGGCGTTTTCTATGCTTCGCTCCTGAAATTTTAAGCAACGGAATTATGTTTCCATGACCGCCATTCCCACCACGGTGGACGCAGCCGAAGCGCTGTTGCGCTCCGGCGATTATCTTCCCAACCGCAGCCTGGCGACGGCGCTGTACCTGTCGTTGAGCCTCGAACGGCCCTTGTTCCTGGAAGGCGAGGCCGGCGTCGGCAAGACCGAGATCGCCAAGGTCCTGTCGCAAACATTGGGCCGCCGCCTGCTGCGCCTGCAATGCTACGAGGGCCTGGATGTCACCACCGCCGTCTATGAATGGAACTATCCACGCCAGATGGTGGAAATCCGCATGTCCGAGGCCGCCGGCGAGAAAGACCGGGACGCCTTGGAATCCGATCTGTTCAGCGATAGGTTCCTGATCAAGCGGCCGCTGTTGCAAGCCCTGGAGCCCGACGATGCCGGCGCGCCGGTTTTGCTGATCGACGAGCTGGACCGCACCGACGAGCCGTTCGAGGCGTTCCTTCTGGAAGTGCTCTCCGATTTCCAGGTGACCATCCCCGAGCTTGGCACCATCACCGCCGAGACGCCGCCCCTGGTCGTCATCACCTCCAACCGCACCCGCGAGATCCACGACGCCCTCAAGCGGCGCTGCTTTTACCATTGGGTGGATTATCCTAGCGCCGATCGGGAGTTGGAGATATTGAAGGTTAAGGCGCCGGGCACCGCCGAAAGCCTGTCGGAAGAGGTGGTCGGGTTCGTGCACAAGCTGCGCGATATGGACCTGTTCAAATTGCCCGGCGTCGCCGAAACCATCGATTGGGCGCACGCCTTGACGCAGCTCGATTGCCTGTCGCTGGATCCGGAAATGGTCAACGACACGCTCGGCACATTGCTCAAATATCAGGACGATATCCAGAAGATTGAGGGCAGCGAAGCGACGCGCCTCTTGAACGAGGTCAAGTCCCAAATCGCCGCCGCCGGCGCGGCCGGCGCCAATTAGTGGCCGGCGCGGCGCAACGCTCGTCCACGCCGGGCGGGTTGCTGAGCGAAAATATCATGCATTTCGGGCGCGTGCTGCGCCGCGCCGGCCTGCCCATCGGCCCCGGCCAGGTGCTGGCCGGATTGCGCGCCGTCGAGGCGGTGGGGCTCGCCTGCCGCGATGATTTTTACTGGACCCTCTATTCGGTCTTCGTCAACCGGCGCGACCAGCGCGATCTGTTCGATCAGGCCTTT
>JAYGEH010000164.1:0-2238 GCA_046582475.1 Rhodospirillales bacterium
CTGCTAATCAACCGGTCGCCGACATAAACGTCGCCGACATCGGGATTTTCGAACCCGGCAATCATGTTGAGCGTGGTCGTCTTGCCGCAGCCGCTGGGACCCAACAAGGTCAGGAGCTTGCCTTTCGGCACCTCGAAGGAAACGCCGTCCACGGCGACAACGTCACCAAAACGTTTGACTAAATTTTCGACGCGTACGTCTTGCATCAGTTTAGGCCCCCCACATCCTTTTGCTTGGTGATCCATCGCACCAGCGCGACCGAGCCCAGCGACAATATGACGATGATCAGCGATAAAATGCTGACATGCGAGAACAGGCCTTCATCGTAGAGCTGAATCAATATGGTACCGATCACTTCATTGTTGCTGCTGAACAGCATGATCGAAGCCGACAGCTCACGCATCATCGATACGAACAGGATGATCCAGCCGGCGACCATGCCGGGCATCGCCAACGGCACCAGAACCTTCCAAAATACAATGAACCAGTTCGCCCCACTAATCGCCGCCGCGCGCTCCAATTCTTCGTGGATTTGGGTGATGGAATTGGTCACCGCCTTAACAGCGAAAGGCAAGAAGCGCGTAACATAGGCGATCAAAATGATCCAGATCGTATGGTACAGGTTGAATGGTTCGCGGATATAGGCCCACATCATCGCAATGGCGATGACGGCGCCGGGAATGGCGACGGGGATCAGGGCCAGAAAATCGAGCACGGCACGCCCTTTCCAGCGGCTACGGACGACGAAATAGGCGACGACCGCGGCCAGGGCAATGCCGATGGTCGCCCCGGTAAAACTCAAAAACAAGCTGTTTCCGATTGAGCGCCAAATAACCGGGCCGCCGTCGCCGGTCAGCATTTCCGTCAGATTCTCGAAGGTAAGAAATTCCGGGATCGGCGGCCGGCCACGATTGGTAATAAAGGTGCCGTATATCAACGTCAGAATTGGCAGGATCGCCGAAACAAGGAGATACAAACCTGCAAAACCCAGGGCGACGTGCTTCAATCGACCGAGTTCGACGGGGCGGGGCCGAAAGCCCTTGCCGCCGATGGTCGTGTATTTGGTGCTTCGCCCCAACGCCTTTGTCTGGCCCCAAAGCGCCAGACCGCAAACCAGCAAAATTGGGATCGATAGCGCCGCCGCAACGGAAAAATTCGGCGGCACATCGACCATCATCTGCCAAAGCTGGGTCGAAAACACGTAGATGCCGCCTGATACGCCGATGGTTGCGGGAATGGCAAAGATTTCAATCGACTGAATAAATACCAACAGCGCACCCGACAGGATCGCCGGCGCCGCCAACGGGATGGTGATCCGGAAGGTGGTCTGCCACTGGTTGGCGCCGCTGATATGGGCCGCGTTTTCCAGCGTCGGGTCCATGTTCTTAAACGCGGTGACGGTAAATATAAAAACGTAGGGCGCCAGCGACAATGCCATCACGAAAATCAACCCCCCCATGGTAAAAATATCGAACAGGGGTTCATTGGTGTTCGCCAGCCATTTCCAAAACAAATTGATGAAGCCGACCTTCGGCGTCCCCAAATAGGCCCAAGCCACCGCCACCACGATCGGTGGCATGATGAAGGGAATGATGGCGATCATGCTGATATAGTCTTTGAGCGGCGTATCGGTGCGCCCGACAATCCAGGCGAGTGGCACGCCGATCACGACGGAAAGAACCGTAACGCCAATCGCCATGACGGCGGTGTTGAGCAGCACCTCGCCCATATACTCGTCTTCGTAAATTTCGACGAACGCATTGAGCGTAAATTCGGGGCTGGACGGGTTCGGCGAAATGCTCCCCAGCAGCAGCCAAAACAGCGGGTAGAGGACTAAGAAGCCAACAACAAGAAGGCATCCCCATTCGAGCAATCGAACAGTGCTTGGAATCCTGAACACGATTATCGAACCGGGATGCTTCTCATTTGATCGTCAGCCACTACTTATTCTTTTTGCCCTCGCGAATGTGCTTGGTCATGAATTTGCGGTAATGCTTCTGCTCATTGGCGACCTTTTCCCAATTGGCATAAATCGGCGTGAAGGGATAGGGAATGCCCTTGACGTGCGGTACGTCCGTGCGCGCCGAATTGATCTTCACTTGTTGCGTAATGACCGTCTGGCCCGCCTTGGAAATGACCCAACGGTAAACCTTTTCCGCGTTTTTCGGGTTGGGGCCGTTCTTGATCATGCCAAACGAGGCCGGGATCACCGGTGTACCTTCCTTCATTTTAGCAATC
>JAYGEH010000180.1:0-23757 GCA_046582475.1 Rhodospirillales bacterium
CGGGATAAGCGCGGCGGCGCTTGGCGCCGGTCGGCGGCGGCCGGAACAGCCCGGTATCGATGCCCTGAAACACATTGACCACATGGGTAAGGCCGTGGGCCTCCAATATCTCCTTGTTCCAGGTGGAGCCGGTGACGATCAGATCGTACTCCCGGGCGCGGCCCAGCCCGGCGGCGCTGATGGCGGTGTCTTCGAAAAAGATCACGCCGATATTTTGGCTGCCGTGGGCGATCTGGCGGTCCAGGGCCGGTTCGAAATCGTTGCGCAAAGCGTGCAGGACCGGAAAATCGAACGCCATATGGCCAACTTTGTCCAAGATTTCCTGGAGATGTTGCTGGCGGCGGATGACCGGTTCCAGGGCGCCGGCCTGCCCGGCATCCAGATCGAGCCGGTGCGGCGCCGCCAGCAGCACCGGATTGCGCCCCATCGCCAAAAGTTCCATGGCCAGGTTGGTGCCATAGACGCCCCAGCCCGAAAGGCTGCTCAGCCGCCAGCCGATGGCAAGGCTACCGGCAACGCCCATGCTATTTCGGGTCTACCGGAGCTGGGTCTTCGGGGACCGCCGATATGATGACGATGGCCTGGGCCAGGGGATAATCATCGGTGATGGTGACATCGATGCGCGCCGTCATGCCGGGGGGCACCATGGATGCGAGGCGCGCCGCCGCGCCGCCGGTCAGGGCCATGGTCGGTTGCCCCCCGGGCCGGTTGACGACGCCCAGATCGCGCCAGAACACGCCTTTCCTAAAACCGGTGCCGAGGGCCTTGGAGCAGGCTTCCTTGGCGGCGAAGCGCTTGGCGTAGGAAGCCGCGCGCAGACGCCGCTTGTCCGATTTGGCGCGCTCGATCTCGGTGAATATGCGCCTGGTGAAACGCTCGCCAAAACGCTCCAGGGTCTTTTCGACGCGGGTGATGTCGATCAAATCGCTGCCGATGCCAAGGATCATGGCAAAGCCTAGGCTGACTGCTTGCCGGTATGTTCGGCGCGCGCCCGGTCGATCAGGGCGCGCATGCGCCGGATGGCGCTGTCGAGACCGGAGAAGATCGCCTCGCCGATCAGAAAATGGCCGATATTCAACTCGGCGATTTCAGGAATCTCGGCGACGGCGCCGACGCTGTCGAAGCCAAGCCCATGCCCGGCATGGCATTCGAGGCCGATAGCCTCGGCATGTCTGGCAGCGTTCTGGATGCGCAATAGCTCCCGTTCCCGGTCGCCGCGCCGGCCGCCCGCCAGCGCCTCGCAATAGGCGCCGGTGTGTAGTTCAACCACCGGCGCGCCGAGCGACAAGGCGGCGTCCAATTGCCGGGATTCTGGCTCGACAAACAGCGATACGCGGATACCGCCATCGCCCAGGGCGCCGACAAAGGGCGCCAGTTGGTTATGCCCGCCGGCCGCATCGAGGCCGCCCTCGGTGGTCCGCTCCTGGCGTTTTTCGGGCACGATACAGGCCGCGTGCGGGCCGTGCCGGAGCGCGATGGCGAGCATTTCATCGGTGGCCGCCATCTCCAGGTTCAAAGGAATGCCGATCTCCGCCATCAGCCGCTCGATATCGCGATCGGAAATATGCCGCCGGTCTTCGCGCAAATGGGCGGTAATGCCGTCGGCGCCGGCCTTGGCCGCGAGCAGCGCAGCCTGCACCGGATCGGGGTGATTGCCGCCGCGCGCATTGCGGATGGTGGCAACATGATCGACGTTAACGCCGAGGCGCAGAAAGGCTGCCATCGCCCTCACCTTCCCTGGTATGAGCCTGGTTCGCCGCTTGGCGCCGCGACCGGCGCGCGCGCAAGGTTCGGCGCCGGTGCGCCCGCGCCTTTTTATAGGCGCCGATACTCCAACGCCAGGTCAGGTAAAATACGGCCCAGGCAACAACGGCCGTCGGCAGCGAGCCGAGCAGCATCGGCCCCAGGATGGGCCAAGCCGTTTCGGCCAGATAGGCCAGGTCGAAGCGTAAAAATGATTTCAGCAAATTTCCGAAAAAGCCGGCGAAATCCAATTTGGAGGCGCTGACTTGCGGCCGCTCGAAGCCCAGCCATATGCCCAGATTGTAGATCCATATCCAAATGAACGGGAAGGTCCACGGATTGCCGACCGCGGTGCCGATGGCCGAGGCCACGATATTGGCGCGGCATATCCAGGCCGCCAGCGCCGCCAGGATAAAATGAAATCCGACGAACGGCGTGAACGACATGGCGGCGCCGAAGGCAAAACCCACCGCCAGGGAATAATCCGATCCTGGCAGACGCCCCATGCGGTGCAGCCAATAGTGCGAGGCCCGGCGCCAGCCGATGCGTGGCCAGACCAGGTTCCGGACCAGGTCCATGGTTTGCAGCTTGTGTCTTCGGCGAAACATAGGGGGCAGCCGGCTCCAATAATATCCCAGGCCTATCAGCAGCCTTAAGGCGATCCTTACTTTACAAGTATTTACGATCTATCCGCGCGCTCTTTCAACAGAATTTATTACCGGCGATGCGCGGAGCGCGGCAATGATATTGGTCAGATGTTTAACATCGCGCACCTGGATGTCGATCATGATGTCGAAAAAATCCGTCGTCCGATTGGTGATTTTGAGGTTGCTGATATTGCCGTCGCCCCGGGCAATCACCGTGGACAACTCGCCCAGGCTGCCGGTCTCGTTGGTCACGATCAATTCGACCCGGGCCACATGGTATTCCGCGATGGCGTCCGCATCCCAGGAAACGTCGATCCAGCGCTCCTCCATATCGGCGAATTCTTCCAGGGTTTCGCAATCGATGGTGTGGATGGTCAACCCCCGGCCCTTGGTGATAATGCCGACAATGCGGTCGCCGGGAAGCGCGTTGCAGCAGGCGGCGAAATGCAGCGCCATGCCCGGGATAAGACCCTTGATGGGAATGCCGTCGTCGGCGCCGGTTTTCTTTGGCCGGCGCGGGTTCATGGCCTTGACCAGTTGGATAACCTTGCCGCCGGTTTTCTTTGGCCGGCGGGTATCCTTGATGCCCGGATAGACGGCTTCCAGCACTTGGCGCCCGGTGACATGTCCGGCGCCCACCTCGGCGGCAAGATCACCGGCATTGGCGACTGCAAACACGGCCAGCACGTCGCCCAGCAGGGCCTCGTTGAAGGTATAGTCTTCCTGTTTGAAAGCGCGCTCCAGGATGGCGCGGCCGAGCACCATATATTCCTCTTTCTGGCGCAGGCGGATGAAACGCCGGATGCGGGCGCGGGCCTTGCCGGTGACCACGAAATTTTCCCACATGGGCGACGGCGTTTGCGCGCCAGAGGTGATGATCTCCACCTGATCGCCGTTCTCCAGTTCCGTGCGCAGCGGCGTCGAACGGCCGTTGATTTTCGCGCCGACGCAGGTATCGCCGACCTCGGAATGGACGGCGTAAGCAAAATCCACCGGCGTGGCGCCGCCGGGCAGCGCGATCACTTCGCCCGCCGGGGTAAAGCAGAACACCTGATCGGCGAACATTTCCAGCTTGGTATGTTCGAGGAAATCATCGGGCGACGCGGCGTGGTCGAGAATATCCAGCAATTCCCGCAGCCAGCGGTAATCGCGGCCGTGGTTGCGGTCCAGCCCGTGCTTATATTGCCAATGGGCGGCGACGCCCAACTCCGCCACTTCGTGCATGTCGTGGGTGCGGATTTGGATTTCAATCCTTTGCTTGGCCGGCCCGATCACCGAAGTATGCAGCGACTGGTAGCCGTTCGATTTGGGCGTCGAGATGTAATCCTTGAACCGGCCCGGCACGCTCGAATAGGCGGAATGGATGATGCCGAGGGCGCGGTAGCAGTCGTCGGAATTCTCGACCAGAACCCGAAACGCCATGACATCGGCGACCTGTTCGAAAGACACTTTTTTCCGCTGGGTCTTGCGCCATATGGAATAGGGCAGTTTTTCGCGGCCGTTGACGGTGGCGCGCAATTTCTGGACGCGCATGGTCTCTTGCAACTCGGTGATGATGGCATCCACATTGTCGCGGCCCTGATCGCGCAGGAATTGGAGGCGGGCGATAATCGAATCCCGCGCCTCGGTGTTCAGTTCCGCAAACGACAAATCTTCCAATTCGTTCTTTAACTCCTGCATGCCGATGCGTTCCGCAAGGGGCGCGTAGATCTCCATGGTTTCGGATGCGATGCGCCGCCGTTTGTCGGCATTTTGAATATAGCCGAGGGTGCGCATATTGTGCAGCCGGTCGGCCAGCTTCACCAGCAGCACGCGGATATCCTCGGACATGGCGAGCAGCAATTTGCGGAAATTCTCGGCCTGGTCCGAATGCTGCGACTGCAGTTCGATCTGGGTCAGCTTGGTGACCCCATCGACCAGTTGCGCAACCTCTTCGCCGAACTGTTCGCTCACATCGCTGGGCGTAACGTCGGTGTCTTCGATGGTGTCGTGCAAAAGGGCGGTGATGATGGAATTGGTATCGAGCTTATATTCGGTGAGGATACCGGCGACCTCCAGGGGGTGCAGGAAATAGGGATCGCCGGAGGCGCGCTTTTGATTGCCATGCGCTTTCATGGCAAACACATAGGCGCGGTTGAGCGCATCTTCGTCGACCATGCGATCGTAGGATTTTACCGCTTCGACAAGCTCGAACTGGCGAATCATCGCGTTCCTTCCGAGGCGCCGACCGGGCGCTTCACTTCCAGACCGGCTAAGTTAGCCCGGCAAATGCGAAAGAAAAGCGAAAGAATTGCAAAAGTGCTTCCTGCACCCTGGAAAGGATTATTCCCCCGCCGTTTCGTCCGCGTTTTTGCCGGCGTCTTTACCGGCAACGGCGTCCCCGGCGTCTGTTCCATCCTGTTCTATGATATTATCGGTAAAGGCCGGCATCTCGGCCGCATCGCCGGTGGCGCCCAAAATCATATCCGGTTTCAATTCGTTGGTCATGTTCATGAAATCGTCGCCGGTTGTGAGTTGATCCATTTCCTCGTCATCGGGCACGTCGGGTTCCAGGTGCTTTTGCAGCCCTCTGATCAGCGATTCTTCGACTTCGTCGATGGCAATGGTTTCTTCGGCAATTTCACGCAAGGCAACCACCGGATTTTTGTCGTTATCCCGCTCCACGGTCAATTCCGTGCCCGAAGATAGGCTGCGCGCCCGCTGCGAGGCGACCAGAACCAGGTCAAATCGATTAGGAATTTTTTCGATACAGTCTTCAACGGTTACACGCGCCATTGAGTTCTCCTATGTGCGGGCATGGAATGGCCAATAGGGGCCGGAGTCTGCCACGGGGTATGCCACGGGGTTATGATTGGGGCGCCGCATATATAGCCTGCCTTGGAAAAAACACAAGCCGTATGAGTCCAAATTACGGAAGCCGCCGAATTTTTTGCCCAGGCCCAAGCGCCGCCACCAGTTCGGCGATGGCGATGCCGGTCACCGGATGGCGCCAATCGGGCGCGATGTCCCGTAGCGGGCCCAGCACGAACAGCCGCTCGGCGAGCCGGGGATGGGGAATTTCCAGCAACCCGTCCGAAAGGCGGACACCGTCCCAATCGATGATGTCGATATCGAGGGTGCGAGCCGCGTTTGCGGCCGCCGGACGCACCCGGCCGAGACGGTTTTCGATCGCCTGGCAAGCCTCCAGTAATGCATGCGGCGATAAATCACACCGCACCCCGGCGACGCCGTTCACGAAATTTGGTTGCTCCGAAGCCGGCATGGGTGCGCTTTCGTACCACGGTGAACAGGCCGTCACGCTTATTCCGGCCGTACCCAGAAGGGTTATCGCCGCTGCGCAGTTTTGCCGGGCATCGCCATGGACTTCGGTCGGCAAGTTCGAGCCAATCGCGAGATAAATCAACGCACCGTCCCTTCCATGACTGCTGGCGGCTTGGCGGCGGAAAAGGATAATCTCACCAAAAATTGTAACCCTCGGATGACTTTAATTCGCGCTACCATCTGGACAACAAAGGCGAATTGATTTATCGTTGACTTAGTTAACAAAAATTTCATTTGCATTAATTAATTAGGATAATTGAGATGAATTTTTTTCCGAATGAACGCATTGCTTTATTTATCGACGGATCAAATCTTTACGCGGCTGCCCGCGCCTTGGGCTTCGATATCGATTACAAAAAGCTGTTAAAGATTTTTTCCCAAGAAGGCTACATGGTGCGCGCCTTTTACTATACGGCGTTGGTCGAAGACCAGGAATATTCCCCGATTCGCCCGTTGGTGGATTGGCTGGACTACAATGGTTATACCATGGTCACCAAACCGGCCAAGGGATTCACCGATGCCGCGGGACGGCGGAAAATCAAAGGCAATATGGATATCGAACTGGCCGTCGATGTCATGGAAATGACGCCGCATATTGATCACGTGGTTATCTTCTCCGGTGACGGCGATTTTCGCCGGCTCGTGGAATGGGCCCAAAGCAAGGGCAAGCGGGTGACCGTGGTCTCGACGGTACGCTCGAAGCCGCCGATGATCGCCGATGAGCTGCGCCGCCAGGCCGACCTGTTTCTGGAGCTGGCCGACTTGAGGCCCGAAATCGAACGTCGGCCGGGTCAGTCGCAAACCATGCCGGTGCATCCTATGGACGAGGACGATGACGGCGACGATGAGCTCGATGACGATGACATCATTTCGGTCGCCGAGCATGGCGATTACCGCGAAACCGCTTGATTCTATAGGTCTATCGGGATGAACACGCCGGGCCGCGATTGCGGCGGCTGTCCGCGCCTGGTGGATTTGCGGCAACAGGTGCGGCGCGAACAGCCCGATTGGCACAATGCGCCGGTTGCCTCTTTCGGTCCCTTGGGCGCCCAATTGCTGATCGTCGGATTGGCGCCGGGGCGCGGCGGGGCCAACCGGACGGGGCGGCCCTTTACCGGCGATTACGCCGGCGATCTTCTCTACCAGACCATCGATAAATTCGGGTTCTCCGAGGGCAGCTATGGCGCCGATCGCCACGATGGATTGCGCCTGATCAATTGCCGCATCACCAACGCGGTGCGCTGCCTGCCGCCGGAAAATAAACCGGTGGGCGCCGAGATCAAGGCCTGCGGCGGCTACCTTGCCGATGAAATCGGCGCCATGGAGGACTTGCGCCTATTGCTGGCGCTGGGGGTAGTGGCGCACGGGGCGATCTTAACGGCGCTCGGCCTGCGCAAAAGCGCGGTCAAGTTTGCGCACGGAGCCCGCCACCAATTGGCCTCGGGTCTGGTGCTCGCCGACAGCTATCACTGTTCCCGCTACAACACCAATACCAGGCGCCTGAGCGTGGAAATGTTCGAAACCGTATTTGATGGCCTCGCCGAATATTTGGCGCGGACGTGACCGAGGCGCCAGACAGGCGCGCAGCCGCCATGCGGCCAGCCGATACTGCCAGCCCGTATTATCCCTTTTCCAGGCGTAGGAATATGATATACCGCGCCCATCGATAAGGGGGCGGAACCAGTGGAAATCGCGTGCCTTGATCTGGAGGGAGTTTTAATTCCGGAGGTTTGGATCGGCGTTGCCGAGAAAACCGGGATCGATGATCTGCGCGCGACGACACGGGATATCCCCGATTACGATGCGCTCATGCGCCAGCGCCTGGCCATCCTCGAAGACAACAAGCTGGGCATCGGCATCATTCAGGACGTGATCGGCGAAATGGAACCGCTGGACGGGGCGCCGGAATTTCTGGACTGGCTGCGGACCAATTTCCAAGTACTGATTTTGTCCGATACATTTTACGAATTCGCCGAGCCGTTGATGCGCAAACTGGGATGGCCGGCGCTGTTTTGCCACCATCTGGAAATCGCCGGCGACGGGCGCATCACCGATTACCGGCTGCGCATGGACGATCACAAATGCGAAGCGGTGCGGGCCATCCGGGCGTTGAATTTCAAAACCATCGCCGCCGGCGATTCCTACAACGATACCAATATGCTGGCCGCCGCCGATTGCGGCATTCTGTTCCGGGCGCCGGCCAATGTGATCGCCGAATTTCCCGGATTTCCGGTGACCAATACGTTCGATGAGTTGAAAACCGAATTCCAGGTGGCTCACAAAAAATTTCAGGATTAAACGGCAATAGGCCGGATGGGCAATCAGCGCCGCCCGCCATCGGCGCCAGACGCATCCGAGGCCCGTTCGTGGAATTCGGCGGTCGGGTGGTCGGGATCCAACAGCCGGTGCAGATGGACAATCACATATTTGATGTGGGCGTGATCCACGTTGGCCCGGCTGGCACCCTGCCAGGCGGTCAACGCCTCCACATAGGACGCGAAGATGCCGATGACATCGAGTTTATCGGCGTCCACGAAATCATTGCCCGATGGATCGGCGATTTCGCCGCCAAATACCAGATGCAGAAGGGGAAGTGCCATGGAAGGTTCCAATCTTGGTTGCCATTCGCGGCCATTCGGTTTTGTGACGCAAATGATTAGAAAATGTCATATGCGCATGATGGCGGTGGGATGCAAGCCCGGCCGCGGGCAATGGGCGCGGTCTGCAATTGACCTTCGAGAACCTCGACCACCCCGCCTATCTGGTCAACAACAAATTCGAAATCGAATGAGCCGCCCGGCTCAGGGATTTCGCGGCCGGCGGCGAGATTGTCACGTCGTCCACCTATGGCCGCATCTCAAACCCCGCCGATTTGGACGACCCGAAAAACCTGAAGCTGCACGATATCGGCGTCTTGCCGGTGACCGAGATTTTGAATTTGGAGCTTAACTGACTTTGCAAGGAAGAAAGTCTCACGTTCTTTTAAATCGCTTGACGATTACTTTGCATGCAAACATCAGAACTACTGAGGCCACCAGAAATAGCGCCCACCAAACCGTTCCATCGGTTCCAGGAAAATCAAAAACCAATATGAAAATAAAAAATAGTACACTCTCCAATATAAAGAACAGCAAGCCGGCCATAAATTCGGTTCCATGAACATTGCCGTGAAATCGGAATTTTTCGCTTCGATCATATATTAAATAATTGTAAATTATCGTACCATTAATTGAAAAAAGTAATAGATATTCGGGCTATCCGTTTATTCCATTAAATCGCGGCACCACCCTCACCGGCCCCGCATGATGCGCGCCTGGTCGCGCTTCCAGTCCCGCGCCTTGGCCGATTGGCGCTTGTCGTATTTGCGTTTGCCGGTGGCCACGCCCAATTCCACCTTGGCCAGGCCGCGCTTGTTGAAATAGATCGACAGCGGCACGATAGTGCGCCCCTCGCGGCTGACCGCGTCGGCCAGTTTGCGCACTTCGCGCTTGCGCAGCAGCGCCTTGCGCGGGCGTCTGGGTTCGTGCTGGGCGATGCTGGCCGAGGCATATTCCGGGATATAGGTGTTCAAGAGATAGATCTCGCCGTCTTTTTCGGCGGCGTAAGATTCCTCGATGCTGGCGCGCCCGCCGCGCAGGGATTTCACCTCGGTGCCGAGCAGCACCAAGCCCGCCTCCAGGGTCTCTTCGATGAAATAGTCATGCCGGGCGCGCCGGTTGCGGGCGACGACATGGCCGGCGGGAGTGGATTTCCTGGCCATCTTTATACCTGCATCAGCCGAGGATGCCGGCTCCCGAAAGCGCGGCCCGGACCCGGGCCTTGGAGGCCTCGGCAATCTCGGTCATCGGCAGGCGCACCTCGTCGGCGCAAAGGCCGAGCAGCCCGGCGGCGTATTTGACCGGCCCTGGGCTGGTTTCGCAAAACAGCGCACCATGCACCGGCATCAGTTTGCTTTGCAGCGCCATGGCGGCGGCCACATCGCCCGCCGCCCAGGCTTTCTGCATGTCGGTGCACATCTTGGGCGCGATATTGGCGGTGACCGAGATACAGCCGTGGCCGCCGGCGGCAAGGAAGGGAATGGCGGTGCCGTCCTCGCCCGACAGCTGGCAGAATTCGGCGCCGATTTCGATGGCCGTCAGGATCGGCCGGTTGAGATCGCTGGTGGCATCCTTGACGCCGGCGATATTGGGCAGCGCCGCCAGCCGAGCCATGGTGGCGACGCTCATGTCGATGACGCTTCTGGGCGGAATATTGTAAATGATGATGGGGATATCGACGGCGTCGTTGATCGCCTTGAAGTGCTGGTACATGCCTTCCTGGGTGGGTTTGTTGTAATAGGGCGTGACCACCAAAACGCCGTCGGCGCCGGCCGTTTTGGCATGGCTGGCAAGGTTCAGGGATTCCTGCGTCGAATTGGAACCGGCGCCGGCGATCACCGGCACCCGGCCAGCGGCCTCCTCGATGCAAATCTCGGTCACGCGCATATGTTCCCCGTGGCTGAGAGTCGGCGATTCGCCGGTTGTGCCGCACGGCACCAGCCCTTGCGTGCCTTGCGATATCTGCCAATCCACCAGGGCGCGAAACGCAGCCTCGTCAAAGGCGCCGTCCTTGAACGGTGTAATCAAGGCGACGAACGAGCCGTTAAACATCGAAATTCTCCTTTCCCAGGCCCCGAACCGGAGCCCCGGCAACATAGTCGCATGTCCGCGTTGCAGCAAGATGATAGGGCCCTGCCGGCCGGCGCAATTTGCGGCAAAGGCAAAACAAAACTATGATCGGCGCTGGTAAGATCATGAATACCTATTCATCGAACCAGACAGGCGCCGAGCGGTGCGCCGCTGCTCTTTTGATCGGCGCGTTTCTTATGCTTGGCGCGGGGGGCGCCGTTGTTTTTGATGCGGCATCCGCCTTGGCCGCCGAGGCGCCGCCATCGCACAGGGATGCCGGTCTCGCAGCCAAGGCGCTGGCGGCGGCGAAAATAAACAAATGGCCGGAATATAAGCGGCTTGCCGGCCGCCTCGAAAATACCGATTTGCGCAATATTCTTCGCTGGAACCGCCTGCGTTCGCGGGATTCCGGCGCTGGCTTCCATGAACTGACGGTTTTCCTGAAATCCATGCGGTCCTGGCCGCGCCGCCGCCTGATCCGCCGCCGGGCCGAGGAAGCCATGCCGGCATCCCTACCCGATCAGGCAATCCTGGATTGGTTCGATGGCCGCCAGCCCCTGACGGTGGCCGGCGGCGCCCGTATAGCCGGTGCGCTCTTAAATCTCGGGCGCCAAGACGAAGCGCGCGAGCTGCTGCGCAAGGTTTGGGTATCGGGGGCCTTCGGTGCCAAGCAGGAGCGGCATTTTTACAAACGCTACCGCCGCTACTTGACCCGCGAAAACCATATCCAGCGCCTCGACCGGTTGCTCTGGAACGGCCAATATTTTGCGGTCCGGCGCATGCACCGGCGGGTCAATCCCGATTACCGGGCCCTGGCCGAAGCGCGCTCGGCGCTCAGGCGCTACCGGGGCGGCGTCGATGCGGCCATCGCCAAGGTGCCCGATAGCCTCAAAAAAGATGCCGGCTTAATCTATGAAAGGCTGCGCTGGCGCCGCCGCAAGGGCCGCGACGAGGACGCCCGCCTACTGCTGGCGGATGTGCCGGACGATCTGGTGCGGCCCCGGCGCTGGTGGCGGGAGCGGGAAATCCTGGTGCGCCGGGCCTTGCGCGACGGCAATATTTCGGCGGCCTACCGCATAGCCAAACATCATGGCCAGGACGGCGGCCCCGGCTTTGTCGAAGGCGAATGGCTGGCCGGTTGGATCGCGCTGCGCTTCCTCGGCGACACCGATATTGCCTTTGGCCATTTCAACAATCTCTACCGGATCGCCAAATTTCCGATCAGCCGGGCGCGCGGCGCCTATTGGTCGGCGCGCGCCGCCGCGGTTCAGAAATACACCGAGCGCAGCCGCGCTTGGTATGGCCGGGCGGCGCAATTCCCGACCACCTATTACGGTCAACTGGCGCGGCACAAAATCAGCGGCGAGCACGATCTGAGCCTGCCGCCAGATCCCATCACGGACGAAGCGGTGGCGCGCCGCTTCGAGGCCCACGAGCTGGTGCGCCTGGTGCGCGTGATGAAGTCGGCAAAGTTGCAAACGCTCATGCGGCCCTTCATCCATCATTTAAGCGATTCGGGCAAAACGCCGGGCTGGATGGCCGAGACCGCGCGCCTGGCGCAGGCGGCGGGGCGCCCCGATCTGGCCGTTCTGGTGGCCAAGTCCGGCCTCGCCAAGGGCATCAATATGGTCGAGGCGGGCTATCCCCGCTTGGCGCCGTCGAGCCTGAAAAGCCACCTTGAAGCGCCGTTCATCCATGCCCTGATCCGCCAGGAAAGCGCCTTCAACCGGGAAGCCATCAGCCACGCCGGCGCCCGCGGGCTGATGCAGTTGATGCCGGCGACGGCAATGCGGGTGGCCAAGCGCCATAATATTCCTTACCAGCGGCGCCGGTTGATCGAGGATGGGAATTATAATTTGCGCATCGGCCATGCATTTTTGGCCGTGCTGCTGAAAAAATTCGATAATTCCTACGTTTTGACCCTGGCCGCCTACAATGCCGGCCCCAATCGGGTGCGCCGCTGGATCAAGCTCAACGGTGATCCTAGGGATGCCAGCGTCGATGCTATCGATTGGATCGAACTGATCCCATTCTCCGAGACCCGGAACTATGTGCAGCGGGTGCTGGAGAACCTGCATATCTACCGCGAACTGATCGACGACGCCCAAGTGGCCTTCAATCCGGAGGCCCTGTTGCGGCGCTAGGAATTCCATTTTGCCGGCCAAACCCCTGCCCGTTGATTTTGCCGATATCGAAGCGGCGGCCCGGCGTCTGGACGGCATCGCGATCACCACGCCGCTCTTGGAAACCGACGCCATCAACGCCGCCACCGGCGCGCGCGTGCTGGTCAAGGCGGAATGCCTGCAGCGCACCGGCGCTTTTAAAATTCGTGGCGCCTACAACAAAATATCGCAGCTTGGACCGGAAGACCGGGCGGCTGGCGTGGTCGCATTTTCGTCCGGCAACCATGCCCAGGGGGTCGCCAGGGCGGCGCGCATATTGGGAGTCGCAGCCCAAATCGTAATGCCCGCCGACGCGCCGGCCATCAAGACCGCGAATACCAAGGCCGACGGCGCCACGGTTATTGCCTACGACCGGCGCGATGCGAACCGGGTGGCCATTGCCAAGGAAATCACGATGCGCACCGGCGCGGTGCTGGTGCCGCCCTATGACGACGCCGACATCATGGCCGGCCAGGGCACCATCGGGCTCGAAATAGCCCGCCAGGCGGATGCGATGGAGGCAAAGCTGGACGCGGTTCTCGGTCCTTGCAGCGGCGGCGGCATGATCGGCGGGACCGCCATCGCGCTCCAGGAATTGAGCCCGGAAACTGAAATTTATGCGGTCGAGCCGGAGGGCTTCGACGACACGGCGCGCTCCCTGGACGCCGGTGAGCGTATCGAGATCGAACCGCCGGAGGGCTCGATTTGCGATGCGCTGCTCATCGAAACGCCGGGTAAGGTAACCTTTCCGGTGACCAGCCGGCTGCTTGCCGGCGGGCTTACCGCATCCGACGATTGGGTGCGCGCCGCCATGGGTTTGGCCTTCGATGCCTTGAAGGTGGTGCTGGAGCCGTCCGGGGCCATCGCCCTTGCGGCGCTTCTGCAGGACAAAAACCGCTTCGCCGGCAAGACCGTGGCGATCATCGCCACCGGCGGCAATGTGGACCGGCAAATGTTCGCAGAAACTATCGGGGCCGGATAATCAGACGGAATAATATCAGGCGATTTCCGCTTCGGCCTTTTTCGGCGGCAGATCGTTCTTGTTCTTGACGCCGCCCTTGACCAGCAGATTGATGGTGCCCTCATTTTCCCGCTTGCCTGCTTCGATGCGCCGGCAATGACCTTCCAGAAACGCCCCCTGCTCGATCGACAGGCTTTCATGCAGGATGTCGCCAAGCACGTGCGCCAATTTCGCCAAGGAAACCGACCGCGCCTTGATTTGCCCGGTTACATAGCCATGAACGCGGACCGTATCGGCGGATATTTCCCCATTGATTTGGGCGGTTTCGCCGACAATGAGAACATCCGTGTGAATATCGCCATCGATCTGGCCATCGACCTGAATCTCGCCCTGACTGACGAGATTGCCGGTAATTTTTAGATCGGTGCTGAGCAGCGACGGAGGCGCCGGTGTTTTCGGTTCCGGCGGACTTGCTGCGATCTCTTTACTGCCTTTGGAAAACATAGCGGCCAGCCTTGAAAAATCTCCAGGGATTGATCGATCGGGTTTTATGGATAATTTCGTAATGGAGATGCGGGCCGGTACTGCGCCCCGAGCTCCCAAGCAATCCGATCTTGGTGCGATAATCCACCTTTTGGCCGCGCTTAACAAGAATCTTATAAAGATGGCCGTAGCGGGTCTTGAACCCCTGCCCGTGATCGATCTGGATCAGCCGGCCATATTTGCCCTTGCGCCTGGCATAGCGCACCACGCCCGGCGCCGTCGCGTAAACCGAGGCGCGCAATACGCCGCCCATATCGATCCCGTAATGCATCGCCCAGCGGCGATTGATCGGGTCGCGCCGCTTGCCGAAATGGCTGGAGACCGAAAATTGATCCAGCGGCGGCGACAGCGGCATGGCGTTGAAAACCCGGTTGACCGCGTCCCACCGGTCGAGGGTGATATCCAGGTTCACCAGGCCGGCTTTCAACCGGTCCGCCGGATCGGTCAGCGGGCTGATGGCCATGAACGGGCCGCCCTGCCCGCCCTTGCCGTTGGACGCTTCGTCCATCAGCCTGCTTAATTTCAGCCCGGTCCGTTTGAGAACCGATTCCACATAATCGATATTGCGCCGGGTGCGGTCCGCGAGCCGCTCGACGCTATCGATTTCGGCTGCGTGCAATTGTTGGATATTAGTTTCCAGGTTGCCGATCCGAGCCTTTAATTTGCCCACCTTCAATTGCGCGTCGTTGCGTTGCGCCAGGGCATTTTCAAGATTTGTGGTGATCGAGGACAGATTGCCGCGCAGTTTGAAATTGTGTTTGTTCATCTGCTGCATGTCGGTTTTGATGCGCGTCAATTTTTTCTTCAACGCGGCGCGCGCCGCCAGGATATTCGATTCCTGCCTGCGCTGGCTCTGCAAGCGGCTTTCCGCGGATATTAAATTTTGCTGCAAGGACGAGTTGTTCTGCACCAGACCCAGCACCAATACATGGTTTTTCTGCAATTCATTGGTCAGAGTGGTAAACCGTTCCTGGTACTGGGAGACATCGGAAAGCAAGTTGCGGTAGACCAGGCGGGCATTGAGGATGCTCAAATCCTTGGCCTCGATGATGCGCTCCGAGGCGAACAGGCCAATGGAGGAAAAGGCGCTCCAGCCGACGCCGGCAAAAATCAGGGCCAGCACCGCAAATTGGATGCCGCGGGAAATGCGCAAATAGACCACGCGCCCCTCGGTGCGCAAAATAAACTCGCGTTCCGGAAAGTAGCGCTTAAGTACGCGCGACGTGGCCTTTACGACCCGATTTCGTGCCATCGCCCCTTCACCTTGCCGGTTTCTATACGCAAATTTGCATCGTTAATTTTGCGCGTCATCCCCAATACAGACGCGCAACCGGACTTGTGTAACGGTATCGATTTCCTAAAAATCTTGCAACAGTTTTGAACGCTTTTCGGCAAATTAATATTGTCATTTCGAGCCAGGGGCCGGGGTGGCATCGCGGGCGCCTTGAATCGGCAAGAAATTAGAATGCTTTAGGCCCAAACCGGTGGCCGGCGTTGCGCCGGAATGTATTTTGCGCCGCTGCCGCCCGCGGCCGGTGTTTGCGGTTGGATTTGACGGAATTTCGTGCTCCCTTCGATTGATGCATCGATTCGCGGCCACCATTGCGGTTTTTTTCGGCGCCGGTCTGTTGCCGAAAGCGCCCGGGACCTGGGGTTCCCTGGCGGCGCTGCCGCTCGCCTGGCTGATCCAGATTTGGGGCGGCACCCTATGGCTGGCGGGCGCGGCGGCGCTCTGTTTCCTGATCGGCGTTTGGGCATCCTCGGTGCATGCGCCGACCCTCGGCGGCGATGATCCCGGCGCGATTGTCATCGACGAGGTCGCCGGGCAATGGTTGACCTTGCTGGTGGTGCCCGCCGACGTGGTTCTGTACGCGGCCGGATTTGTTCTGTTCCGGTTTTTCGATATCGTGAAGCCGTGGCCGGTGTCCTGGGCCGACCGCCGCATCAAGGGCGGCATCGGCATCATGTTCGACGATATCCTGGCGGCCATTTACGCCGCGATATTGCTTTTGATCCTGCGCCTGTGGCTGGAGCCGTAATCGCGAAATTTATAGGAGAAGACCATGTTTTCGGATGAAACCCTGGACCGGGCGGCACGGCTGATCCGTGTCGCCACGGATGCCGGCGTGATGATCGCCACCGTGGAAAGCTGCACCGGCGGGCTGATCGCCGGCGCGATCACATCGGTGGCCGGTTCCTCGGCGGCGTTCGAGCGCGGCTTCGTCACCTACACCAACGAAGCCAAGATCGAAGTGGTTGGCGTGCCCAAAATAATCCTTAACACCCACGGCGCCGTCAGCGCCGAGACCGCTATCGCCATGGCCGAGGGAGGGCTCGAAATCTGCCCGGCGGATTTGTCGGTGGGGGTGACCGGCGTCGCCGGGCCCGGCGGCGGCACGCCGGAAAAACCGGTGGGCACCGTGGCCATCGCGGTGGCGCATCGCGGCAAGCCATCGGTATGCAAAATTCCCCGCTTCGACGGCGACCGGACCGCCGTTCGCCTGGCCACGGTGGACCAGGCCCTGGAAATGATGCTGGCGATGCTGTAAGGCCGGTTCCGCTACCAGGGATTACCGTCCGTATATTTTTAATGCCCTTTTTTCAAAGGCATGCACCATGATCTTCACTGCTTCATTGAAGACCGCGCCGATCAGTTTTTGCAACAATCTGGAGCGGAATTCGAAATCCACATAGAAGTCGACGATGGTGCCGTCGCCGTCTTCTTCGAACACCCAGTGATTGTTCAGGTACCGGAACGGGCCTTCCGAATAGGCCACATCGATGCGCATTCCGGGTGCGTCGAGAACCACTTTCGAGGTGAAGCGTTCACGGAATACCTTGTAGCCGATGACCATATCGGCGGTGATGGTTTCGCCGCCGTCATTCTGCTCGCGGGTGCGAATGCGGGTGGCCACGCACCATGGCAGGAACTCCGGATATTTTTCCACATCGGCAACCAGATCGAACATCTGTTGCGACGTGTGCGGCAGGCGCCTTTTTTCGGCATGGGTCGGCATGGCTGGGTTATAGGCGCCCAAAAGCTAACGAAAGGTTTTCTTATGGGGCCGCTTACGCGGATTTCCGCCGCGCCGCCTGCAGCGCCTGGAAATCCTCATCGGCGTGGTAGGAAGACCGGGTCAGCGGCGTTGCCGAGACTTTCAGGAAACCTTTGGCGTCGGCCACCGTCTCCAATTCCTTGAATTCGTCCGGTGTCACGTAGCGCGCGATGGGCGCATGCTTGAGGGTCGGCTGCAAATACTGGCCGATGGTCATGAAATCCACGTTGGCGGCGCGCAGATCATCCATCACCTGGTGAACTTCCCCGTTCTCCTCGCCAAGCCCGACCATGATGCCCGATTTGGTGAAAATGCCCCTATCGAGCTGTTTTGCCGATTGCAGCAATTTCAGGGAATCCCGATAGCGGGCGCCGGGGCGGATTTCCGGGTACAGGCGCGGCACCGTCTCCAGATTGTGGTTGAACACGTCCGGTTTGGCCTGGATGACAATTTCCAAGGCGCCGGTTTTGTCCCGAAAATCCGGGGTTAGCACTTCGACCGTGGTGCCCGGCGACATGGCGCGGATGCTGGCAATGCAGCGGGCAAATTGGTCGGCGCCGCCGTCGGCCAGGTCGTCCCGGTCCACCGACGTGATGACCAAGTGCTTGAGGCCGGTCTTTTGCGCCATGATGCCCACATTTTCCGGCTCCATTGGGTTTACCGGGCCGGGCTTGCCGG
Source organism: Rhodospirillales bacterium (assembly GCA_046582475.1). Lineage (GTDB taxonomy): Bacteria > Pseudomonadota > Alphaproteobacteria > Rhodospirillales > UBA2165. Next base: position 17,779 of record JAYGEH010000180.1, read on the forward strand.
TGGCCACGTTGCAAAAGGCGCAGGCGCGGGTGCAAATATCGCCCAAAATCATCACCGTGGCGTGGCGCTGAGCCCAGCATTCGCCGATATTGGGGCACGCCGCCTCCTCGCAGACGGTGGTCAGGCCGAGGCCGCGCATGAGCGCCTTGGTTTCCCCATAAACCGGCGAGGTGGGCGCCTTGACCCGGATCCAGGCCGGCTTGCGCGGGCTCGGACGGTCCGGATTGTTGCGCTTTTCCGGGTGGCGGAGGGTTTTAGTGGTGGTCAATTTTTATCTCAAGAAAATCGTTATCTAGCAAGTTTGGCCCGAAGGACCTAGGCAACATCCCGCCAAAAAATGGAGCGGGAAGCGCAATAAAAAAATCAATTCCAACCACCAATTGCCGGCACCAAATTCCAAAATTACCCAAATAGAGCAGGTGACAAGCACCATCCATATGATGGTCCCAATTATATATCTTCTTTTAGGTAGTGTTCGTTGCATTCAATCGCTTTCTATAGAAACTAAATTAATACCTCTAGAGATGGATCATCCGTCCACAGGTATCGAGCACCGCTTCACGCATCATTCCATCATCGCGTCGTAGCGGACCCAATCGGTTGCGACGGCCAGCTTATCATAGAGGATGCGCGCCGTGGCATTATCCTTATGGGTCATCCAATAGACCCGGAACCAGCCCGCCTCTTTCGCCTTGTCCACCAAGGTCTCGATGAGCAATCGCCCGGCGCCCTGGCCGCGCAGCGCCGAATCCACGAACAAATCTTCCAGGTAGCATACCGGCTGATCGGTCCAGGTGTTGGCGTGCAGAATGTAATTCATAATTCCGGCCGGCTGGCCGCCGAACTCCGCCACCAGGCACCATAGGGGCTGGTTGGCGTCCAGCAGGCGCGACCACGTGAACTCGGAAATTCGCTCATCGACCTTAGCTCGGTAGAATTCCAAATATCCCCGCCACAGGCGGAACCAGTGGTCCCGGTCTTGGGGCTGGAGTGGCCGGACGGTCACGGCACCCGCCATCAGAAATGAATCACCCGCCCGTAGGCGTCAAGCACGGCTTCGTGCATCATTTCCGATAATGTGGGATGCGGGAAAACGGTGTGCATCAATTCCGCCTCGGTGGTCTCCAAGGATTGGGCGATAGCGTAGCCCTGGATCAGCTCGGTGACCTCGGCGCCGATCATGTGGGCGCCCAGCAATTCGCCCGATTTGGCGTCGAACACGGTTTTGACCAGCCCTTCGGCCTCGCCCAGCGCGATCGCCTTGCCGTTGCCGGCGAAGGGGAATTTGCCGATGCGCACTTCGTGTCCCGCCTCCACCGCCGCGGCTTCGGTCAGGCCGACGCTGGCTATCTGCGGCTGGCAATAGGTGCAGCCGGGAATGCGATTGGTGTTCAGGGGATGCACATTTTCGATGCCGGCGATTTTTTCGACGCAGATGATGCCTTCGTGGCTGGCTTTGTGGGCCAGCCATGGCGGCCCGGCCACATCGCCGATGGCATAGACGCCGGGCTCGCCGGTGCGGCACCATTCATCGATGACGATGTGGGATTTTTCCACCGCGACGCCGGTGCCCTCGAGGCCCAACTCCTCCACATTGCCGACGATTCCGACGGCCAGAATCACCCGCTCGACGGTGATCTGGCTGGATTTGCCATCCGCTTCGATGGTCGCGGTGACCTTGTCCGCGCCCTTATCCAATTTGGTCACGGTGGCCGAGGTTATGATGGTCATGCCGTCGGCTGCGAAGGCTTTGTGGGCGAAGGCGGAGATGTCTTCGTCCTCCACCGGCAACACCCGGGGCAGAACCTCGACCACGGTCACAGCGGCGCCCAGTGCCCGGTAGAAGCTGGCAAATTCGATACCGATGGCGCCCGATCCCACCACCAGCAGGGATTTGGGCATTACGTCCGGCACCATGGCCTCTTTGTAAGTCCAGATCAGCTTGCCATCGGGCTCTAACCCAGGCAGAGCGCGGGCTCTGGCGCCGGTGGCGAGTATGATATTTTTTGCTGACAATTCGCTTACAATTGCCCCATCTTTGCTAACAGTAATTTCGCCTTTGCCGTCAAGCCGGCCGGCCCCGTCGAATACGGTAACCTTGTTTTTTTTCAAAAGATGGGCGACGCCGCCGGACAATTGGGTGGCCACCTTGCGCGACCGCGCGACGATTTTCTGCACGTCGAAGGAAACGCCTTCCACGTGCAGCCCGAAATCATCCGCATGCTGGATATTGCGGTAAATCTCGGCCGTGCGCAGCAGCGCCTTGGTGGGAATACAGCCCCAATTGAGGCAGATGCCGCCCAGATGCTCGCGCTCCACCAGCGCCGTGCTCAAGCCAAGCTGCGCCGCCCGGATGGCCGTCACGTACCCCCCCGGCCCGCCGCCGACGACAATCAGATCGAATTGGGTTGCGCGTGCTTGGGATGTGTCGGCCATGGTCTTCGCCTACAACAACATGGTCAGCGGGTCTTCGATCATCGCCTTGAAGGCGGCTATGAATTCGGCGCCGAGGACGCCGTCGACGGTGCGATGATCGGTGGACAGGGTGCAGCTCATCACCGTGGCGATGCCCAGCGCCCCATCCTTGACCACCGGCCGCGCTTCGCCGGCGCCGACTGCCAGGATGCAGGATTGCGGCGGGTTGATGATCGCGGAGAACGCCTTGATGCCGTACATGCCCAGATTGGAGATGGTGAAGCCGCCGCCCTGGAATTCGTCCAGGGACAGTTTTCCGTCCCGGGCACGCCCTGCCAAGTCCTTCATTTCATTAGAGATTTCGGCCAAACCCTTTTGATCGGCGTGGCGCACGATGGGGGTGATCAGGCCGCCCGGAGTGGCCACCGCGACGGCCACGTCGATATCCCCGAATTGGCGGGTGACCTCCGCCATCCAGCTCACATTGACTCCCGGAATTTTGCGCATGGCCAGGGCCACGGCGCGGATTACGAAGTCGTTGACCGAGATTTTGTAAGCACCGTCGCCGTCCGGCGCGCGCCCGTTCAAATCCGTGCGCATGGCCAGCAGGGCATCGATGGCGCAATCCACGGTGAGCGTGAAATGCGGAATATCGCGGGCCGATTCGGTCAGGCGCTGGGCGATCACCCGGCGCATGTTGGTATGCGGAATATCGGTATAGGGGCCGGAACCCGGAATTTCGGCGGGAACCGGGGCCGGAGCCGTGGTTGCCGGCAATTGCGGCGCTGGCGTTGGCGCAGCGGTGCCGCCGGCGAGAGCCGCCTCCACATCGGCCTTGACAATGCGCCCACGCGGGCCGCTGCCGGAAATCGCCGCGATATCGACACCCGCGTCCGCCGCCATGCGCCGCGCCAGGGGGCTGGCGAAAACGCGGGTTGCATCAGCATTTGGCTGGGCGGGCGCGGGATCCGGTGCCGCTTGTGGCGTTACTTCCGGAGCAACCGGCGCCGCTTCCGGGACGGCCGGAGGCGCGGCCACGGGGGCAACCGGCGCGGTTTCAATGGCGTCCATGGCCGAAGCGTCCTCGCCCTCTTCCAACAGCACCGCAATAGTTGCGTTAACGGCAACCCCTTCGGAGCCGTCGGGCACGATGATCTTGCCGAGGATGCCGTCATCGATGGCTTCCAGCTCCATGGTCGCCTTGTCGGTTTCGATCTCGGCCAGGAGATCGCCGGCGGCAACCGCATCGCCTTCGGCTTTCAGCCAGCGCGCCAGGTTGCCGTGAGTCATGGTCGGCGACAGCGCCGGCATCAGGATTTGTATGGCCATGGTTTTAAGCCCTTCCCCCTTGGATCAGCGGTAACACACGGCTTTGGCCGCTTCGGCGACGCTGGCCGGGCCCGGCATGGTCATGGCTTCCAGGTTTTTGGCGTAGGGCATGGGCACATCGGCGCCGCACACTCTCCGAACCGGCGCGTCCAGATAATCAAAGGCCTGCTCCATGGCGATGGCGGCGATTTCGGAGCCGATGCCGGCAACCGGCCAACCTTCCTCGACACTGACCAGGCGGTTGGTTTTCTTGACCGAATTGACGATGGTATCGGCGTCCAACGGGCGCAGGCTGCGGAGATTGACCACTTCCGCCGAAATCCCCTCCACGGCCAGGGCCGCCGCCGCCTCCAGGGCGACGCCGACCATCCGCGAATAGGCGACGATGGTGACATCGGAGCCCGCCAGTTCCACATGGGCGCGGCCGATGGGCAGTACATAATCGGTATCGTCCGGCACTTCGAAAGTTTGCCCGTAGAGAATTTCGTTCTCCAGGAAAATGACCGGATTGGGATCGCGGATGGCGGCTTTCAACAGCCCCTTGGCATCAAAACCCGAATACGGCGCGATAACTTTAAGGCCGGGAATATGGGCGAACCAGCTGGCATAGCATTGGGAATGCTGGGCGGCGACCCCGGCGGCGGCGCCGTTGGGGCCGCGGAAGACAATGGGACAGGTCATCTGGCCGCCGGACATATAGCGGGTCTTGGCCGCCGAATTGATCAATTGGTCCATGGCCTGCATGGCGAAATTGAAGGTCATGAACTCGACAATCGGCCGCAGCCCGCCGAACGCGGCGCCGACGCCGAGGCCGGTAAAGCCATGCTCGGTGATCGGCGTGTCGACCACCCGTTTATCGCCGAATTCCTCCAGCAAGCCTTGCGAAACCTTGTACGCGCCTTCGTATTGCGCCACTTCCTCGCCCATCAGGAAGATGTCCGGATCGGTGCGCATTTCTTCGGCGATGGCGTCGCGCAGGGCCTCGCGCTGGGTCATGGTGGTGGTGGGTCCGTCATAATCGGGCGCCGGCGTGGCGGCGGCTGATACTGGCGCCCCAGGAGCGGGCGCGGGCGCCGCTGCAGGCACGGGCGCGGTTGCCGGCGCCGGGGCTGCCGGTTCGGGCACGGCGGACGCATCTTCGCCCTCGGCCAGGATCACCGCGATCGGGGTGTTAACGGCGATGCCCTCGGAACCCTCGGGCACCATGATTTTGCCGAGGATGCCGTCATCGATGGCTTCCAGCTCCATGGTGGCTTTATCGGTCTCGATCTCGGCGAGGACGTCGCCGGCGGCCACCGCATCGCCTTCGTTTTTTAGCCAGCGGGCCAGGGTCCCCTCGGTCATGGTCGGCGACAGGGCCGGCATAAGTATTTGAGTTGCCATGGTTTTTCCTATTCCCTAGGCACTTAACGAAAGATCAGCCAGCACGTCGGTATACAATTCGCTGGCATTCGGCTCCGGACTTTGCTGGGCGAACTCGGCGGCTTCGGTGACGATGGCCTTGATTTCCGCGTCCACCGCCTTCAGATCATCCTCGCTGGCGTGGCCGCCGTCGAGCAACGCTTGGCGGACCCGGTCGATGGGATCGCGCTCGGCGCGCACCTTGGCGACCTCTTCGCGGGTCCGGTATTTGGCCGGGTCCGACATTGAATGTCCCCGGTAGCGGTAGGTCTGCATGCCGAGCACATAAGGCCCCTTGCCGGCGCGGGCGTGATTGATGGCGCGCAAACCGGCTTCGCGCACCGCCTCGATATCCATGCCGTCCACCTCTTCATTGGGGATATTGTAGGCCTCGCCCCGGGAATACATGGTCGGCGTTGCCGAATGGCGGGCCACCGAGGTGCCCATGCCATAACGGTTGTTCTCGATCACGAACACCACCGGAAGGTCCCAGAGCGCCGCCATATTGTAGGATTCATACACCTGGCCCTGGTTGGCGGCGCCGTCGCCGAAATAGGCCATGGTGACGCCGCCGTCGCCGTTATATTTGTGGGCGAAGGCGAGGCCGGTGCCGATCGGCACCTGGGCGGCGACGATGCCGTGGCCGCCGTAGAAATTTTTTTCCTTGGAGAACATATGCATGGAGCCGCCCTTGCCCTTGGAATAGCCGCCGGTGCGCCCGGTCAGTTCGGCCATGACGCCCTTGGCATCCATGCCGGTGGCCAGCATATGGCCGTGATCCCGGTAGCTGGTGATCACCGAATCGCCTTCCTCGGCCACCGATTGCAAGCCGAC
>JAYGEH010000193.1:0-19355 GCA_046582475.1 Rhodospirillales bacterium
TCCGTGGCGGAGGAACTGGCCCGCCATTATGGCCTCAAGGCAGGTGACAAGGTCCTGGACATCGGCTGCGGCAAGGCATTCCTCTTGTATGAGCTGACCCAAGCGGTGCCGGGCATCGACGTTACCGGCATCGATATTTCCGAATACGGCATCACCCACGCCAAGCAAGAGGTGCAGGGTAATTTGGACGTGGGCATTTGCACCGAACTCCCCTACGATGACGGCGCCTTCGATTTCGTCTATTCCATCAACACCTTCCACAATCTGCCCATTCAGGACCTCTTCCAAGCGGTCCGGGAATTGGTGCGGGTGGCACGGGGACCGGCCTATATCTGCGTCGAATCCTTCCGCAACGAAACCGAGAAAACCAACCTCCTGTACTGGCAGCTCACCTGCCGCGGCTTCCATGATCCAGACGAATGGGAATGGATCTATGGCCAATGCGGTTATGCGGGCGATGCCGGTTTCATCTATTTCGAGTGAGGCGGGCCATGCGGGTCATCATACTCGGCGCATCGGGCCTCATCGGCGGGCAGCTTTACCAGGATGCAGGCGGCATCGGCACCTATCATCGCAATCCGGTTGCGGGCCTCAAGCCATTCGATCTACTAGCAGACTGTCTTACCGGCTTGGTTCCGGATCTTGGGGCCGGCGATTGGGTCGCGGTTCTTTCGGCGGAGGTTGATCCGATGCGTGTCGCGGATGATCCCGCAGCCACGCGTGCCCTCAACGTGGATGCAACATTAGCCGTCATGGAAACAGCGCGCGAACGGGGCGCCGGCGTCCTGTTCCTGTCGAGCGAAGCCGTATTTGACGGCGCCGACGGCGGTTATAGCGAAATCGATGCGACCCACCCGTTGTTCGAATATGCGCGCCAGAAAGCAGAAGTCGAAAACCAACTGAAGACCAACCGCGGCAAGTGGCTGATCGCCCGTACCGGCTGGACTGTCGGCTGGAACTTGGCGGCGCGCTGCCCGGTTACTGGTGCCTATGATGCGCTTCTGTCCGGCGGCGCGGTGATGGCCGACGATAATTTCTTTACCCTGACCGACGTTGCCGACACCAGCCGGGCATTGCTGGACTTGATGGGCGCCGATGTGGGCGGCATCTACCACGTGGCCGCCAATCCGCCCATGGGACGGGCGCGGCTGGCCGAAATTATTCTGCAATCCAGCATCTTCGGTGATCAAATGTCATTCCAGCCGGGTAAATTCTCCGATATCCAATATTCCGAACCACGCCCGGCCCAGGCCTGGATTTCGAACGCCAAGTTTATCAACAGGTTCGGCGATCACTTCACCCCGCCGGAAGAAACGGTGCGGAAAAAGATTGCGCTTCTCGACGCAAGGCAACAAAAAGCGGAAAGGATACCCGCATGAACCAAATTCGCAATTCCAAGAACAATCATGCCTCCGCCGCCGATTTGGCCGGCGCCAAAACCCTGCTCGGCGAGCTGTTCGGGACAGGCGGCATCCAGCGCGTGTTGCTGGTCAACCCGCCGGACGCGGACGCGGAATTGTTCCGTTTCGATACCGCGCTTCGTGGCCGCTATTCCAACTATCCGCCTATGGGCTTGATGAGCATCGCCGCCCAGGCGCGCAAATCCGGCGTCGAGGTCCAAATCTGCAACCTCAACAACGAGATATTGAAGGCCTGCCGCACTGCGCCGAGCGAAGCGGAATTTGATTTCGGCGCGGTCTGGCAGGATTGCCTGGACACGGCGATTGCCGATTTCGATCCGGATCTGGTTGGCATCACTTGCATGTTCACCATGACCCACGGGTCATTAAAAACCGTTGCCGGGCGGGTGCGGGACGCCGGCAAGCCGGTGGCCATCGGCGGCGTCCACGTCAGCAACGACGTCGAGCGGGTAATGGATGATATCGAAAGCGCCTCCATCGCCTTTTTGCGCGAAGGCGATGTTGCCTTAGTCCGCTTTTTAGAAGTGGTGAACCATGGCGCCAGCCCGGATAATCTGGCGCAAGTGATCCTGCGGGATGGCTCCGACAGCCGCTTCCGCTTCGAAGCTGAGGCGCAGCCGGGCATCGACGTGATCGACACAATGCCGGCATATGATTTGATCGATGTGGGCGAATATGCGGCGCACGGCACCATCGGCGCGTTCTATTGCTTCAAGCCCGAAGGCACCAAGTTCGCCACTGTGCTGTCCAACCGGGGTTGCCGCGCCCAATGCACATTTTGCAGCGTCCGCAATTTCAACGGCGTCGGCGTTCGCCAGCGCTCCATATCCTCGGTGGTTGATGAGTTGGAGCTTTTGAAAAACGAGCACGGCATCGGCCATATCATGTGGTTGGACGACGATCTGTTGAAGGACCACGGCCGCGCCATCGGCTTGTTCAACGAGATCGTGCGCCGGAACGTGGACATAACCTGGGATGCCACCAACGGCCTAATCGCGGCATCCTGCACCGACGAGGTGATTGCGGCGGCGGCGGCAAGCGGCTGCATTGCCGTCAATATCGGCATGGAATCGGGCAATCGGGAGATTCTTAAAACTGTAAGGAAACCTGGCACGCTGGAGAACTTCTTAAGCGCGGCGGAGGTATTGCGCCGCTACGAGCAAATACACGCCAGCGTCTTTTTGATGATCGGCTTTCCCGGCGAATCCATGCCGATGATTCTGGATACCATCAATGTCTCCAGGGAAATGGATTTGGATTGGTACCGCTGCAGCCAACTTCACCCGCTGCCCAATACGCCCATCTATGATGCCATGGTGGCGCAAGGCATCATCCAGGAAACCGGCGACAAGGAGCTGCGCTTCAACGGCGGCGCCTTCGGTAAGCAGGCCGAGATCGAACAGGGACTGCGCCTGGCAAGCCCCGATTTCCGCGAAGCCTTCGCCAATATTCCCACGGATGCGGTGCCGACGCCGGACCAGATCACCGATATCTGGTTCTTCATGAATTATCATCTGAACTTCCACCGCATTTTCCACGAGCGGAATCCGGTAAAGATGGAGCAATTGGTCGCCCATCTAAATGTGCTGGCCGATGTGATTTCGCCGGAGAACGGGTTTTCCATCTATTTCCTCGGCTATTTGGAATATCTGAAAACCGGGCGCGTTTCGCCCGAATTGGCGGCGCGGCTGGACCGGCGCCTGGACACATCGCCGTTTTGGCGGGACCGGTTCGAGGCTTTTGGCCTCTCCGCCGATCATCTCAAAAACCTATGTTTCCCTGAAAACGAAACCCAGCCGCTCGAACTTTTATCGGCGAGCGGCCCGGTATTGGCGGGCGATCCGACTCCGGTCAGTGCCGGGCTGGTTTGAGCGGCGGCAAGGGGGAAAGGGGATTGGCGAAATTCTCGGTCTCGCTGACAGACGCCGATACAAGCTGGCGCGATTGTAACGCCAAATCGGCCGCCTGGTTCGCCAAACGCCCGAACGTCGCCGTCGACGCTACCCTGATCGATGAATTAAAACGCCGCGCTCTCGAGACCGGCGAGAACACGCGCCTGTCCTTGCACCCGAACCCGGATCACCCCCTGCACGAAATGGTCATCGTCCAGCACCGGGACAAGTTTCACCCACCCAAAAAACATGCCGCCAAGGACAAATCGTTCAACATTATCGAGGGCCAGATGGCGGTGTTCGTATTCGCCGAGGACGGCACGGTCGAAGATTGTTGTATCCTGGGTACGGCGGGCAACCGGCAATATCGGGTCGGCGCCGGGGTCATCCATGCCGACTTCCCGATTACCGACACCGTGGTCCATTTCGAAACCACCCAGGGACCCTTTCTCGGCGAAGAGGACAGCATTTTCCCCCCTTGGGCGCCGGCCCGAGGCGATAGGGCCGCCTGCGCCGCCTATCGGGATGCCCTGTTCGCGGAATGGCTGGATGCCCCCGCTGAAATTCTGGTCACCGGCGCCGGCGGGCGCGCTGGCGGCGCCATCGCGGAACGGTTGGCCGCGACGGGACTTGGCGTCACCGCGCAGACCCGCGGCAACGGCGGCGATCTTGCGGAAGGGGCGTATGTGCCAACCGGCACCAAAACGGTTATTCATTGCGCCGCCGAGCTTTCGGTGCCCACGTCGTCGGCTGCCGGCATCGCTCGCAACAATGTGGAGGCGACCCGCCGCCTGATCGATGCGGCCATCGCGGCCGGCGCCGAGCGGTTCATATTTTTCTCCGCCATGGGTATCTATGGCCAGGTGGAAGGCGATACCGTTACCGAATCCACGCCCATCTCCAACCCGGACTCCTATGGCGCCAGTAAGCTGCTGGGCGAACAGATGCTGGCCGAGGTGGCCGATCAATTGCCATCCCTGTCGCTCCGCCTGCCGGCCATCGTCGGCGCCGGCGCGCAACCCAATTGGTTGAGCCGTACGGCCGAAAAACTGCGCGGCAACCAGCCGGTGGTTTTCGTAAATCCGGCGACAACTTTCAACAATGCGGTCCATATAGACGATCTCGCCGATTTTATCATCAGCCTGATTGGGCGTCCCATGAGCGGCGCCCATGTGGTCAATCTGGCCGCCGCGGAACCGATGCAAGTCGGCGAACTGATCGAGGCGATGAAAGCCGGGCTGGGGTCCGCATCGGAATTGACAGCCGAGGTCAAACCGGACCAACCAGGCTTCTCCATAGATTGCAGCTTGGCACGGGAGCAATTCGGCTGGGCGCCGATGTCCATGGCCGCGCTCGTGGCGCGCCTAGCCGCTTGAATAATGATTCTAATTGCCACTTCCATTGTGCCGGGGGGCCGCGGAAACGTACAAGCCGCCGCCGTTCAAAGCTGGCTAGATATTGGATTTGACGTGGCATCGCTTAACGCGCCCGAAGAAATCGGTGCATTACAGGGTAAATTTCCCGGCGTCGATTTCATCACCCAAATGCGGACCGGAAAATTGGAAGCGGGAAAGCCGGTTATCTATATCTCGGATATTCTGCACTATTTGAAACAATCGGGCCGGGAAACCGTGGGCATCATCAATTCCGATATTTACCTGCCAGCCAACCCGGCCTTGGTGGATTTTTTAGAAAAGAATGCCAAAGGCGGGTTGCTGTTCGGACCGCGCCAAGAGGTTCCGGAATTCGAATCCGGCGAAGGCAATATGGACCCTTTCGGGTTTGATTATTTTTTTATGGATGCGGACATTCTGCGCATCTGGCCAGAGCGCAAATTTTGTTTAGGCATGCCGTTCTGGGATTTATGGTTTCCGCTGGTCCCCATTTTCTCAGGGCTTCCAGCGAAAAAATTGATCTCGCCGATCGCACGTCATATCCCCCACCCGACCCAGCGAGACGACAGCTTTTTCATGTTCAACAATGAATTCATGGAAACGATGCTGCCCGAATTGGGCGAATCTTTCGGCGCCCACATCGACGGCGCCGCGTATGAAACATTAGTCGCTGAGGCGGGCACGCCGGAAGCACTGGAAAAACTGGCGGCCTATCTGGACGAAATGACCCGTACCGTTATCGCCTATATCGACCGCAATGCGGAGAAAATTGAAATAGGCTAGTGGCCGTTGCCGTTGCCGAATTCGTCGGGTTCAAAGACAACGATCTTGCTGCCGCCGGTATCCAGATCGAACTTCACCCGGATCAGATGCTTGAGTTTTTCACGCACTGCTTTCTGGTTTTCAGGCGCCACCAGGAACAGCATGAAGCCGCCGCCTCCGGCGCCCAAAATTTTTCCACCGATGGCGCCCGCATCCAGCCCAGCCTGATAAATCTCATCCACTTCCTTGGTGGTGACGCCGTCGGCCAGTTCGCGCTTGAGCATCCAGGCATCGTGCATCAAGGCGCCCAGATCGGGCACCAGGTCTTCCTTGCGTTGCAGGATATTTACCGCCTCGCCGCAAAAGAAATGAAGCTGCCGCAACTCCCGTTCCTTGTTGCCGAAGTTGGCGATTTGTTTCACGGCGATATCCGCCGCATAGCGGGAAAAGCCGGTAAAGAACAACATCATGGAGCTTTGCAGCGCGTCCTTGTTGGCACCCGAGATGACGATCGGCGCCACGTCGTAGGAGCCGTCCGAATTGAACTCGATGCGGTTGAGCCCGCCATAGGCCGCCCATATCTGATCCTGGCTGCCGACCGCTTCCTTCATGACTTCCTGCTCGATGCGGATGGCTTCGTTGGCAAGTTGCTTTTTCGAAATCATCTCGCCCTTGATGGCATAGAGGGCGTTCAAGAGCCCGACCGAAAAAGAAGAGGAAGAACCAAGCCCGGAGCGCGCCGGAAGATCGGCGTTGTAGGAGATTTCCATGCCGCGCTGCACATCCATCTCGCCCATGATGGCACGGACGGCGGGGTGCTGGATCTCGTCGATATTGTTGACCAACTCGATATTCGACCAGACAACCCGGTGCTTGTGTTCGAAAAAAGGCGGCAGGTAGCGGACGCTGAGATAGCAATATTTGTCGATGGTGGTGCCGATGACCGCGCCGCCGTTTTTGCGGTACCAATCGGGATAATCGGTGCCGCCGCCAAAAAGCGATACCCGAAAAGGTGTCTTAGAAATTATCATGCAACACTCACCACCAGATTACCCGGTATTTTCAATTATTTAAGCACGCAACCGCTAAAAAATCATTAGCAAGCGGCGGAAACTAGTTGTCCAAATATGGCGCCAATATGGCCGGTGCCCGCGCCAAATCTTCGGGCGTTCCAATATCGAGAAACGGGAATTCCCCGGCATGGGCATTGAGGGTTCCGGGCTTCAGTTTTTGGAACACATCGGTTTCCAGGGACGGGCCACCGGCGGCGGCGATGATGTCCAGAAATTTGAGCTCAAACAAGTAAACGCCGGCGTTGATCACCCCTGCTCCGCCGTCTGGGTTCTTTTCCCGGAAGCTGCTGATCTTGTCACCCTGAATTTCGACCGAGCCATAGCGCCCCGCATTGGCGACCTGAGTGCAAAGAATCGACCCGGCGGCGCCCGATTCCCGATGGCTCGCCAGGAAGGCGCAGAGATCGGCATCGACGAAGGTGTCGCCGTTCAAGACCAGCGCCGGAAGGTTTCGAATATGGCTGGCCAGATGATGGATGGCCCCCGCGGTACCCAGGGGCTCCGGCTCGACCACAGAGATGCACGCCAAACCCTCGGGCGCGTGGGCTTGAAGATAGGTTTCGACCGCTCCGGCCAGATGGCCCAGGCCGAAAATCACCCGGGTCGCGCCGAAACCCTGAAGCCAGGCCAGGAGAAGGCTCAGATAAGGCCGCTCGCCAATAGGCGCCAGAACTTTCGGCGTACCGCCGAGGACGCCGGCCAGCCGGGTTCCGCGGCCGCCGGCCAGCACCACCACATCGATACCGGAGAGGCAGCCACTCATACGTTGCCGTAGAGATTGTTGCGGATCATCTGATAGCCCTTCATCAGTTCGGCAATGCCGAGATCGAGGGAATGCGCGGGCATGTAGCCGGTCGCCTCGATCTTTTCGTTGGATACAATGTAATCCCGCTTGTCCGGGTCTTCGCCGATGGGCGCTTCCATGAACTGGAAGCCGGGAACATGTTCGGCGATCTTTTCGCAAAGCTCCCACTTGGAAAGATTGGCGTCGGACAGGCCGACATTAAATATCTCGCCCTTCATCGTGCCGAGATTGGCGATCACGTGGCAGAAGGCTCGGGCTACATCGCGCACGTGGATATAGTTGCGCTTGAAGTGGCTTTCGAACAGGACCAGCGCCCGGTCGTTCACCGCCCGGTATACGAAATCGTTGACCAGCAAATCCAGGCGCATGCGCGGCGACATGCCGAACACGGTGGCCAGGCGCAGGCTGACGCCGCCGGCCTTGCCGAGTACGATTTCCTCGGCCTCGACCTTGGTTTTGCCGTAGAGGGACACCGGGCGCAGCGGCGTTTCCTCGGTGCAGAACTTACCTGGCTCGCCGACGCCATAGCCGGAATTGCTGACCGGCATGATGACCTTTTGCTCGGAACTCAACAGGCCGCACAGCATATCCACCGCGTCCCGGTTGATGGTGGTGGCGCCCAACGGATCGTTGTCGCACATGGGCGCGCCCACCAGGGCGGCGAGCGGTATGATTAAGTCGGCGTCAATGGCGAGGGGCGCCACAATGTCTTTTTCGCGGGCATCGCCGCGCACCATATGGAAATTGGTATCGGCGCAGACGGCCGCCAGGCTCGCCTGGCCAAACATGAAATTGTCGAGCACCGTCACCCGGTGGCCGTCCGCCAGCAGCAAGGGCACTAATGTGGAGCCCAGATAGCCGGCCCCACCGGTCACCAATAAATTCATTTTGTCCGCCATGAACGTAACAGTCCCCTATTTGCAGACCGAGTCCAGAACCCGGTGCAGCTTTTCGATTTCCGGGCCCAGATCGAACGGATGATTGCCGACGAAAAAGCCCCGGTCGTGAGCTAGGTTGCCGTTGGTCATGTCCCCGACCAATTCATAATCGAAATATTTGATTACATCGTGGCGCGGGAAGCAGCCGCCGGTAATGACGCGGAAACCGATATCCTCTGCCTTCAACGCCGCCATCACCGCCGCCCGGTCCAAATCCAGGTTGGGGCTGAGAATAATGGTAAAGCAGAAGCTGGATGATTTGCCGTTTTCCCGCTGGATGATGAAGCGCCCGTCACCTTCGAACAGGACCTGGAATTTGGCCAGATTGGCGCGCCGCATTTTGGTCAAGGCCGGCAGCTTGGCCAATTGAACCACGCCGACGGCGGCGTTGATCTCTTGCGGGCGCACATTGTAGCCGGGAAGAATGAACCGGTAGGCTTCGTAGAAATCATCATCGCTGGGTGCGAACAGGTCTGTGCCTTCGGACACGTCGCGGGTCCAGCCATGGGCCCGGATGGAGCGCGCCAGATCGTTCAATTCAGGGTCATTGGTGGTCAGGACGCCGCCTTCGATGGTTGAGATATGGTGGGAGAAGAAGGTGGAAAAGGTGCCAATGTCGCCGAAGGTTCCGGTCTTTTGGCCGCCCAGTTCGGCGTCCATGGATTCGCAATTGTCTTCGAAGAAAATCAAATCATGCTCATCGGCGAAGGCGCGCATGACGTCGAGGGCGGCGGGGTTGCCGAGGATGGAGACGCCGACGATCATCCGGGTCTTTGGGCTCAATGCCTCTTCCAGACGCGAGGTGTCCATATTCAACGTGTCCAGTTCCACATCGACGAAGCGCAGCTTCAAGCCATATTGCTGCAATGGGTGGTATGTGGTGCTCCAGGAAATGGCGGGCACGATCACTTCGTCGCCGGTCTTCAAGGGGTTGTCTTTCCGGTAGCATAGGGCGGCGATGCCGATCAGGTTTGCGGACGAGCCGGAATTGACCATAACCGCATACTGGCGCCCGAAATACGCGGCGAAGGCGATTTCGAATTCGGCCACCTTGGGGCCCATGGTCAGCCGGCCGGACGCGATCACGTCGTTTATCGCGGCGCGCTCTTCATCACCCCAACTGTCGGCGGCAAGCTCGTAACTCATCGGGCCCGCCTATTCCGAATAAAGGCTGGGCACGGTGGAGCCGTTGATCACGCCTTCTTCCTGCAATTCGTGGAACACATGCTCGATGCAACCCAGCACCCCCTGGCCGAAATCGATGCTCGGATTATTGACCAGCTTGACGCCGACGGTAGGCGAGAAGGAATAGGGCGTCATCACGTAATGGCCCTTGTAATCGGTGTCCAGCATTTCGATTTCCACCTCGCCGTTCAGCATTTCGCGCACCAGCGCCAGCAAATCCGAATAGCGGTGGCGCTCGATGCCGGTCAGGATCACATGCTGGTTGGCGTAGGCCGCATCCAGAATATCGACGCTTAGCTTGCCGGCGTCGCGGCCGTGGATATATTCGCGCTCTTCCGAGCCGTCGCCGGGAAAGGTGATCTTGCCCTCGGTCAGGGCCTGGCGGATCAGACGGTAGATGCGGTTGGAAGCGTCGGCGCGCTCGCCATAGACCGAGCCGTAGCGGACGATGGTATAGTCCAGATCATATTGCTCGCCATATTGCTCTATGATCAGCTCCGACGATTTTTTCGACGCTCCGTAAAACGCGCCCTTGTGGGAAAACACATAGACGGAACTGGCATAGACGAAGCGCTCCACATGCGCTGCGCGGCTGGCTTCGAGGACATTGAGGTTGCCCATGACGTTCAATTGCACCGTCTCCACCGGCCGGTCGATGGAATCGTTGAGATCGGCGAGGCCGGCAAAGTTATAGACCGCATCCTGCCCGGCGACGGCGGCGCTGACGGCGGGCCCATCCATGATGTCGCCTTCGATGACTTCGAAGCCGTTCTTGATACCTACCGGTGCGTTGCGGTCGAACACGGTGACCTGATGGCCGCGCTTGTTCAGCTCCTCGACCACATAGCCGCCGAGAAATCCGGCGCCGCCGAAAACAATTACCTTTTTGGGTTTGCTGTCAGGCATGTGCGCTCACCCCTTGAAATGGTCTACCAGATGAGCGATGGCGCTGCGCCCCATGGCGAGGATGCTTTCTTCCGCCGATCCGCCCGTATGCGGCGTACAATATAGATTGGGAAGGGTTAAAAAATTCACATCTTCGCACGGCTCCACATCGAACACGTCGAGGGCGGCGCCGGCGATCCAATTACCCTGAAGGGCCGCCTTGAGATCATCTTGCTTGACGATACCGCCTCTGGCTACGTTGATCAGAAAAGCGCTCTCCTTCATGCGCCGCAGCATCCCCATATCGATCATGCCTTGGGTCGAAGCATCCAGCGGCGTGTGCACGGTGATGATATCGGCCTCTTCGAATATCTCTTCCTTCGCCGCTTCGATCAATCCGTTGTCGGCGTAATAATCGGCCTGATCGATAATGTCGTTGACCAGGATGCGGCAATCGAAGGGACGCAATAGGTCCACCAGTTCCTTGCCGACGAAACCGACGCCGATGATGCCGACCGTGCGGCCGCTCAACTGGGTACCACCGTCCTTGTCCCAGTTTTGCTCGCCGCGCAAGCGCCGCTCGGAAAATAAAATGCCGCGCATCAGACCGATCATCAGGCAGAGGGCCATTTCGGCGACGCCGCGCCGGTTGACGCCGCCGGTCCAGCCGACGGCCACGCCGCGGGCACGGCAGGCATCCTGATCGACGCTATCGAGGCCGACACCATATTTGGAGACGATCTTCAAATCCGGGCATTGATCGAGCAATGCGCCGGTGATCGGTTCCAGCCCAATCACCGCGCCTTCGGCGCCGCCGAAGAAATCGACCAGCGCCTCGCCGCTCAACGTGGCGCCGCTTTCGTTGAAAACCACGTCGGCAAAGGCGTCTGTGATTTCGCGGCGGAGAATCGGATGTTTGGAAAAACTGCGGGAGGCGACCTTGACCACCGGTCCCGTCATTCCGGCTGCGCCTCGGCAAGGCTTTCGGCGGCGGCGATGATGTGATCAGTATCGATGCCATAGAGCCGGTGCAATTCGCCCCGGTCCCCATTGACCACTTCGAAGCCGTCGTGAAGACCCAGACGCTTGATAGGGACAACCGCCCGCCTGCCGTCGGCGGCGTCGATGAGCGCTTCGGCGACGGCGCTGCCCATGCCGCCTTCCAGAATTTGCTCTTCCACCGTGAGCACCGCATCATAGCCGGAAAATAGTTCCGTCAATTTTTGCCCGCTCAAGGGTTTGACTCGCACCAGATCGATAACGCCGGCTTCAATACCCGCGTCCCGGAGTACCTCGGCGGCGGCCAGGGCATTGTGGGTAAGGTACCCGCAAGCGACGATGGCGACGCGGCTGCCCGCCGTCAGGTGGCCGAAGCCGTCTTCAAGGGCCGCATCGAAGCCACCATGATACAGGGTGGCCAGGGGTTGGCGTTCCAGGCGGATATAGCGGAATTTGGGATCATCGATACAAGTTTGTGCGATGGCCGCCGCCGAGGTTGCGTCCGACGGGGTCAAAACTTCGATGCCGTTCATGGCGCGCATGCAGGCGATGTCTTCGGGCGTGAAATGGGTCAGGGTGGCGTGATCGTAGCCGAGCCCGACGCCGACAGCGATCAGCGTCACCGGCAGGTTCATCGATGCGATAACGCACTTTATCTGCTCGTAGCAGCGCGCCGTAATGAACGGCGCCATGGCATAAAGGAAGACTTTTTTGCCCGATAGGGCGAGCCCGGAGGCCAGATCGACCATGTTCTGTTCGGCGATGCCGGCATGGATGAACTGGTCCGGGAATTCCCGGCGGAACCCGTCCAAGGCGGCGGCGCCCAGATCGGCCGAGATAAAGAGGATGTCTTTATCTTTCCGCGCCGCCACGACAATCGTCTCGATCACCGCGTCGCGCATCAATTGAGGCTTCACCGTCATATCCATTTATGCCTCCCCGCCTTGGGAAGCGGCAAGGCCTAACTCAGCGCGCGCGATCGCCATTTGTTCGTCGCTGGGCATGCGGTTGTGCCATTCGGGGCGGCCTTCCATGAAGGAAATGCCCTTGCCCTTGACCGTGTTGGCGATGATCGCCAGAGGCCGGCCATCACTTTTGTCCAGCTTGGCGAAGGCGTCAAATATTTCACCGAAGTCATGGCCGTCAATGGAGAGAGCGTTCCAGCCGAAGCTGCGCCATTTGTCTTCCAGATCGCCCAATTCCACCAGATCTTCGGTGCGCCCCAAAATGCAAAGTTCGTTGCGGTCAACGATGGCGACCAATTTATCCAGCTTGTGATGGGCAGCGAACATGGCCGATTCCCAGACCGAGCCTTCGTAGCATTCGCCGTCGCCGAGGATCACGAAGGTGCGGTAATCATGGCCGTCCTGGCGCGCCGCCAGGGCAAAACCAGCGCCCATGCCGAGCCCGTGGCCGAGGGAGCCCGATATCCCCTCGATGCCGGGAATACGGAAATCGGCATACATGCCGAGCAGCCCGCCTGGTTCGGTAAAGCGCTTGAGCTCATCGGCCGGGAAATAGCCGATATCGGCAAGCACCGGATACAGCACCATGGCCGCGTGGCCCTTGGATACGATCACCCGGTCCCGATCCGCATATTCGGGCTCGCCTTCCTTGTATTTCAGCACACCGCCGTAATAGAGGGCGGTCACCAAGTCGGCGCAGGAATAGGTGGACGGGATATGCCCCTTCTTCTGGCGCATGGCCATTTCGAACAATTCCCGCCGCAGCCAGAGGGCCTTGTCTTCGAGATCGTTTATTTTCACCTGTATTGTCTTCCCGTTCTAAATTCAAGCAGCGTTGCGCTCTTCCAATAATTTACGGCGCAGCGGAATGGCGCGCATGCGTTCGATATGCGCGACCACGTCCGGACCGAACTTATCATTCACCAGATCCAGATAGGGCTGGTGGGTAAAATATGTATCGAAGGCCTGATCCCGGAATTCCAGGATATCGACGGCGCTGCAATGTTCGTTGGCGAGCGGCTTGGCGTTGTACCCATGCTGGGAAAAATCCTGCCAGGTGTCGGGCAGCTCTTGCCCGCCGGCGATCGCGTTGTCGTAGAGCTGGGAGCCCGGATAGGCCATGGCCGAATAGAAATTGGCGAACTCGCAGTTCAGCTCCAGCGCCAAATCCAAGGTTTCCTGCATGCGCGGCACGTTGTCGTCGGGCAGGCCGAAGATATAATTGCCGATGATGTTGATGCCGACGCCCTGGATGCGCCGCGCTACATCGATGATATCGTCGTTGCCGTATTTTTTGAGAGCCCCGTCGCGCACATGATCGCTGGCGCTTTCGATGCCGAGGCAGAGCCAGTTGATGCCCGCCGCCTTGAGCCCGTCCAGGAATTCGTCCTGCACCGAATCGACGCGCGCATAGGCCCAGATATTGACCTCGTAATCCCGGGTTTTCAAAAGATCGCAAATGCCGTGCACATGGCGTTTGTTGAGGACAAACATCTCGTCCACGAATTTTATGTTTTTGATGCCGAAATTCTCCACCAGAAAATCGATTTCCTTGATCACCGTTTCCGGCTTCCACATGCGGTAGGACGATTTTCCGAACGGCGAATTGATGCAGCAGAAGGAGCAATGATAGGGGCAGCCCAAACTGGTATGGATCGAGGCGTAGGGCGCGCGCTCATCGATATGATCGAAGCTGTGCCAGTTGTGGGCGCGGTAGCGGTCCATGGGCAGCAAATCCCAGGCGATGCCGGGCATTTCTTCGTCGAGATTGGTGACCAACGGCTCCGGCTTGGCGGGCGGAATTATCTTGGCGCCATCCCGCCAACAAAGGCTGGGCACGCCGGAATAGTTGTTGGCCCGGGACTGGATCGCCTGATGGGTCTTGAAGATAGTCGCCGGCCCTTCCAGATCGCAGACGAAATCCACCGCTTCCTCCTGCATGGTGCGCAGCGGCAGGGCCGACGGATGGGTACCGGTCATCATCACCTTGGCTTCCGGCTCGGCGTCCTTGATTTTTTCGGCGATGGCGCCGGCAGCGGTCATGTTCTGGGTCGAGGCCGAGGGCTGCAATCCGTAGACCACGATAACGATCAGTTTGGCGTTGAAATCCTCAGTCGCGGCGCGGGCCACCATATCGGCGCTGGCGCCCATGGCCGGCGCGTCGTAGATGGCGGCGCTGAGCCCCTTGCCGCGCACATAGGTGGCGTAGAGCCCGGCGAACACCGGCGGCTCGATGGCCGAAAACTCGTCACCCAAATCCTGATAGGTTTGCTTCCTGTCACCAGGATTGATGAACAGGACATCCACTGCTTCGGCCATTCAGCCTTCTCCCACCAAATTACGGTGCTTGGTTTTTTACCAAATCACCACACATTATTATAGTAACCGGCATGCGGAAAATAATTGGTTAACGCATGCCGAATAAAAGCCATATAGCCTGTCCGGCGGCAAAATCAACTCAGGCTGGTCCGCCTCCATTTCCCAGCAGCTCCATGATCATGCCGATATCCTCTTCGGCGTGGCCGTTGGCGGCGGCGCGGCGCAATATTTCGGCGGCGGTGGCCGCCATCGGCAGCGGCGCCAGATTGGCGGCGCCGAGGTCGCTGGCCGCATCCAAATCCTTGAGCATGGTATAGACGTGTCCAAGCAGCGGTTCGGTCACCCGTTCCGCAAAGCGTGGGCCGAATATCTGCAAGGGGATCGAATCGGCAAAGCCGCCGCCCAAGGCTTCGCTCAACTTTTTCGCATCGACACCGGAGGCTTCGGCCAGACGCACCGCCTCGGCGATGGTGGCGATATTGCTGCCGACGATCACCTGGTTGCAGAGCTTGGTCACTTGGCCGGCGCCAATGGGGCCCATATGAGTGAGGCGCTGGGAGAGGTGCGCCAGTACCGGGCGCACGCGCTCGATATCGGCCGCCTCGCCGCCCGCCAGGATGGCCAGGGCACCGTCTTCGGCGCCCTTGACGCCGCCCGATACCGGCGCATCGATCCAACCCATGCCAGTCTCGCGCAACCGTTCCGCCATTTCCCGAGTCCGGTCCGGGGCCATGGAGGAGAAATCCACCAGAAGATTGCCGCTGGCCGCCGCCTCCGCAATGCCGCCGGGGCCGAAGACCACGGCCTCCACCGCGTCCGCATCGGTCAGGCACATCAAGACGATCTCGGATCGTTCGGTGAGCACGGCCGGGCCGCTAGCCTCGATGGCGCCCTGGTCCAACAGCGGCTCGATCTTGGCCCGGGTCCGGTTCCAGACGGTGACCGGGTAGCCGGCATCCAGCAACCGCCCGGTCATCGGCGCCCCCATCAGGCCAATGCCGGCAAATCCGAGCGCCACACCGGTCATTCCGTGTCCACCCCGATGCGCGCCTCCTGTTCCCACTGCAAATTGCCCGCATGGGTTACGGCGCCGAGATTGGCCGGGCCGACGGTGACCGCATATTTCTGCAAGGCGCCGGCCAGTTTAGAGGCATCCGGGGGCGTCCAATCCTTGCGCCGCGCGTAAAGCTCGGCGTCGCTTAAATCAACTGAAATGCTCGCCGCGGCGGCATCGATTCGGATGGTATCGCCGTTCCGGATTAGCGCGATGGCGCCGCCCACCGCCGCTTCCGGGCACGCATAGCCGATACACATGCCCCTTGTGGCGCCGGAAAATCGGCCATCGGTGAGAAGCGCCACTTTCTCGCCCATGCCCTGCCCGTAAATCAAGGCGGTGACGCCGAGCATCTCGCGCATGCCCGGCCCGCCCTTGGGCCCCTCGTTTCGGATAACGATGATCGAGCCCTCGGCGTAGGCGCGGGTTCTGATTACCGCCATGCAGTCTTCTTCCGATTCAAACACCAGGGCCGGGCCTTCATGCTCCAGGCTCGCCAACCCGGCCACCTTCAGCAGCGCCCCGTCGGGGCACAGATTTCCCTTCAACACGACCAGGCCGCCGGTGGGCGAGATCGGGTCCGATGCGGTCACCACAACCTGGCCGTCCGGGGCCGGCGTATCGGCCAGGGCGTCTTTCAGGGCCACACCGGCCAAGGTCAGGCAATCGCCGTCGATATGGCCGCCATCCAGGAGCGCCTTCAGGATCACCGGCGTGCCGCCGATATCATAGACATCCTTGGCATGGTAGAACCCGCCGGGCTTGAGACTGGCGATCAGGGGTGTCTCAGCGAACACATCGGCCACATCGTCCAGGGTAAAGCGCAGCCCGGCTTCGTGGGCGATGGCCGGGAGATGCAGGCCCGCATTGGTGGACCCGCCGGTGGCGGCGACGATGGCGGCGGCGTTTTCGAGGCTATGGCGGGTGATCAAATCCCTGGGCAAGGGTCCGCCCGCCTCAATCATCTCCATAACCCTTTCCCCGGCCCGGTGGGCAACCTCGGCGCGCGCCTCATGCACGCCGGGGATCATCGATGAGCCGAGCGGCGCCAACCCCAAGGCTTCCGATACCATGCCCATGGTGTTGGCGGTAAATTGGCCGGCGCAGGCCCCCGTGGTCGGTAGGCAGACCCGCTCCAACTCATCCAGATCGGCGAGGTTCATTTCGCCGGTCATGACGGCGCCCACCGCCTCGAAGGTATCGAGCACGCTGACATCCTTGCCGCGCCAGCGGCCCGGCAGGGCGCTGCCGCCGAAAATGAAGGCCGACGGCACATTGCAGCGCACCATGCCCATCATGATGCCCGGCAGGTTCTTGTCGCAGCCGCCGATACCGACGATGCCGTCATAGGCGTGGCCGCGCACCACCAACTCGACGCTGTCGGCGATCACTTCGCGCGATACAAGCGAAAACTTCATGCCCTGATGGCCCATCGAAATTCCGTCGGAAACGGATATGGTGGTGAATTCCCGTGGCGTGCCGCCGGCCTTTGCGACGCCTTCCTTGGCGGCGGCGGCCTGGGGGGCCAAATTCATGGTGCAGGGCGTGCCTTCCCCCGATGTTGTGAGCACCGCGACGAAAGGCTGTGCGATGGCCGCATCGTCCAGACCCATGCCGCGCAGGAAGGCCCGGTGCGGCGCGCGGTCGAGCCCCTGGGTGGCCACAGTCGATCGCAATGTCTTTGGCGGCGGCATGTCAATTGCATAACCCGAACCAAGAGGCTAGTACACCCCAATGAATTCTGCTCTTGAGAATCTGTAAAGAGATATGAACGATACCGAGCCGGAAATCCATTTGACGCCGGACGGACTTTGGTCGGAGGTGCTTAAGCCCAGGGCCGAAACCAAAGGCCAGGCGGCGCTTTTCCTGGACCGGGACGGGGTTTTGGTGGAAGAAGTCAATTACCTGCACCGGCCCCAGGACGTGCGCCTCATCGACGGCGCCCTTGAAGTGATCGGCCGCGCCAACGGTTGCGGCATCGCCGTAATCGTAATCACCAATCAGGCCGGCATCGGTCGGCGCTACTACGACTGGATGCATTTTACCGCCGTGCAGGCAAAAATTACCGAATTGCTGAGCGCTTCCGGCGTTCACCTGGACGCGGTGTTCGCCTGCCCCCATCACGCCAACGCGCGGGCGCCCTACCAGCACCCGGACCATCCGGCGCGGAAACCCAATCCCGGCATGATATTGATGGCCGGAAAATTGCTTGGGCTCGTATTGGCCGCCTCCTGGATCGCCGGCGACCGCGCCATCGATGTGCGCGCCGGGCGCAATGCCGGGCTGGCTGGCGGCATCCAGGTGGCCACCGGACACGGTTCGCGCGACAACGAACGGGAAACCGCCCAGGCGCTGGCCACGGCTGCCTACCCGGTTCATTGCCTGGCATCCATCGCCGAGGTGATCGAGCAGCCGCAAATTCTGGATGGCGCTTTAATCTGACCAGTGGAAAGCTGAGTTGGTTCGCTGGTAATACAATGATTCTTGTCCAAATTGCGGGCCTATATCGACGGCGGCCATTCGGTGGCCACCGTGGCATCCGATTATCAGCACCTGCCAGGCTGCGGCGCCATCGTGTTTGACGACTATTATGAGCGCGACTTGGCCGGGCTCTGCCCGGACACCGGTGCCATCGGCTGTAGCGAGACCGTGCGCGCAATTCCACAAATGGTGCTGCCGGCAAAGATGAATTGCCGAGCGGCGGCATCATCAAATTGGCGGCGGAGGGGCCGGACATCATGGCGAGAGTGCAAAAGCCAGCCCCCGCACATGCCAGCCGGCCAACGCCCCTATAACTCACCGTGGTTACCACCTTCAGCGCCGAGGGACATAAAGGCAGGTACCTGAACAATCCGGCGGCCCACGGCATCGGCGAATACGGGCAGCAAGACTACCGGTTCAATGCGGTAAAATTCTGTCACAAGGTTTTCGCCCTTAACGACTGTGCCCTGAACAGCGGCGCCGATAAGATGTACTGGATCGATGCGGATTGCGTGGCGTTCGATGCGGTAACCCCCGATCTGTTGGCAAGGGTGCTTCCCGGCGGCGTTTACACGTGCTATCTGGGGAGCAATGAAACCCATTCGGAATGCGGCTTTCTGGGGTTCGATCTGCACCATCCCCGCAACCGGGAATTCATGGAATTCTGGCGCCCGATTTATGCCGAGGATTTGGTATTTGATCTTCCCCAATGGCACGATTCATACGTTTACGACATGGTCCGAAAATCCTATGAAGACAGGGGGCTGATCACCGCTTTCGATCTTCGGGCCGACAAAAACGTCGATCATCATCCGTTCGTCAACAGCCGTTTAGCGAAGCCATGGGCCACCTGATCGGTCCCAGGCGAAAAATCGTCGGTTGCTCGTTTGCAGTTGATATAAGAAAACCGCGTGAAGAATTCTATTGGCAGGTGGTACCATTGATCGCCGAAGGTCTGGTTCCAGGTGTTGCGCAAATATTATCCGGATGAGACAGAGGAGACAGCCATGACAAACCATGACGTGAAACGGACCGGCGCCGATATCCGCGCCAAACTGAACCATCCTGTGATCGACGCCGATGGCCATATGATCGAAACCACATTCGCGGTCCTCGATTTCGTCAAACAGGTGGGCGGCGCCGATATCGCGGCCCGCTACGAAGCGTCGCTTAAGTCCGACA
>JAYGEH010000197.1:0-3286 GCA_046582475.1 Rhodospirillales bacterium
CAGTTATCCGGCCGCCCTCGACGCGGCACTGGCTCCCATCGTCCGCGCCTTCACCGAAAGTGACGAACGGGTGCGCGCCCTCTGGAAAGAGGGCCGGGCGCGCCGGGAAAATTCGGAATAGGCGGCTTAAAATTTAGTGGACGGTGTCCCGGTTATCGGCCAGGCGGGTTTCCAGATGATGGAGGGCGGATTGGACGCCGCCGGGCTCGGACGGGTGCCAATGAAGGCAAAAGGAGGCCGGGTTCAAAGACACATAGGGCGGTGTCTCGGCAAACGCCGCGTCCGAGAGGACAACGTCCGAGAGGCTGTCGAGGACCAGCGTCTTTCCCGACAGCATCACCGTCAGGACCGCATGGCTCTGGCCGCTGTTGCTTGTCATCCAGACCAGCCGCAGCCGGCGCGCGTGGAAACCGAGCAGGCGAAGCGATAAATATTTGGCCAGGGCATAGGTGCAGGATTGGTCGGCGCATTGCAGCAATTCGATCGGCGCGGTCCAAGGCCGGGACTTGGCGTAATCCGCGATTTGGTGCGTTTCGGGCGTCTGGTTGATATAGCAGTTGACGCCGGCGATCTGACCGCGGACACCGAATTCCTTCAAGCTCCCCAGCATTCCCAGCCACCGGCCGATGGGCGCTGTCCGCTCGCGGGCCGCATTTTTGTGCGGGGCCTTTCGAGCGAACAGCGCCGCCGGGGCGCCCACCGTTCTTTCGCGCAACCCGAAAGCTGCGCGCGCCCGGTGAGGGGCTGTTCGGACGTCAGGGGGGAAATTTCGTCAAGGGCGCTGGACGCATCCGGAAAAACGGGGAACCCGCCCGCCGGGGCGCCGGCGGCGGAGAATATGGTGGCAAGACGGGTCCACGCCGGGAACCCGGTGGATTTGTTCATTATATTTTCTCAACCTGGCATTCAAGCGGCCTTCGTGCCGCCGGATTTTGTGCCCTCTTGATTGCAACCGGCGTGCCAAATGGCCCGCCAGACTAACCTGCTTGAATCGTTAATGAATTTTTAATGAATGCCGGGCCGCAGGTGACAGGCGGCAAAATCTGCCGGGAATATGATTCCGGGTGGTACGTCCATATCCTGCGAATGGATATGGAGTAACAAAGTTAAGCGCCGGGCCGGGCGAAAAAGGTTTCCTGCATCGAGCCGCGCTTATTGAATTCGGCGAACCAGGCCTTCAGCTTGGGGCGGCCGGCGCGCCATTGATGATCATCGATCCTGAAATCCGTATAGCCGAGCCCGGTGGCGATGGCGATCTGGCCGATATTCAGGGGGCCGTCCAGCCAGTCGATATTGTCGTTTAAAAGGCCCGTTGTCCGGAAAATTTTGTGCCATTGAGTCTTGAGGGCCCGGTCCAGTCGTTTGTCTTCGGGGCGCATGCTTTCGACGCCCATGGCGGCGGCGGCGGCGATGCCGTCGCCCATGGATTGCAGGCGCAGCGCATGCCAGCGCGCCCAGCCGTCTTTCGGGAACAACGGCTCAACCCCATGGATGCCATCCAGATATTCGCAAATCACCGGAGAATCGAAGATCGCCTCGCCATTGTCCAGCTCCAGGGCCGGGATTTTGCCGAGCGGGTTGCGCGCCGGCGGCATGTTCTGAACCTCCTCGACGGAAGCCAGCATTTCGATCTCGATTGTTTCGGCGAGACCGGTTTCGATGATCATGACCCGCACCTTGCGGGCAAAGGGCGAGGCCGGGCGGGCGTAAAGTTTCATTGGGCGTTTCCTATGGGCGGGTGTGGCTGGGCTTGAGCGAGGCGCCGGTGTTCCTCGAGAATGGACGGCAGGGTTTCGGGGTTCATGATGCGCCCGACGCCGCATTCGGCGCCGATGCCGGCAACCCTCGCGAAACGCCGCGCCGCCGCCAGCTTTTGCGCATTTCCGGGCCCATCGCCGTCGTGGACGAGGCCCAGATAAAGATCGGTGCCGGGACCAAGCCGGAGCTCGGACAAGGGCTCAAAATAGGCGTCGTCGCCGCGATCGACGGGGACCGGCAGGTGGATATATTGCACCGGCCTGGACACCGCTTTGGCGATGCCGTTGGCGATTTCCACCAGGATCGCCATGTCTTTGGGCTGCACCATATGTTCGTCCGCCGGGCTGCCATAGCAAAGGTGATAGCCGACATCGATGGCCGCCGGCACCATGTCGCCCAAACCGCCAAGCACCGCAAAGATATGGTCCTGGAAACCGGGATATTGCTCGTAATAGCCTTCCCACATCAAAACTTCCTGGCAGACGTCCCATTGATAGGAAATCTGCTCCGCCGGCAGGTTTTCGGCAATGCGCGCGAATTCGGCGGCCAGGTGATTTGTATAGGCGGGAATGAAGCCATCGTAGTTGTTCGGCGAAATAAAATTGTAGGCAATGGCCAACGGCGTCGCCATGCAGATTTGATATTTGACGTGCCCCGGAACGGCGCCCTCGTCCTGCAACCGGGCGAAGATTTCGAAATTACGGATGGCGTCATCGGCATAGCCGGTCTCATAGACAACGTCTTTGGCCTCGACGCTGTCCTTGATTTTCAGTCTTTCGACGGCGAAAACCACGGTGCCGTCCCATTGCTTGAACTCGAATATGGGAACCTCCGCGTCGATCTCCAGGTCGGGATTGGCCTTCAATTGATCGTTGATGAAGCTGATCCAGCGCCGCCGGCGTCCGGTTTCGCCGTCCGGGATGCGTTCCATGTGGGCGCCAACGGTCTCTGCCAATGTGCGAAAAACGGCCTCGGCGTTATCCAGCGGGACGCTGCCGACCATGTGCACGATGGTTTTACTGTCCTGAACCGCTTCCATGGCCGCTCTCCCCCGGTTTGTGTTTTGCTGGGTCTTGTTTCCGAGGCGCCATCAAATGCGCAAATTTGGAGGAATTCAACCGATATTCAGGCACCAATATACCGCGCCCAATGCATCGTTCAAACGGGGCCGGGCCTTACCGGCGAATTCGCGGGATATGGCTAACGCACCAGCGAGATAATGCGCAGAGATTTGTAATCGGCCTGGACCGCGTTGGAAACCGGTGCCTGATACGGCTTCGCCAACGCCGTGTTTTCCGACAGCCATGCCGAAAAGAACCATCCGAGAAGTATAAAAGGCGCCACGGTCAGAAGCGCCATAATTCGAAATTTCATGCCATTCATAGCTCATACCAACTTTCAAAAAGAATCATTGATACGCCCACTCACGTAGTCCGATTGACATAATTTTCCAAGGTTGATCGACGAGCTGGTTCCAAGCGAAGCAGCAGTGATCAATAATTTCATTGTAAGATTTGAATATCCTGTT
>JAYGEH010000222.1:0-10092 GCA_046582475.1 Rhodospirillales bacterium
AGACTGGCGCCGCGTTGCAACACGATATGACCGTTGCGCACACACCTTCTTTTCAGCCATATGCATCGCCGCTATTGTTATCTTCTATCTGAATTAATGAGTCCTGACCCTGAATGAAAATATGAATATATCCCAATTCGACTTCAATTCACCAAATAACCTATTGAAAAGAATCACTTAAATATCAGATCAATCCCTAAAAAATCTCGTTTGGATCATTATATCCTTCGCCCAGACCGCCATATCTGACTCTATAGTGAGTCATTTTTGCCACAATATATAGTGTTTCATACAAAATGTTGTTAATAACTTATTGACGGTACACAGGATTTAGCGTACTCATGCGCAATGCTTGATCAATACAGAGTCAAGTAAAAAAACAAATTTGAACCAGCCGAATTATTTGGCGCCACCGAGAGGAAATCGAATGGGGACTGGGTCAAACGGGGGTGTGTATGTATACGGTCTATTATTCGGAGCACGATGCTCCTGACGAACGAAGAATTGGGATGGTTTCAGCGCCCAACAAGTCGATTGCGCTCCGCATTGCGGAAATGCAGTTTATTAACGCGACAATCCACAAGATATCCGAACTGACGCCGCCGGAAGACGAAACCCGTTTTCCTGGCGCCCGGTTTATCAATGGCGAATTCCGCCCGGTCGTACATCAAGACGAAGTTTACCGAGAGATCTGCTCTGGGGGGCAGACCTCCCTCTCTTGGCCGCTTGAGCCGCCGGAGAGGATGTTGGGGGAAGAAGGATGCGGTTCAGCCTGGGGGCACCGCATCCTTCCTTCTTATTCGGGCCGCGGCGTTCGAACTTTCAAATCCTCGCGGCCCACTTGCACCCGTAACGAAACGGCGCAACAATTCCGTATCAAAGCGAACGGAACCATTGCATGCGCATCGGCATCGACCTCGGCGGTACCAAGATCGAAATCGTGGCCCTGGCTGAGGACGGCGGCGAGACGTTGCGCCGGCGCATCGATGCGCCGCAAGGCGATTACGCGGCAACGCTGGACGCGGTTGCCGCATTGATCGGCGATGCGGAGCAGGAACTGGGCGCCGTGGACAGCGTCGGCGTCGGCATCGGCATCCCGGGTACGATTTCGGCTACCACCGGGCTGGTCAAGAACGCCAATTCCACCTGGCTGATCGGCCGGCCGCTGGACCGGGATATTGCCGTCCGTATCGGCAGGCCGGTACGCTCGGCCAACGACGCCAACTGTTTCGCCCTGTCCGAAGCCAGCGATGGCGCCGGCGCCGGCGCCCACGTGGTATTCGGCGTCATTCTCGGCACCGGGGTCGGCGCCGGGATCGTGATCGATGGCAGGATTGTGGCCGGCGCCAACGGCATTGCCGGCGAATGGGGGCATAATCCCTTGCCCTGGCCCCTGCCCTGGCCTGGCGGCAATGCGCCGCCGGCGGAGCCCTGTTACTGCGGCAAAAATGGCTGCATCGAGACCTATATTTCCGGCGCTGGTTTGGTCCGCATTTATGACAGCCTGGCACCCGGCGGCAAAAGTGCAGAGACCATCGCAGGCCTGGCCGGCAGCGGCGATGGGGCGGCGGCGCGCAGCATCGAAATTTACGCGAGCCTTTTGGCGCGGGCCCTGGCCCACGTCATCAATATACTCGATCCGGACGTGATTGTCCTGGGCGGCGGATTGTCCAACATCAAACCATTGTACCATTTGGTGCCGGAACTTTGGCGCCAATGGGTGTTTTCAGATGGCGTCGAGACCCGGCTTGCCGCCAACGCCCACGGCGATTCCGGCGGCGTGCGCGGCGCCGCCTGGTTATGGCCCGAATTGGGGCAGGTGTCTTGATGGGCGCCATCTGCCGCGATTGCGGCGCCAGCCAATCCGCGCCCGCGGGCAAACCGCCGGAGCGCTGCGAAACTTGCGCCTCGCCCAGGATTCTGGCACATGACGAGCTCCACGATCTGGCCATCGCCCATATCGATTGCGACGCCTTTTATGCCAGCGTGGAAAAGCGCGACCGGCCGGAACTGGCCAATAAACCGGTCATCGTGGGCGGCCGGAAGCGGGGCGTGGTCGCCGCTTGCTGCTATATTGCGCGCCTCAAGGGCGTGCACTCGGCGATGCCCAT
Source organism: Rhodospirillales bacterium (assembly GCA_046582475.1). GTDB lineage: Bacteria > Pseudomonadota > Alphaproteobacteria > Rhodospirillales > UBA2165. The sequence continues at coordinate 2,112 of JAYGEH010000222.1, forward strand.
GTTCCAGGCCAGAAAGGCCTGTCCCGAGGCGGTGATCATCCCTCCCAATCTGGAGCTTTACCGCCGTGTCGGCGGACAAATCCGGGACCTGATGCTGGACGTGACCCCGCTGGTCGAGCCCCTATCTGTCGATGAGGCGTTCCTCGATTTAAGCGGCACCGAGCGGCTCCATGGTGGCAGCCCGGCACAAACCCTGGCGCGTCTGATTACCCGCATCGTGGATCAGATCGGCGTCACCGCTTCGGTTGGGCTCAGCCACAACAAGTTTCTGGCCAAGCTGGCCTCCGACATGGATAAACCGCGCGGATTTCAAGTGATCGGGCGCGCCGAGACTTTAGCCACATTGGCGCCCATGCCGGTGGGCGCCATTTGGGGCGTCGGCAAGATGCTGAAGGCCAAGCTGCAAAGGAGCGGCATCAAAACCATCGGCCAGCTCGCGCAGTGTGGTGAAGAGGATTTGATCAAGCGGTATGGGGTCATAGGCGGGCGCCTTGCGCATCTGTCGCGGGGCCTGGATTCTCGCGCCGTCAATCCCCACGGCAACGCCAAAAGCATTTCCGCGGAAACCACGTTCTCCCAAAACATTAAAGGCGCGAAGGCATTAAGCGGGCGCCTGTGGCCGCTGTGCGAGACCGTGGCGCGGCGCCTCAAGGCCCGCGATCTGGCGGCAAAAACAGTGACCTTGAAATTAAAAACCTCGGGCTTTCAAATTTTGACCCGGTCGCGCAGCCTCGCCTCGCCGACCCAATTGGCGGAAGTGTTGTTCCGCCAGGCGCGCCTGCTCCTGGAAAAAGAGGCCGATGGCCGTTCGTTCCGCTTGATCGGCATCGGCGCCAGCGGCTTTGCCGATGCAGCCGGCGCCGATGCGCCGGACCTTTTGGACAGCCGCGTCGAAACCTATGCCAAGGTGGAAAACGCCATGAATGCGGTGCGCGAGAAATTCGGTGAACCAGCCATCAAAAAAGGCCGCTCGCTGCTGCGCGAATAAATTATTCTAACGGACCGCGCAACCGTCTTTCGGCAACATCTCGATCTGGCGCAGACGCGCTTCAACCACATAGCTACCATAATCCTGCAGCATGCGTTCGATGATGCCGTCTTCCCGGTAAAATATATCGAGCTCGAACTCCGGCGTAATGGCTTCCGCCGCCACCGGGAAATACGCCAGCCGCGCCTTCCAGCTTCTGCCGCCGGGGAGAATTTTTTTGATGTCCGTCAGGCGCGCGTCGGCCTTTTCCGGTGCGCCGATTACGGCGCTTACCTGATAGGGTTCGTTGTCCGCCGTGCCGTCGAAGACGACCTTGCCGAAATGGCCGCCGCCGGCCTCGGCACGCTTGATCAACGCGGCGATATGGCGCGCCGGAAACAAGGTGCCCGGCGGCAACGCTACCCGGCGTGGCGCCGGCCTGGTGTATTCGGCAACGCCGCCGTTTTCATCGAGCACCGCGACGCCTTTGACGCGGGACCGCACCTGCCCGCCATGGGTTTCGGTAAAGCCGAAGCGGAAACCACGCCCGTCCTTGGCTTCCCAGGTTTTCATGACGCGCAGGTTTTCTACTTCGGGCCCGGAGCCATGGGCGGTGCGCAGGAGTACTTTCGTATCGGTCTGCCAGCCGTCGCATTTGTCGGTGAATTCATAGGACATGACGCCGCGGATGGACGAGGGCGCCTGGGCGCTCGATGTGCCGGCCAGGGTCATCCCATAGATGGCCCGGTGCGGCGCCAGCTTGCCGCCTCCTTGTGCCGCAGCCGGCACCGGTGAAATAGCCGCCACTAAGATGGCAAGCGCCGCCCAACCCGGCACGCCCAATATACCCGATGGCAAATATTTGATAACGCCGTGATGCATGCGGCCATCCTATTCATTTTTCCTGCCAATGATAGAGCGCGCCCGGCAAGCGCCATAATATTGCGATCAATTCCCGGCGACCGGCTGCCGGGAGGCATGGATAATATTGCCGGTCCGCTCCGATTCTTCCCGATAATGATTAATGTTATTTGATAAATAATACTCATAACCTATTATTTTTATTATATTTTATATATTTCAATCGGTGGCACAATGTTTGCTCCGTTAAGACGATCGTAAATGTTTTCGTTTACTAAGGAAGCCAACGAATAAAAATGAGCCCACGGCTCGAAAGGAATACCAGGTGAATACAGTAGCGGTGGCGGTCAACGACGCGCAATCCAACGCGGCAATTAGACTTGCCGATATTTCCCGGCGGGTGCGCGAACTTCTCCCCTTTATCCCGGTGCGTCTTGGCGCCGAAAATTCGGAAAAGACCGGTGCAAGTTCGCTCCTTAACGCGGTCGATGTTATCCTGACCGAAGCCGAAGTCTTAAAAGCAACGGTGCTCGAGCAGGCGGACCGAATTACCTATCTCGAACAACTGGCGACCACCGACGAGCTGACCCAGCTCGCCAACCGCCGCGGCTTTGAGCAGGAGCTCAATCGCGCCCTTTCGCGGGCCGAGCGGCAGGATGAAGAAGGCGTGCTGGTCTATGTAGACCTGGACGAATTCAAACCGGTCAACGACACCCACGGACACGCCGCCGGTGACGAGGTTCTACGCCAGGTGGCAAAAGTGCTGCGCGAAAATATCCGGGAAATGGACGTTATTGGGCGCCTTGGCGGCGACGAATTCGCGATCATATTGACTGGCACCAGCCGCGAAGATGGACTTGCCCGCGCCGAATCCTTGAACCAGAAGCTCAACCAATCGTCGGTTCTGTGGAACAACGAAACGATAGAGATCAGCGCCAGCTTCGGTATGCAGGCATTTCAGGGCGGCGATCGCGCTCCGGCGCTCATGGCCAGCGCCGATCAGGCGATGTACACCATCAAGCAGCTCAAGGTTTCTGGGGAAATGCCCCAAATACACGAACGGCGGCCCACGCACGATGCTCAAGCCGCGCTTCGCGCCCAGGCGGCGGCTTAAGCCGGCGGCAGGCTGGGATGCTGGCACGCGAGGGCAATAATAGGCGGACCGAAGCAGCAGGCGCCGCACGGAGGCCAAGAGACGGCGCTCGCATCGAGCCCCGGTTCGATTCTCCCGATGCGGTCATCGCCGCCGGCCGCAGCTTTAGTCTTCACGAAATTTCCAGAACCTACGACGTTCACCGGATATCGCCGCGCGAAATGGCGGATTTGAGTTTCGATCTCTATTTCGCCGGGTACTTGCCGCGCGACCAATATGCGGTGCTGGCCTTTCAATCGGAATTGATGCCCAACTTCGATGACACCATCGGCGCCCTGACCGGTGAAAAGGCCCGGCCGGACCGGGCCCGGGATTACACCGCCGTCTGGCGTGAACGCCTTAAATTCGAAATCGACCACAAATCCGATGATCCGAGGATAATCGAGCGGACGCGGATGATATTGGAATTGCTGTATTCGATCGAGCAAACGCCCGACCTACCGGCGGAACTGGAAGAACCGGAGCCGGCAATGTTTAATCTGCCGGCACTCAGCCTGCGCGCCAAAAACTACAGCCTGCTCTGAATAATTACTCGGCGAGGGCCTCGATCTCGGGCTCGGCGCTATTCGGCATCGTCTTTGCTGGCCTTCAGCTTTGGCAAATCGGCCTTGATATGCAGTTCCTTGTAGCGCTCGGGCGTGATCTCCGACGGCGCATTCATCAACAAATCCTCGGCCTGCTGGTTCATCGGGAATGCGATCACTTCGCGAATATTGGGCTCGTCCGCCAAGAGCATGACAATACGGTCGATCCCCGGCGCCGAGCCGCCGTGGGGCGGGGCACCGAACTTAAAGGCGTTGAGCAGGCCGCCAAATTCGCGCTCCACCACGTCGCGCTCATAGCCGGCAATATCGAAGGCCTTGTACATAATATCCGGCCGGTGATTTCGGATGGCGCCCGAGGACAACTCGACGCCGTTGCAAACGATGTCGTATTGATAGGCGAGCACCAATAGCGGATCTGGGCCGTCCAGCGCCTGCAACCCGCCCTGGGGCATGGAAAACGGGTTATGGCTGAATTCGATCTTGCCGGTGTCGTGGTCCATTTCGAACATGGGGTAGTCATTGACCCAGCAGAAACGGAATACGTCCTGTTCGCAAAGGTCCAGGTCTTCACCCACCTTGGCGCGGGCCGCGGCTGCGAAGGGCGCGAATTCCCTCGGCACGCCGGCGACAAAAAACACCGCATCGCCGTCTTTCAAATCCAAATCCCTGGCCAGGGCTTCGGTGCGCTCAGGTCCGATGTTTTTGGCAATCGGACCGGCGCCTTCGCCGTCACGAAAGAATATATAGCCAAGCCCCGGCTGGCCTTCGCCCTGGGCCCAGGAATTCATACGGTCACAAAAGGCCCGTGAGCCGCCGGTCGGCGCCGGGATCGCCCATACCTGCACCTCCGGGTTCTTGTCGATCATGCCGGCGAATATTTTGAAGTTCGAGCCCCGGAACGTGCCGGTGGCGTCCAACATTTCGATGGGATTTCGGAGATCGGGCTTGTCGGAGCCGTATTTCTGCATGGCCTCTGCGTACGGTATGCGCGGAAACGGCACCGGGGTCACCGTTTTGCCGCCGGCGAATTCCTGGAACACGCCGTGCAGCACCGGCTCCAGCGCGGCGAAGACATCGTCCTGGGTGCAATAGGACATCTCCATGTCCAATTGATAGAACTCGCCCGGCGAGCGGTCGGCGCGGGCGTCTTCATCGCGGAAACAGGGTGCGATCTGGAAATACTTGTCGAAGCCGCCGACCATCAGCAGTTGCTTGAAAATCTGCGGCGCCTGCGGCAGGGCATAGAACTTGCCGGGATGCAGGCGGCTCGGCACCAGGAAATCCCGAGCCCCTTCGGGTGACGATGCGGTCAGGATGGGCGTCTGTATCTCCAGAAAACCCTGATCGGTCATGCGCCGGCGGATCGACGAAATGACCCGGCTGCGGAGCAGGATGTTGGCGTGAACTTTTTCGCGGCGAAGATCGATAAACCGGTAGCGGAGGCGCAAATCTTCGGGAAAATCCGCCTCGCCGGAGACCATGATGGGCAACACATCGGCTTCGGATTCGAGGGTAAAGTCTTCGATGCGCAATTCCACCTCGCCGGTCGGAAGCTCCGCGTTTATGGTATCGTCGGACCGCTTTTCGATGGGACCGGTCACCGTGATCACGCTTTCGGGGCGCGCCGCTTCCACCTGTCCGAATAAGGCGCTGGTCACCTCAATGACGCATTGGGTGAGGCCATAGTGATCGCGCAAATCCAGAAATAGAAGATTGCCGTGATCGCGCTTGCGGTGCACCCAGCCCGAAAGCCGCGCCCGCTGGCCGGCATTTTCGAGGCGCAGTTCGCCGCAGGTATTGGTTCGGTAGGGATGCATTTCGCTATCGCCGGTCATGGCTGCCCATTTGTTCAAGTTTGCGTGGATTGTGCGGCCCGCCGTTTAAACCCTATTCGGCATATTTACAAGCGCGGCTTTATCCAGATGCGCCGGCGAAACCAAATTAATCCCTCAATATTCCAAGGGTTTCGATAATAATTGCGTTTGCCGGGCCGAACCCGGGTTTGCTATAAATTATCCAGGCGCGCGGCGTCGGTTCAAGGGCCGCGACTTGGAATTTGATCTGCCGGGGTGCAGGAAAGGAAAACACTATGAGCATGAGATATTGCCTTTATTCGGATATTCATGGGCAAATCCCACAATTGGATGCGGTGGAAGCCGAGGTTGCGAAAGAAAGTCCGGACAAGATCATCGTTATTGGTGATTTGATCGGGCTCGGACCGGAGCCGGAACTCATCGTGCAGCGTATGATGGACCGCCCGGAAATCGATGTGCTTGCCGGCAATGTTGACCTTTGGTCGGCGGCGCGCCTGTACGACACAATGAAGCCCAAAAGTCCGCACCAGGAATGGATGTTCCGCATGGCGCGCATGACCCGCGAACGGCTCAGCGATGTGCAAATCGACTGGCTGCTGAAACGCCCGTTCTCGATGACCTATACCCCGGATCTGGGCCATGATTTTCATGTCTACCACGCGACGCCCTACGATATTGGCGATGCCGACGCCTTTCCCTTCCGCCTGACCAACGACGAACTGGCCGAAAAACTCAAGGGATTTGACGCCGATATTATGGCGCATGGCCATATCCACGGACCCTCGGTCCGCCATCTCGACAAGGACGGCAGACCGCAGGTTGTGGTCTGCGCGGCGGCCGTCGGCATGAGCTGGGACGGCGATCCGCGCCCCGCCTATGCGGTGGTCGATTACCTCGGTGACGGCAAATGGGAAGCCCGCGTCGAGCGCGTCGATTTCGACCAGGAGGAACAGGCCAAGTTCAATGAGAACTGCTGGATCGAGCATGGCGAGCGCATTGCCGGAATGATCCGTTCGGGCACCTTTTGGAACCCGGACCACATGCCGCACTGATCCTTGACGCAACCCGAGCCTCCCAGCGATTGGGAGCGCGAGCTCAAACGCCAGATCGGGCGGCGCTATGGCGCGATGGCCCGGGACGGCTCCTTCCCATCGGGCGGCGGCGATAAGATGCGTGCCGCCGGATACCCGGATCATTGGGTCAGCCGGCTTACCGTTGAGGCTGCCGGCGCCTATTCCGGTTGCGGTTTTCCTTTTGCCGGTCTGCAGGCGAATTCGGTACGGAGAGTGGTCGATCTCGGCTGCGGCGCCGGGCTTGATGCCTTGTATCTGGCAGAGAGCTATTCCGGGATCGGCATGATATTGGGTATCGACCTGGCGCCGGAAATGTTGGCCCGCGCCGCCGCCGCGGCCGGCCGGCTGGCGCATGACACCATTCGATTTATGGCGTCTGATTTGGAGCGCTTGCCGCTTCGCTCGGGGTGCGCTGATCTGGTGGTTGCCAATGCGTCGCTCAATCTCGCCGCTGACAAAGGCCGCGCCCTTGACGAGATATACCGTATCCTCGAGCCCGGCGGCCGCCTCGTCGCCCGCGATCTGGTCCGCAATGGCCCCCTGCCGGCGGAGATACTCAGCGATCCTCTGTCCTATAACACCTCGCTCGGCGGCGTGCCCGAGGAGAGCGAAATGCTGGACGCGTTGGCCGCTTCTGGCTTTCAGGACGCGGTAATCCAAGACCGTACGGAATTTTCCGTCGTTTATTCGGTTGCGATCCGGGCCGTGAAGATCTGATCAATTTCTCAACACGCCGTATTGCCCGCGCTTAAATCGTGGTATGGGTGCGGCGGAAACGTTTATGAGCTTGGCCCGTTGATATGCCGAACCAAATTGACAATCAAATTGCCAGCGAAGCGGCGCCGGAATTGGCGGGCGATGCGCTGCATCCGCGCGGCGCGCTGGTGCAAGCCCAGCTCATCGAGATCTTCAAGGAAAAATATCGAATTCCGCTGATAACCAGCTCAATCCTATCCATCATCGTGGCCATTTTCCTGCGTGAGGCCGTCGCCTGGAACCTGCTCTTGGCTTGGCTTGTGATTATCAATCTATCCAATATCGCGCGGCTGGTTTATTTCATGCGCCTCGCGGGCCACCCATCAAATCACCGTAACCTGTTGCGATTTGCCAACCATTATACCGTTGCCGTCGCCTTCAACGGGCTTCTTTGGGGATTGGCCGCGATCATTTTTTTTCCGCCGGATCAACCGGAGTACCAAGTATTTCTGGCATTCGTGATCGGCGGATTGGCGGCAGGGGCGGCGGCAAACTATGCCGCCTGGCTGCCGGCGTTTTATGCCCACACGGCGCTGTCGACGTTACCGCTGGCGATCCGCTATATGGCCGAGGGGCGCGAGGTTTCGATTATCATGGGCGTCATTCTTTTGCTGTTTGTGGCGTCCGTTTATGCTACTGCCCGCAACTCGCACAATTCGCTCAGGCGCATGGCCGAAATGCAGGTTGATCGCTCGCTATTGATCAAACGTCTGGAACAGGCCAACCGGGCAAAGACCGAATTCCTTTCCTCCATGAGCCATGAGTTGCGCACGCCGCTCAACTCGATCCTCGGGTTCGGTCAACTTCTTTCC
>JAYGEH010000268.1:0-3828 GCA_046582475.1 Rhodospirillales bacterium
GACCGGTTCCCACAAGGTGCCGATCCAGCCGATGTCGCCCAGGCCCTGCTCTATTCCTTCGAGGGTGTTCTGAAAATTGTAGAGCGAGCCGGCATAGGCTTCGGTCCATTTAATGCGGTGCGGACTGCCCATGGCCGCCAATCGTTTATTGGCTTCGGGAACAACCAGGGTCTTCAGCGTTTTCACCCAGGGAACGATGGGCGGATGGCTTGAAGACATGATCAGTTTGAATTCCTTGGCCGAAAGGCCGGTGGACGCCGCCGCCAGCAATGCGGCGGTCAGACCGCCGGCCAGAATTGCGCGCACGGACTTGGATTTAAACATGAAACCTCTCCCAATTATTTGACTGTAGGACCCGGAATTTAGCTTTGAATATCTGGCATTGCCAGCAACGTCTTCAATTTATTATAGAATTAGCCGGCAATCGCCCAATAATAGTCGAGCCGAAACCACCGGGTAATTCGCCGCGAAGATAGCATAAATAGCCGACCAGCAACGATATTTTCCCTTGTAATCCTGACGGTAACCCGAAATTGATCGCACGCAGAAAACAGATTTTCAGCCCGCCGGTTTGGGCGGCGCCAGGCGCAGCAGCCACTCCCTGACGATTTCCGCCGATGCTGCCGGCGCGCCCAGGTGCAGCACATCCAACTCCACATACCGGTTGCCCGCATTGGCCCGCGCCAGATCGAAGGCGTAGGAGCGGCCGAGGCGCCGGGTCAGCCCCTGATTGTCGTTGACCCAAAGCAGCGCCGTTTTCGGGTTCAGCTTGGGGGTGTTCAAGGACATGGCGCGCATGCCGTTTGGGTCGTTGTAACTGAAATAAATGTTTGGGGTGGTGATGATATCGAAATCGTAGCAGCCCTGGTTGTTGATATTGCTTGCCTGGAAGCGGGTTTTCGCGTCGCCCTTGCCGGCGGCGATTAAATCCATCGCTTTCCTGGTCTGGGCCCATAGTCTATTCCGAATCGCCGCCGATCGCCGGCGCGCCGCTGGCGGCATCCTGGCCATCAATTTTAGCAAAGCCGGATGGTCGCCCCTGCCATCGATCAAATCCACGGTCGGCGCCGGCGCGATCGCCATGACGCCTGCGATGCCATCCAAGAGGGCTGCCATGCCGATGGCCGATGAGCCGCCGGCGCTCATGCCGCCAAGGATGATGATCCCGTTGCCGGCGGCCCGGAGCCTGGCGATTTCCGCCTTCACCAGTGCCAGGGCATCTTCCATGGTGCCCGAATAGTCTGGCTCGCCGCGGCTGCCGGCCCATGGCATTCGGGGCGCGGCGACGTTCACACCGTAACGCTCCATGCTGCGCACCAGATCGCCGGTGCCGCCGCCGGTTGGATTGGCGGCGCCGCGGCCCTGCATGAAGACAACGCCGATACCCTTGCCTTCATGGGTAACGGGCTGACAAGCGGCCAGCAAAACCAGGGCCGCCAGGACAGCATAGGTTTTGATAGGATTATTCATGGGATTTCGCGTTTCACGCCGCGTGGCGGATCAGCACTTCGGCGGTTTCCTTGGGCATCGAGAGCATGGTGAAATGGTGGGTCTTGAGCTCTTCCACCGGCCAGCCCTGGCGGCGCATCTCATCGGCGAATTTCGGAAACGAGCTGGGCTCGTAGCCAGTGGCCAGCACGTAGGCCTTCTTGGCAATCTTATCGAGGCCGCCGGTCAGGGTAAGCTTTTGCAGCATGGTGGCGTAGGGGTGCGGCGTCGACAGCTCTTCCAGGAAGGCGGCTTCCTTTGGATCGCTCACATGCCAAAAATCGGCCGGGAACGGTGGCAAATACCAGCCCTCGCCCTTTTCCTCGGCATGGGCGCGCATGATTTCGGCGCGCTCCGGTATCATCAGATCGCCCAGCGACTGGCCGTCTTTCAATATGAACGCATCCAGATAGATCAGCGATCCAACCCGCTCCGGCGCCCGGTCGGCGACGCCGGTGGCCACCGCGCCGCCGTAGGAATGCCCGACCAGGGTCACATTTTCCAGCCGCCCCCATTTCATAATCCCGAGAATATCCTCGATATGGGTTTCCAGATTGACCTCCGGGGTCAAGAGGTGCGAGCGGGCGCCGAGACCAGTCAGGGACGGCGCATGCACCTCGTGCCCGGCATCCCTGAGGTAAGGAACCATCCAGTCCCAGGCCCAGCCGGCCTCCCAGGCGCCGTGGATCAAAACGAATGTTGCCATGCCGATCCCTCCCCTTAAATCCGGTTGTTGCCCCGTGCGGCAATATGCTTGAATGGCATAGTGCTGCATCGTGTCCTGGCGCGCAACGAGTGGGTAGTGGTAATTTTTGGAGACCCGTAATGTTGGTTGATCTGGTTAGTATCCAAACCCCGGACGAAGTGAATTTGGACGGCAGTTTACGAAGGCCGGTTGCGGGCACCGAATGCAGCCTGCCCATCGATTGCGTCATCATGCATCACGGCGTCGGCTCGAACTTTTACAAATCCCATTTCCACGATCCGATGGCGGAAAGGTTTCTGGAGCGCGGCTGCGCCGTCATGCGGGTCAATAACCGGGGCCACGATCTCGCCTACAACCACCTGCCCCAGGGACGCCTTGGCGCCGCTTTCGAGATTATCGACGATTGCCGCATCGACTGGAAATGCTGGATTGATTTCGCCGAGGCTGAGGGTTTCGAGCGCATCGGCCTTTGGGGTCACAGCCTGGGCGCGGTGAAGACCATCTATTACATGGGAACCGAAAAAGACGCACGCATCCGCCGCGTGATCGCCTCCTCGCCGCCGCGCTTTTCGCACTCGGCGTACCTGGCCCGCAACGACGGCGATATTTTCGGCAAACAGGTGGAGCTGGCCCAAAAGCTCGCCGACGCGGGCGAGATGGAAGCCATATTCGCCATCACCGTGCCCACCGGGGCGCTCATGACCACACGGACCTTTTTCGACAAATACGGACCCGAGGAGCGCTACGACATCCTGAAGCACCTGCCCGGCATCGCAGCGCCTTTGCTGGTGCTGTTCGGCGGACTGGAAGGCAGCGTGCCGGAAAATGTCGACCGCTTCGGCTTCGGCGGCCTTGCCGACATGGTATCGGAATTCGCCGCCGGCACCGATAACGCAGCCTGCAGCGTGATCGATGGCGGCGATCATTTCTATACCGGACGGACCGAGGAGCTGTGGACCGTGGTCGATGGCTGGCTAAACCAGGACTGAGGGAGGATTTGCCATGCAAATTGTTGATTTGAGTCTCAAAATAAACCGCCACATGATCGGAATACCCAAGCTGCACCATTATGCCGAGAACCCGACCCGCTGCGTTGTCCTGTCGGCGGTGTCGGAAAAGCAGCTCGAAGGTATCCGGGCGCGCGGGCTGGAAACGGCGGACGAGCCGGAAGTCGGACACGCAATGCTGAGCCGGTTGGAAATCCTCGGCCACAGCGGCACCCATATCGATGCGCCCATGCATTTCCTCGAAGAAGGCTGGGCCATCGACGAGGTGCCTTTGGAAAACATCGTCAAAAAAGGCCGCGTCATTCCGCTGACCGATGCCGAGCCAAACTCGATGATCACCGCCGACATGATCGTGGCCAGCGGCGTTGAATTCGATGCCAGCGTCATTCCGGTTCTCTATACCGGCTGGACCGACCGGGCCTGGGGATCGCAGAGATTCTGGGACGACATGATCTGCCTCGATGAATCGGTGTCGCATCTGATGATCGAACGCGGGGTCAGCGCCGTCGGCATCGATTTCTTTCCCGAAGTCGCCTTTTGGAACCTTTCCGCGCCGCCGGAGAAACCGGGCATCAACCACCGCCTTCCGCTCGGCAACCAGATCATCATCATTCAGATGCTGAACAA
>JAYGEH010000280.1:0-16541 GCA_046582475.1 Rhodospirillales bacterium
ACGATCTTGCTTGCGTCGCGTCCACCGACATTCAATGACCGCTTCGGAACCAGGCTGTGCGGAAACGCTTTCCGGCTTATCAGCCTGGCGGTCCTGTGGGTTCATCCGATCTGGCAAGGCGAATTTGTTGGGTTTTCAAGATTTAGCCGCCTGCATGGCCTGGATCAATGGCCTGACCCCCATGATGTTGATGACCCGATTGAGATTATAGGCGAGCACGTGCAGGCTCATCTCGGTGCCGACCCGGCAGGGCAGAGATATTCGCCGGTCTCGGTCAAATAGCGAAAGTCCTGCTTGCCGTGGCGGCCTCTCGCCTTGCTCCCCGACGTCAGGGGTTTGGGAATATAAACGATAGGGTCGGTGCCGTCACAGGCCAGTATCTCCTCGCCTTTGTAGTAGCCACGATTCAGCGTCCAATAGACCGGTCCTTGGGCAGAGGGACGGATTTGACGGGCCGCGGGCTGAATACCTTGTCTAGCAGCGTGCACTATCTGTATCTTGGGCGTTCAGCTCAATGGTCAGGCGCATCGAAAAACATCATCAGGGAGGTTGGCTTGGGCACATTGATCGGTGGACTCATTCAAATGTCCCTCAAGGGAGATACCGGCCAGGAACCGGCGGCGATAAGGGATGTAATGTTGGAAGCCCATCTGCCGCTGATCGAACAGTCGGGCAAGGCTGGCGTTCAAGTTCTTTGCCTGCAGGAAGTGTTCACCCAACCCTATTTTTGCCCGAGCCAAGATGCCAAATGGTACGCCGCCGCCGAAACTATCCCGGAAGGCCCGACGGTTTCGTTGATGCAGGAATTGGCGAAAAAACATACCATGGTCATCGTCGTTCCCATCTATGAGGAACACATCACCGGCGTTTATTACAATACCGCCGCGGTGATCGATGCGGATGGCTCCTACCTCGGAAAATATCGAAAGACCCACATTCCGCAGGTTGCCGGATTCTACGAAAAGTTTTTCATCAAGCCGGGGAATTCCGGCTGGCCCGTATTCGATACGGCCTACTGCAAATTGGGCGTTTACATATGTTACGACCGCCATTTTCCGGAAGGCTGGCGGGCCTTGGCCATGAACGGCGCCGAATATATCGTCAACCCGTCGGCGACGGTCGCGGGCCTCAGTCAATATTTATGGGAACTGGAGCAACCAGCCGCCGCCGTCGCCAACGGCTGTTACATCGGCGCCGTGAACCGAGTTGGGACCGAGGCGCCCTGGGATATCGGTCAATTTTATGGCTCCAGTTATTTCGTAAATCCGCGCGGCCAAATCATTGCTCAGGCTTCCGCCACCGAGGACGAATTGCTGGTCGCCGAAATGGACTTGGATTTGATCCGCGAAGTGCGCGATTTGTGGCAATTCTTTCGCGATCGCCGCCCGGAAATGTACGCGTCTCTATCGGCGGTCGACGGGGTTTAGCAATCAAAATTAAACGGGAAACCATTTTTAGGGAGATTACGGAATGATCGATGAGCCAAGCCATTCACAACGGCGGCCTTTGGCGGGGACGCCCTACCGGCCGAGGCCTCTGGTAACCAATTCTCCGATCACCAGCACCGCGCCGGCAAGTTCGCTGGCGCGCGGCGGCGGCAAAAAGGAAATTCTGTGCGCATTTGGCATCGATGTGGATGCGGTGGCCGGCTGGCTCGGGTCCTACGGCGGTGAAGATTCGCCCTGCGATATATCCCGCGGCCTTTTCGCCGGCGAAATCGGAGTGCCGCGCCTGGTGCGCCTGTTTGACCGTATGTCCATCCCCACCACGTGGTTCATACCCGGCCATTCCATCGAAACCTTTCCCGAGCAATGCAAAACCGTCGTCGAAGCCGGCCACGAGATCGGCATGCATGGCTATTCCCACGAAAATCCCATTGCCATGACGCCGGAGCAGGAAGAGGCGGTCATGGACAAATGCATCGATTTGATCGACCGGCTTGCCGGAAAGCCGCCGTCCGGTTACGTGGCGCCCTGGTGGGAGTTCAGCGGCGTGACCAACGAATTGCTGCTGAAAAAGGGATTTAACTACGACCACAGCCTGATGAATGACGACTTTCATCCCTTTTATGTGCGCGTCGGCGACCGATGGACGAAGATCGACTATTCGAAACACCCGGACGAATGGATGAAACCCCTGGTCAGGGGCGAGGAAACGGATCTGGTCGATATTCCGGGCAATTGGTATTTGGACGATCTGCCGCCGATGATGTTCATCAAGGCGGCGCCCAACAGCTTCGGCTTCGTCAATCCGCGCGATATCGAGGAGCTGTGGCGCGACCAGTTCGATTGGGTCTACCGGGAATACGACTATGCCGTCTTTGCCCTGACCATCCATCCCGATGTTTCGGGACGGCCGCAAGTACAGTTGATGCTCGAGCGCATATTCGCACACATCAATAGCCACGCCGGTGTGCGCTTTTGCACCTTCGATGAAATCGCCAACGATTTCCGCAATCGGTATCCGCGCGGCGGAGAGGCCGCGCAAACGGCCGCCGAATAGGCGCGCCCGAGCCCATGTGCAGCCTTTGCGGCATGCTCGGCGGGCGCCGGCACTGGACCGAAAGCGCCAGCAATCCCAGCGCCTTTGCGCACCAGTCCGATCGCCCGACAATCCGGCGCGAGCGTCAGCAGCGGACGCGTCTGGTCAATCTCGTGCTCGCCCATTACGGCTTGACCCTGGCCGACTGGCCGCCGGCAAAATACATCCTCGGCAACGCCAAGGGCGGAACGCACTTGGTCGATAACCTCGGCGAATTGTGGCCGGCGGCTGATAGGCTTCTGAACGAAGCCTGTGATCCGCTCGATCGATCGCTGCTGCGCGCATTGTCGGCATCCCAGGGGGATGGAAATTGACCGACTACGCAACCCTGATACCGGTCTCGGTTGTTACCGGTTTTCTAGGCAGCGGCAAGACGACGCTGCTGAAAGACTTGTTGGCATCGCCTAGACTCCGTGAAACCGCTGTCCTGATCAACGAGTTCGGCGAAATCGGTCTCGATCATCACTTGCTGCAACATGTCGCCGAAAGCACGTTATTGTTAAACAATGGCTGCCTCTGTTGCGCCGTCCGGAGCGATTTGACGCAAGCCTTGCGTGACCTATTGTCACGCCGGGAACGAGGGGAAATTCCATATTTCCGGAGGGTGGTCGTCGAGACTTCGGGACTGGCCGATCCGGTGCCGATCGCCTACACGATACTCGCCGATCCCATACTGCAAAATCATTTCCGGCTGGGAAGGATCGTCACCACGGTGGATGCGGTCAATGGCATGGCCACGTTGGCGGGCCACCCGGAATCGATCAAACAGGTGGCAGTTGCCGACCGGCTGATCCTGACCAAGACCGAGCTTTGCGAGAGCGCAACTGTCGAGGCGCTGATCGCCAAATTGCGGCGCCTCAACGGCTCGGCGCCGATCGTAAGAGCGGAAGCGGGCGGGCTCGATCCCGAGATGTTGGTCGGCGAAGATATGTTGGGCGCCAAAACAGGGTCCGGCGAGGCCGCCAAATGGCTGGCGGCGGACGACGCCAACATTTTGGATTTGGACACCCACGACCACCGCCACGCCGAAGGCGGCATTTATTCCTTTTGCCTGACCTTCGACGGTCCTCTGGATTGGGCCGCGTTCGGCATATGGATGAGCATGCTGCTTCATCGTCATGGTGAAAATGTGTTGCGGCTCAAGGGTTTGCTCAATGTCGCCGGCGCGGCGGCACCGGTACTGATCAACGGCGTCCAGCACATCGTCCATCCGCCGGCCCATCTGGACGCCTGGCCCGACGGCGACCGCCGCTCGCGCATAATATTCATCCTGCGCGATCTTAAACGCGAGGAGATCGAAGCATCACTCGCCATATTCAATCGGCTCGCCCATGCGCCGCCGGCAGCGAGCCATCGCGACCGGGCTCTGGGCATGGTGTGAGGATCGCTTAGCCCGATTCGCCGGAATTTCTCAAATGCGGTGGGCGCTGGGGATGCCAGCCGAGACGAAACGCCCTGACAACAAAGTGCAGCAAATAGATCAATATTGACAGGATGACCAAGGTCAGTATGCCGAGCAAATTGGAGCCGAACGCCGCGTCGATGATGGGTCCGCTGTTCATAAGGTGTTCGGCCAGCATCTCAATGGCTTGCAGGATCGCGCCGGCGCATAAAATCAGGGAAATCAGGATCGTCGTTTGCAAGGTGTCAAACACCAACGTCTCGGCATCCAAATCACCGACGTTGCGGATAATGTTTTTGCGGAAGGATTGCCAGTGGGCAATGGCGTAACCGACGACACCGATCAAGGAGGCAAACCAAAACACCACATTGTTGAAATGGACATTGGGGATATGTTTAACCAGATAGGCTTCGAACGGCGGATAAAACAGCAGGAATATCAGCAGTATTACGATAACGATCAGGCGGATCCAAAATTTCGGACGACCCACGAAAATGCCACCATTTTCGGACGCGGAAATTGCCATCAAACCAGCTAATATTCTAACATTGCGAATTATCAGCCCGCATCGTATATCAAACTGCGTTCAAGTCAACGCGCCCGATTTTGGCAAAAATGTCGGTCCGAGCCGTTCATTTTCGATCAAATGAGAGTGCAATTCGGATTCAAATGGATTGGGCCGGAGTCTATTTTAATCTATGATCCAATTGATCGATATCGGCTCCGGAAGAAAATCCGGCTATTGTTGCGGGTATTTATTTTAACAGGGATAGCGCGAATATCATGGGCTGCCGTCTGGGCATCGATGTGGGAGGAACCTTCACCGACTTGTTGTTGTTTAACGACACAACGGGCGCCATCAATATTTATAAAACACCGTCCACACCCGAAGACCAATCGGTCGGAATTCTGATCGGAATTCAGAACCTGATTGCGGAAAACGCATTGAATATCGGTGATATCGATTCCCTTTTGCATGGAACCACCATTTCGACAAATATCGTTTTGGAAGAAAAAGGGGCGCGGGTCGGATTGCTTGTTACCGAAAATTTCGAACAAGTTTTGCACCTTGCCCGCTCGCAAACTCCAGGGCCGCTGGCCGGTTGGATGATCATGATGAAACCGGATCCGCTGGCCGATCTCGAACACACCATTGGCATCAAGGAACGGATCGATGCCCATGGCGAGGTGGTTCAGAGCATGGATGAGGATCATGCCCGCGAATCGATCATGGCGCTTCTCGACGCGGATGTTGAATCGCTCACCGTTTCGCTACTCCATTCCTATGCAAATCCGGTTCACGAAAAACGCCTAAAGGCGCTCATTGGTGAATTGGATGCCGATATTCCGATTTCATTGTCTTCCGAAATTCTTCCGGAATTCCGGGAATACGAGCGCACGCTCGTTACCGTCATGAATGCCTATGTGGGTCCATCCATGCGGCGGTACTTGAGTAATTTCGAGGAAAAGCTGAGCGCCATCAACTTTGCACCGCATGTCAATATCGTCCGTTCGGACGGCGGCCTGATGAGTGTCCAGCGGGCATCGGAATCACCGGTCCACACCATGTTGTCGGGACCGGCCGGCGGCGTATCGGGCGCCGCCCTTTTTTCATCCTTGGCCGGCCATCCCGATGCCTTGGGCTTCGACATGGGCGGCACATCGACCGACGTATCGTTGATCCAGAACGGCACCCCCAATATTTCCCGGCAAACCACCTTGGGATACTATCCCATCAAAGTGCCGTCGGTGGATGTGCATAGCGTCGGTGCCGGCGGCGGTTCGATCGCCCATGTGCCGATGACCGGCGCCCTGCGTGTCGGCCCGGAAAGCGCCGGCGCGGTGCCTGGTCCCGCGGCTTACGGCAAGGGCGGCGATCAGCCCACGGTGACCGACGCCAATATCGTACTGGGGCGGTTGCCGCACAGTCTGCTCGGCGGCGAAATGTCGCTCGATATCAAGGCGTCAGAAGAGGTTGTATCCGAGATCGCCCGCTCCTTGGGTCTGGACATGTATCAGGCCGCCGCCGGCATTTTAGATATCGTCAACGAAAATATGTTCGGTGCACTGCGCTTGGTGACCGTGCAAAAAGGGCTGGATCCGAGAGATTTTGCGATGGTCGCCTTCGGCGGCGCCGGTCCCTTGCATGGCAACGCGATGGCAATACTGGCGGGCTGCTTTCCGGTCATCGTGCCGCCAACGCCTGGCGTGCTGTCCGCGCTCGGTTTTCTGCATTCCGATGTCAAAAATGAATTTGCCCAGACCTATGTGCGCAATATCGACGAAACCGACGGCGCCCAGATTGTTGAAAAATTTGCGAAATTGGGGCGCGAAGCCAGAACCTGGCTCCAGGAGGAAGGCATATCCGATACCGCCCAGAACCTGCGTTACGAAGCCGATGTCCGCTATTTTCGCCAGGGCTACGAATTTGCAATGGATGTCAATCCCGAGACGCTGACCAATGGCGGTCTCGAAGGATTAGCGTCTCGATTTGGCGCATCGCACGAACAATTGTACGGCTTCAAGCTGGAACAGCCGGTCGAACTGGTCAATTTGCGCGCCATCGGCACCGGCGAAGTGGGAAAAATCGAATTCCCAAAGTTCGACAAGGGTCCCCAGGACCCGTCGGCGGCGGTGGTCGACCAGCACCAAGTCTATTTCGATGGTAATTTTGCGATGACCAATATTTACGGCCGTGACAAATTGACCGCCGGCAACCGTCTCGCCGGCCCTGCCGTGATCACGCAAAAGGATTCCACGACAATCATCCATCCCGGCCACGCCGGGGTGGTTGACGAATATTTGAGTATCCTGATTTATCCCGATGCACTTGTTCCCGGAGACATGTAGGTCATGGCCGATTTCAATCCGCTCAGTCAATCGATCTCGTTCAAGGATATTCTGAAATCGAACAAGAAACAGTTCGACAAGATGTTCGAAGATCAAATGAACGCCGCCGGGCTTCGGCGGGTTTCGCACCGGCCCGCGACCCTTGAGGATCTGGAATCCGATGGCGCCGGCAACGGCAACGAAGGATTGGATGCGACCAATGTCACCCAATTCCTGAACGAGAAATTCGGCGCCAACTGGTCGTCCGAGGTGGTCGAGCATAATAACGAACGCGGTATGGTCACCGTGCTTTGCAAACTATCGGTCAACGGCTCGTCGAAAATGCAGTTTGGCTCGGCGCGCGCCAACGGCGATCTGGGCGGCGCGCTGCAAAAGGCGACCAACGAAGCCTTGCTGCAATGCGCACAGAACTTCGGTTTCGAAGATGGCGCGGAGGGTGCCGTTCAAGAACCGCTTTCCGGCCCGCAAGCCCTTTCCGAGACTGAAGAGACGCCGGTATTGGATAAACCCGGTCCGGCGGCGGCACCGGCAGCCGAGCCGGTTCCCGCCCGGAGCAAAGAACCAGCGGCGGGGCAAGAGGCCGGCCTGGATACCATTGTCTTGGATCTCATCGAAAACGCCCTGCGCAATGCCCGCCATGAGATGGATGTGGTGCTGTTCCGCTCGGCGATGTCGCCGGTCATTCGCGAACAGCACGATGAATTTCCCATGATCACCGATGCCAAGGGGCGCATGATCGTTGGTCAATTCGGCTCCTATATTACCGAAATGCTGAAGGATCAAAGTTTTGATCTATTGCAAGGCGATGTCATTTTGCAAAGCGATCCGTTCAAGTGTGGCGGCGCCATAAGCCATATCAACGACTGGATGGTGTTGGTACCGGTATTTTTCGATGGCGAGTTGGTGGGATTCTCCTCGATGTTCGGGCATATGATGGATGTGGGCGGGCCGGTGCCCGGCAGCATGCCGACGGCGGCAACTTCCATTTATGGCGAAGGCATGCGCATTCCGCCGATCAAAATATATTCCAAGGGGGCGTTAAACCAGGCGGCGCTCGACATTCTCATGAACAATACGCGGACGCCGGAAATGAACTTCAGCGATTTGATGGCGATCATCGCCGGATGCCGAGCCGGCGAAAAGCGGATTATTGAAATGTGCGCCCGCTTTGGTAAGGAAACCTATAAAGCGGCTTGCGAAGCGTTGCTGGAACGGACCAACCGCGCCATGCGCCAGTTGATTGTCCAGAACCTTCCCGAAGAACCCGCCTCGTTCGAAGATTACGTCGACGATGACGGCTTGGGCAACGGGCCCTTCAAAATGAAGATCACGATTTGGCGCGAGGGCGAGCACGCCTATTTCGATTGGACCGGCACCTCGCCGCAAGCGCCCGGCCCGATTAACTTTTACCTCCATGACGGTATGTTCAAGATGTTCATCGGCATCTACATGATCATGGTGTTCGACCCCCAGATTCTGTTCAACGACGGATTTTACGACCTCATCCACGTCACCCTTCCGGAGGGATCCTTGCTGCACCCGGATTTCCCGGCGGCGCTTGGATGCCGCACCCATGCCTTGGCCCGGCAATTCGACGTGCTCGGCGGCGCGCTCAGCAAAAACGCACCGGAAATGGCGACGGCGGCCGGCTACGGCTCCAGCCCGCATTTCATATATTCGGGCGTCGATGCAAAGGGCCGGCCGTTCCAACTCATGGAAATTCTCTACGGCGGTATTCCCGGGCGTCCGGTCGGTGACGGCATGGACGGGCATTCCTGGTGGCCGTTGTTCGAAAACATCCCGACCGAATATCTGGAAACTTATTATCCGCTGCGCATCGAAAGCTACAAAAGCATCGCCGATACCGGCGGGGCGGGGCAGCATCGCGGCGGTAACGGCATTGAAAAAATTTACCGGCTTCTCGAAGATGGGGAAATTTCCATCCACGACGACCGCCATTTAACCCAGCCTTGGGGTATTCTTGGCGGCCAGCCCGGGGCCTATTCCGATAAAGTGCTGGTGAGAAAAAACGGTGCCGAGGAACCTTTGCCGGCGAAAGTGGATAATGTCAGGGTTCACAAAGACGACCGGATAATATTCCGCACCGCGGGCGGCGGCGGCTGGGGGGACCCCTTGGAACGCGAACCGTCGAGGGTGCGCAATGATGTTGCGCGAAATTTGATGTCTGCGGAAATGGCTCACGACGCCTATGGCGTTGTGTTGACGGGAGACGGGTATCAGCTCGATTTACGGGCCACCGAGGAGAACCGGGAAAATTTGAGGCGCAACAGGAAGGCGCTGCCGCAATATGACTTTGGTGAAATGAAAACCGGCGGAAAATTGCACGCAACCGATTAAATCGGCAGGCAAGTCTCGATTGGTTACGGATAATTTGAATAAGATCAACAAACGTTAATACGACCCAAAAGGGAGGTTCAAGACAATGGTTGAATTGGCCATCGTACTCTTCGTTTCGGCGATAATTCTCCTCGCGATTCTCTATATTATCTCGATCTGGGTGTACAAACGCGCGCCGGCCAACATGGGCTTCGTTCGAACCGGGTTCCTGGGCACCAAGGTTTGCCTTGGCCGCGGCGCGATGGTGCTACCGGTATTTCACGAAATCTCCTGGGTATCGCTGGAGACCATCAAATTGATCGTCAGCCGCACCCGCGATCAGGCGGTTCTGACCTCCGATAAAATTCGCGTCGACATTTCAACCGAACTTTATGCCCATGTCGGGCGTACCGAGACGGATTTGCTTGCCGCAAGCCGCAGTTTGGGAGAGAAGACATTCGATGCCGAAAAAGTACGAAACCTTTTGGAAGCGAAGATCGTGGGTGCCATCCGCAGTTACGCCGCCACCAAAACACTGAGCGAGCTACACGAAAACCGGGACGCGTTCGGGGAGGCTCTCAAGGACAATGTGGTCGAAAGTTTCAAGGCCAACGGCTTGGATCTTGAGGAAGTGACGGTCGTTACTCTCGAACAATCGGGCAAGGAATTTTTCAAAACCGACAACATTTTCGATGCCGAAGGTCTGAAGATCATCACCGAGATCACCTCTGACGCCAAGCGCAAGGTGCACGAAACCGAAAAACGCACAACCGTCGCCATTCGCCAGAAAGATCTGGATACGCAGGTGGACCTGCTTGACATCGATCGCCAGGAAGCCAATGCCCGCGCCAACCAAGACAAGGCGATTTCCAACGAACAAGCGCTGCAACTAGGGGAAAAGCAGGTCTATGTGCTTGATCAGCGGATGATCGTCGAGGCCAAGGAGATTGAAAACGAGGTCGATTTGGAGCGTCTCAGGACCGAGCGCGACATCGCCTTGACGGAAGAGGCGAGGAAGCGGGAAACCTCCGATATTCGCATCGGCTTGGCGTTGGAACAGGAACGCCGGGACCGGGAAATCGCCCTCATCCACAAGACAAAGGAAGAGGAACTTGCCGAGGTTCAACGAAAATTGGATCTGGAGAAAGCGGAAAAGGATCGCCAGATACAGCTGATTGCCAAGGAACAAGAACGCCAGCAATCCGATATTTTGCGCACCACCGAAGTCTTGAAATCAGAAGAAGAGGCCCGCAAGGAGCGTCATTTGGCCGAGGAGGTTGCGGCGCTGCAAATGCGCAAACAAAGTTTGCAGACGACGTTGGAAAAACTCGAACTGGAAAAAGAAGAGGCGATTGCCGAAGCCTCGCAGGAAAAAGAGATTTCCAACGAAAAAGCGCGCGTACTGAGCGAACAGCAACGCTTTATATTGGATCAGCGCTGGGAAGTCGAACAGGAGGAAATCATTAAGGAACTGGCGCTGGAAAAGGAGAAAATTAAAAGGGATGCCGAAATTATTGAAGAATCGAAGGCGCGTGAAGTGGCCGAAATCAAGCGCACATTGGCACAGGAAATTGAGGAACAGGAACGGCAGATCACGATAATCGAAAAGGAAAAAGAACGCGAAATTGCAGATATCCAACGCTTCCAAGCCCGCGAACAGGAGGAGCGCGACCGCGAGATTGCCTTTGCGCGGAAAACCAAGGAACTTGAAAATGCCGAGGCGGACCGCCTCAAGGCGACCGCGGAGAAGGAAAAAGCCTTGAAAGCCGTTGATTCGGTGCGGGTCCTTGCCGATGCGGAGGTGGAAAAGGAAGTGGTGCGCATCGGCTCCGAAAAAGAAGCGGAATCGCGCCGCATCGACGAAGAAAACAAAGCGCAAATCACCCGCATGCATATGATCACCCAGGCCGAAGCCCGCAAACTTTCGTCCGAACAGGAGGCAGAGGCCACCATTACCCGGGCGAAGGCGACCAGCGAAGCCCAGAAGATAACTGCCGAGGGCATGGAAGTGGAAGCCGGCGCCGAAGGCCGGGCCGAAATGGAGATCGACACGCTGCGCATCGAAAATACGCAACGGATGTTGGAAGCCGAAGCGACCGGCTTGGAGGCAAAGGCGGGGGCGCTGAAAAAATATAACGATGCGGCGACATTCCTTGAACTCGCCAAGCTGCAGATCGAAGCCGACCGTGACGTCCATATCGATCAGGCAAAGGCCATGGGAAGCGCGCTTACCGGGGCCCAGATCCGCATGTATGGCGGCGGTGATGACACCGTCGATACCATACGCAAAATGTTCACGTCGGGCTTTTCGATTGGCGAGGCGCTGGAAGGCATGGCCCAGTCGCTGCCGGAAGGTTTACGGTCGCGCTTTGCCGAAAACGGCATTCGCGGTTTGTTGGGCCGCCCAATTGGCGGCAGCCAGTTCGTGGAAATCGCCCGCCGGTTGACGGAACTGGTGGATGATACCATGCCCACCGAAGCCGATCGGGCCCTATCGTTTGTTGCGGCATTGGAAAAATTGGAAGACGCGGCGGGCGACGATGCGCTCGGCATCAAGGCGGTCGATATGCTCAAAGAGGCGAATGAGGGCGGTGGGTTCGACGATGTTCCGTTCGAATCGGTTTGGGTTTTCCTGCAAGCCGCCCTCAAAATCGCCGGCTGACCGCCGACGCCAGCCGGACACCAACCGATGCCCAATTATGATGTCATTCTCGAGAACGTTAACAAGACGTTCGACGGCGACGTTCAAGCGGTCATCGATTTCAACGCCCAAATCGAGCACGGCGAATTCGTCGCCCTGCTCGGCCCCAGCGGCTGTGGTAAGACCACCATCTTGCGTATAATCGGCGGATTGGAGGAAGTCACAAGCGGCAGAATATACATCGCCGGCAATGACGTAACTGATCTGCCGCCATCGCACCGGGATACCGCGATGATGTTCCAAAGCTTTGCGCTTTTCCCGCATCGAACGGTTATGCAGAACGTCGAATTTTCCTTGAAAATGAAGGGCATGTCCAGGGACGAGCGGGCACCACTGGTGTGGGACATGCTTGGCATGGTCGACCTGACCGAGCTGGCTCAGCGCCGGCCGAGCGACCTTTCCGGCGGACAGCAGCAGCGCGTGGCGCTGGCGCGTGCGCTCATCGCGCGTCCGACTGTACTGTTGCTGGACGAGCCACTCGGCGCCCTCGATTTCAATTTGCGCAAATCCATGATGGTGGAGCTCAAAAAAATCCAGCGCGATCTGGGCATCACCTTCATCATGGTTACCCACTCCCAGCAAGAAGCCCTTTCGATGGCCGACAACGTGATCGTCATGTCCGACGCGGTGATCCAGCAGATCGGAAGCTCAAGGAAAATTGCCGAAAATCCGCGTACAAAATTCGTCGCCGAGTTTATAGGCAACAACAATATATTCGGCGGCGTCATTAAATCGCGCAGCGGTTCTATCGTCTTCATGGAATCGGGTGAGCATGTATTTTACGTCCGAGTGCCGGAACATACCCGCCATGTAACCGTAGGGCGCCAAGCCCATTTCTCTGTTCGTGCCGATCTCATGCGCACCGGCGATCCCAACGGCATGGCCAACCAAATAACAGGAAAATATATCACTACCGAATTCATGGGTTCGCTGGAAACGGACGTTTTCGAGGTCGGCGAAGGTCTGATCGTCCAAATTGAGCAGCATCGTCAGGCATCGGATCGCATGTACAAAATGGGTGAAGTCGAAACCATCTCATGGGGTGCGGAATCTGGTGTCCTCTTGGACCAGGCAATGCCGGACTAGCGGCCTGTGTCTCGGCTACCGTGATCTGCGGTATAAAAACATATAAACCGCAACGAACAAGGCGATTAGCGACAGCGAAAATACCGTCGTGGCGGTGCCCAAAGCGAACAGCGTGGGCCGAATTCTCTGGGTCATCGACGCATTGATATCCAGCGGCAGCGTGTTGAATTCGCCGGACAATAGCGAGGTGCGGGCAAATTCATCGTAAGACAGCGTGAATCCGAATAATCCGGCGGCGACGACGCCCGGCGTGATCAGCGGCAGCGTGATTTCCTTGAACACGGTCCATTCGCTGGCTCCCATGTCGCGAGCCGCCTCTTCCAAGCGCCCATCGAACCGGTTGAACACGGCCATCATCACCAAAAATCCGAAGGGCAAGGTCCAAACCACATGCACGCCCAGGCCCGACGACCACCAGGCCACCGGGATACCGATTTCCGCCATTAATATGGCCAAGCCAAGACTTAGAAGAATACCCGGAATCATCAACCCGGACATGATGGTGTAAAACAAAACCCCCGAACCCCAAAATTTCTTGCGGAATGCCATTGCCAGCATGGTTGAAAACAGCGCCGTGATGATCATGACGACAAGGGCCAAGACCAGCGACCGTCCGAGGGCACCTTGCAAATCGCCGACGGTCGATGGCTCGATCAGTTTTTCGTACCAATACAAGCTGAAGCCGCGCATGGGAAAGCTGGTGCCGCCGCGCCGTCCCTGGAACGACAACACGAACATGGCGATCATCGGACCATAAATAAAAACCAGGAAAAAAGCGTAGTAAACGGAATAACCGGATTTGATCCACGCCTTCCTGCATTTTTCCGGTGTCCAGCCTGCCATGGCTCAAAGTTCCTTCCGGATATTGACGATTTTCAAAATGATAACCACGCCGATCATCATGCTGATCATCAGCATGATGGCGTTCACGGCGGCGAACGGATAATTGGCGGTGCCGTAATAATTGAGGATAACGGTGCCGGCGGTGCTCGTTTTGCCGCCATAAACGACGACCGCGGTGGCGAATTCACCCATCAGCAGGACAAAAATGAAAATCATGCCGATGGCAACGCCGGGAAGGGACAGAGGACCGATTATCTCGCGGAATATCTGAAATGGCGTGGCGCCCATGTCGCGCGCTGCTTCGAGTATTTCGCGGTCGATCTTGACCAGCGAAAAGAACATTGGACCGACAGACAGCACCACGTAGAGCTGAACCAGAGCCACGGTGTAGCTGAGTTCGGAATACAGAAATATGCTGACCGGATTATCGACGATGCCCAGCGAGACCAGGATATTGTTGATCAGTCCCCGGCGGCCCAGCATGGGCAACCAGGCTACCGCGCGAATAAGATAGCTGGTCCAGAACGGCACCATGCACATGAGGAACAGCGTCATCTGCCATTGGAAGGAACGAACCTGCATGCCTAGAAAATAGGCGATGGGATACCCGATGATGAGGCAGTAAAGCATGACCTCCAAAGCGAAAAAAATGGTTGAACCCAGTGTCTTTACGAAGACGCTGGGTGTCAGGAACTTGTCGGCGGAAGGATCGAAAAACCCTTCGGAAAGGAAATATTCGGCGTAGTGCTCCAATGTCCCGTCGGGAACCATGCCGGCATTGGAGGTCTTCCAGAAGCTGAAAACGACGATGCCCGCCAGGGGCAGCAAGAGAAATACCAACAGCCATAATGTTGCCGGCGCGATCAGCCAGCCAACGGAAAAGCCGCCGTCCATCCGATATTCCCGGGCTTCAGATTCGGCGCTTTCCATGGGGCCCGCAGGTTGATCGCCGATCAAACCGGTGTGTTCGGGCCGCTCGGATAGTTGCATGCCGTGGATGTCCTGACTTGGTTATTCTTCTGGGTAGCGGCGGTGCACCCAAGCCAAAAGTCGTCTCCGCCTTGACGGCGAAGGACCGGCGCGAATATTTCCGGCCGGTCCTTTAACCTACCCCCGGCTCGTATCCCGGTGGCGTTACTCCGGGCTAAGCGGACAGGAACTCGGTCCAGCGCTTGACCAGGTAATTATTTTCCTTCATCAGCGAGTTCCATACGGCGATGTTATTGAAACGCGCTTCGTAGGAACCGCCATCGCGAACGTGGCCTTTTTTTACGATGGTTGTACCAAACGGATCGTTGAGATCTTTTGCCGCCGGTTTGCCCAGGTACCAGAAATCCCATTCCGCCGGTTCGAGATGCTTTTTGACGTTGGTGATCTCCGACATGTAGTAGCCCTGGCGGGCGACGAATGCACCTGCCCAGCCGTCCAGCCACCAGTTTATGTACTCGTAGGCCTGGTCCAGCTTCTTGCCCGACACCTTGGCGGAAATCGATAGACCGCCGTGCCAGCCGCGCATTCCTTCCTTCGGCGAGGCATAGGTGACCGGAACGCCTTCGGCGCGAATCGCGGTCACCGCCGGCGACCACATGCTTTCCAGCACCACTTCGCCGCTGACCATCAAATTCACCGACTGACCGAAGGTTTCCCAGAAGGCGCGGAAATGACCTTCCTTCTTCTTCTGAATTAGGATTTTCATCATGGCGTCGATTTCTTGGCGGCTCATGTCGCCCTTGTCCTTGAACTTGACCAGACCCATTGCCTCAAGGCCCAAGGCGGCATCCATGACACCGATTTGCGGTGTGTTGATCAAGGCGACCTTGCCCTTGAAATCGGGGCTGAACAATTCCGCCCAGCTATCGATCTTGCGGCCGGTCTCCTTGGGGTTGTAGCCGATGGAATCGGCGTTGTGCCACGCCGGAACCATGGTGATGTACCGGGACGGCCCCTTAACCATTTTACCGGCCTTGTCCACCCACAGGTGCCTGAACGGTGCATCACCCTGGCCGAATTTTGACGATGGCGTGAGTTTCCCGGTTTTCGATAAGTTGGTGACCTTGTCCCATTCCTTGACGCGCTTGGTATCGATCGGTTGCCAGACCTTGGACGGCCACATCACATCCATGTCGTTGTAGTAGCCTTCGGCGATCTCGTACTGGCCGTTCTGGTTCAGCATCTTGCCGAACATGGCGCCGTAACCGAGCGCTTGTCCACGAATCTTAAAGCCGATGTCTTTCGCCGCACGGCCTTGGATTTCATTGATGATGCTGACACCCAGCCCGACGCTGCGGATGGGATCCGCGGCCAGGACGATATTCGGAAAACCGCCGGTAAAGGCGCTCGCCGCCACGGTGCCCGCCGCGGTGGCGACAAACCTGCGGCGTGTTATGGCCGTTTTGAGCGTTTTGACGGATTTAATTTGACTATTTTTCATTTCGATCCTCCTTTTGAATTTGCGTAGCCTATGTCACATCATGATACTCGATTTTCGAAATTTAACATCCAAACAGAATAAAAGCAGAATTCAATTCTTCGTCAGACCCGTATAATAGGCTGGATGGATATGAAACGCAAAGTTCATTAGGATAACGCCGGGAATGCCACAAGCGAACCGGAAGCCAGCATTTTCAGGGAGGATCGGTTGAGCGTACTCATAAAGAATGGCCGCATCGTGACGGCCGCGGACGATTACCATGCCGACATTTTTATCAACGAAAACAGCGTCGATCTGATTGGCCGCAATATTTCGATCGAGGCCGACCATGTCATCGACGCCGCCGGCAA
>JAYGEH010000335.1:0-4656 GCA_046582475.1 Rhodospirillales bacterium
GCGTGACAGCATTGTTCTTCGATCCCCCTCCACTTGCCTTTCCGATCGTTACAGAAACTTCGCCTAAGTTCCAGAATTGACGCCCGCCTTTAACCATCGTCAACCGCCGCCGGAATTGCTAAGACAGTTTCTTGAACGCAGATGAGGTTTTCGCCGTGCAAGCCGACGCCCAGAATCCAACCGTGGCACCCACCGTCCGCCCCGAATTTGCCGCCCATCGGGCGGACCCGACCGTCCTTTCGGTGCGCTAGGCCATGAACCGGGCAGAACGGCGGCGGGCAAAACGCGATCAACGCAAGGCGGCGGCGAAAAATGATCCCGATGCGCTGTTCGCCGAGGCCCTGGCGCACCACAACGATGGCCGCGTCGGACAAGCGATGATATTGGCCGAACAGTTGCTGGCCATCGACAAGGACCATTTGGACGGATTGCAGTTGGCCGGAATGGCCGCCATCCAATTGGGTGACGCCGACAAAGCGCTGGGCTTTCTGGCCGACAAGACGCGCCTCGATCCCGACAACGCCCACGGCCATGTGAACCACGGCGCCACGCTGCAGATGAAGGGCGATCTGGACGCCGCCGCCGAGCACTTCCGCCGCGCCATCAGCCTGGACGCCGGGCTGGCCGAGGCGCACACCAATCTCGGCGTCACCTTGCGTGACCTCAGCCGCTTTGCCGAAGCCGAAGACGCCATGCGCCAGGCCCTCGCGCTGAACCCGGCAGGGGATGCGCGCCTGACGGTCAGCCTGGCCAGCGTGGTCGAATCCCGGGGCCGTATCGACGAGGCGATTGCCCTTTACGATCAGGCCCTGGCGCTGGACCCGGGCAACGCCGACACGATCTACAAGCGCTGCCTCTGCCGGTTCGCCAAGGGTGATTTCGCCGGCGCCCAAAGTGATTACGAATGCCGCTGGGACGCGAATACTTTCGTGAGCGAATTTCGAACCAGGCCCGAGCCCGGCTGGCAGGGCGAAGATTTGACCGGCCGGCGTCTGTTGATCTGGGCGGAACAGGGCGTCGGCGATCATAT
This sequence comes from Rhodospirillales bacterium, assembly GCA_046582475.1. Taxonomy (GTDB): domain Bacteria; phylum Pseudomonadota; class Alphaproteobacteria; order Rhodospirillales; family UBA2165. The sequence continues at coordinate 1,031 of JAYGEH010000335.1, forward strand.
TATCTATCTCGGTTCGCTGCCGGCACTGATCGGCGATGGCGGCGAATGCGTTTTCGAATGTGATGAGCGGCTGGTTTCGCTGTTCGCCCGCTCCCTGCCCGGCGCCAGCCTGACCCTGCAAAGCCGCATCCGGTTTCCCGGCCAGTATCCCCTCGGCCGGTATCTGAACCCGGACCCCGGGCGCAGCGCCGAGATTAGGGACCGCCCCCAAAATGCGGCGGCCGGCCGGCCGCGCATCGGCATCGCGTGGCGATCGTCGCGGGTGGAGGTGGGACCGTGGAAGTCCATGCCGCTCGATCAATGGGGTTCGATCCTGGCGGGCCGCGAGGCGCTTTTCGTCAATCTGCAATATGGCGAGACCGAGCCTGAGATTGCCGAGGCCATGACCGCCACCGGCGCCGAGATATATACCGACCCGGACATCGACCGCTTCAACGATTTCGAAGCACTGGCGGCGCTCATCGATGGCCTCGATCTGGTGGTCACCACCTCCAACGTCACCGCCCATTTTGCCGGCGCCCTGGGCAAGCCCTGCCTCTTGGCCCTGCAGGTGACGCCCCTCTGGTATTGGGGAATAGCCGATGAGCCGATCCCCCTTTTCGGCTCGGTCGAACGCTTCTGGCAATCCGAAGAAAACGCCTGGACGGACGTGGCCGGCCGGATCGCGGCCCGGTTGGACGAGCAATTCTGAAGCCATGAGTGAAGACATAGAAGCCGCTCTCGACCAAGTCCGCCGGCACTTGATGGATGGCGAGCCGGTGCTTGGGGAGGCCGCCGCGCGCCGCCATCTGCAATCCTCTCCGGCCAATTTCCGCCTGCAAAAAGCGCTCTCGGTGAGCTTGATGATGCAAGGAAATTTCAAGGAGTCCGTCCCATTGTTGCAGCGCCTGCACAGCGAAGCGCCGGGCGATGCGGATGTTGCCGTCAATCTGGCCAAGGCCCATCTGGAACTGAAACAGCACGATGACGCCGAGGCGTTGCTGGCCGATATGGACTGGCTCGACGCGGCGTCGTTGCTGTCCCGGTCCTTGATCGAGCGGCGCCAGTTGGATCGGGCCAGCAATCTGCTCAACAAGGCGCTCGCCGAATTTGGCGCGCACCCGCAATTGCTGATCGACCGCGCCGCCATCGCCATCCACCAAGGCGATGCGGCCGCCTTCGATTATCTGGACCAGGCCGAAGCCGGGCTCGCGCAAATGCCCGAAGCGGTGCGCGCCGGCTTCCGGCAAATGATCCTGAAGAACCGGACCCTGACGGCGCTCGGCCTCGGCCGCCTCGGCGAAGCGCGCGCCTATGCCGAGGGTCTCAATCGAGCCGACGCCGACTATATGCTGGCCCGCATCGAGCGCGGCGAAAAAAACTATGCCGCCGCCATTGGCCACCAGTTGCAGGTCCAGGCGGAAAGGCCGGACCCCATCCAGGCGTTGTACCTGGCGCAGCTTTATTTGAGCACCGGCGACTACCGGTCGGCCTGGCCCTATTGGCAACAGCGCCGCGACAAGCCACCGGCGCCGGACGGATTGGCGGAGTGGCAAGGCGAAGCGCTGGCCGGCAAGCGGATTTTGATCGGCGTCGAACAGGGCACCGGCGATGTCATGCAGTTCGGGCGCTACCTTTCCCTCCTGAGCAATCAGGGCGCCAAAATCCGCTGCCCCATGTTCGAGGAATTGCAGCCGCTGTTCGAAGCCGCCTTCCCGGCCATCGCCTTCGGACCGGTTGCCCCCGGCGATACGGCCTATGATTTCCACGCGCCGCTTTTGTCGATCCCGGCGATCCTGAAGCTGGACGCCGAAGCGGCGGTTTTGAGCCGCGATCCTTATCTGAAGGTGCCTCCGGAAGCCACCGAGGCGTGGCGGCAAATGCTTCCCGAGGGGCCCACCATCGGCATCGCCTGGAAGGGCAATCCCGATAACGTCAACGACCGGCGCCGCTCGATCCACGATCTGGAGCCCTTGAAAAACCTGATCACCTCCGCCCCCGCCACTTTCGTCAGCCTGCAATGGCCGGCCGAGGATGTGGAAGAACTTGCGCCTTTCCTGCAGTCGGGCCGGCTGTTGGACTACGTCCATCTGCGCTCCAATTTCGCCGACACCGCCGCCCTGGTTTCGGCCCTGGACGGCGTCCTAACCGTCGACACCTCGATCGCCCATCTGGCCGGCGCCCTCGGCAAGGCATGCGCCGTGGTCAATCCGCTCGATGCCGACTGGCGCTGGTCCAAGCTGGGCCCCGCCTGGTACGGCGATTGGCTGGCATCGTTCGAGCAGCCGGCCCCCGGCGACTGGCCGAGCGTCCTGGAAGAGGCCAGCGGCTGGTTGGCCGATCGGATGATTTTATCTAATTAAATCATGGCGTTATCAGGAATATCAGCGCCCATCATTACGCCGCCATAGAGATCGGCGTTGGTATCAAAATTGAAGAAGGCGTGGCTGGCGAGGCTGTTGATATCGCGCTGGAATCGCTGGATGGGCGAGTCCAGATAGGTGGCCCGGCTGCCCGCCATCAAGGCCAGTTCGTTGACCATATCGTGGCATTCGCGGGCAATGTGGGAGACCGCCAGGCGCATATCGGCGCGCATCGAGCCGTCGAGGGTTCCACCGCCATAAACGGTATCGGAGACGAATTGTATCTTGCCATCGAACAGGCCGCGCACCGCGTCCAGCCGGGCCTTGTTATCGGCCAGGCGAATGCGCGTCGGCATCATGGTCTGCATTCGCTTCCCGGTGTAGGCGCCGACCTTATTTTTCAATATTTCGGTGACCAGCTCGAGCATGGCTTCGGCGGCGCCCAGCATGGGGCCGACGGCGCCAAGGCACATCAGCGTCAAGAGCGGCACCCGCCACAAGGGCCCGGTGTTGAGGGCCAGACCGGGCGCCTGGCCGGCGCGCAAATCGGCAACCCGGATCATGCGGTGTTCGGGCACGAACACGTTCTCCAGGGTGACGTCGTGGCTGCCGGTGGCGCGCATGGCCGACACGTGCCAGGTATCGAGGACGGTAAAGTCGGAGACCGGCAGGAAAAACCGGCGCACGTCCGGCGTCTCGGTTTGCCCGGCGATCGGCGCGCTAAGAAGCATCCAATCGCCGTGCTGGATGCCGGTGGCGTAGCCCCAGCGCCCGCTCAATTCAAAGCCGCCATCGACCGCCCCGGCCGAGCCCGACGGCATCACCTGGCCGGGCGCCATGGTGTAGCCATTTGTCCCCCAGGCATCCTCTTGCCCCTGCTCCGGGAAATGCGCGAATTGAAAATTATGGTAGACGAGGAACCCCATGGTCCAGGCGGTCGAAGTGCAGCCGCGCCCCAGTTCCCGGAATATCTGCGGGATGTATTTGAAATCCACCTCGTGGCCGCCGAAGCGTTCGGGCACCACGGCGCGAAACAAATCGGCGGCGATTAAATCCTCTATCGTTTCCTCGGGGATGCGGCCGCTTTCCTCGGCGGCGGCGGCCCGCTCGCGTAACGCAGGAACCAAGGCTCCGGCCCGCGCAACAAGCTCGGCGCCGGAAAGCGCCGATTTCTGTTCATTCATTGCCCACTCCTCTGATAGGTGATCCGGTAGACGGCATTCAGGAAATCATCGCTGACCAGGATCGAGCCGTCCTTGATCATCTTGATATCCACCGGCCTTC
>JAYGEH010000418.1:0-4164 GCA_046582475.1 Rhodospirillales bacterium
AGCGCGGCGTCCACGGCCAGATTAAAAAGGAACTGCGGCGGCGCTCCGCCATCGAAGCGGTGATCGGCCATTGCAAAACCGACGGCCATCTGGGCCGCAACTTCCTCAAGGGCCGCAAGGGCGACCAGTTCAACGCCGTCATGAGCGCCGTAGGCTACAACCTGCGCCTCATCCTCAAATGGTTGAAAAAGCTTTTGTGCAAAATCATCACCACAATATGGGGCCTGATTATCCAACCATCAGCCCTCAAATGGGCTTCTTAACAATCAACTAATTCGGCCCCTGATATTTGGCCACGGATCTTTGGACCAGAACACCGTCTCCGTTCTATACTGCGGCCATGGATTTAATCGTTAAACCCGATGGCTGGCTGGTCCACGGCGAGGCCAGGTTCCGGTGCGCCCTTGGTTGCGCCGGCATCGCCGCCGAAAAACGGGAAGGCGACGGCGCCACCCCGGCGGGCCGCTTTCCGCTGCGGCGTCTGTATTACCGGGCCGACCGCCTGCCGCCGCCAACCACCGGTCTGCCGGTTTCGGTGATAACCGAACGCGATGGCTGGTGCGACTATGGGACTTGCGAAAATTACAACAGCCTTGTGTCCCTGCCCCACGACGGCAGCCATGAAACCCTTTGGCGGGACGATGGGCGCTATGACCTGGTCATCCAGATCGGCCATAACGACGATCCAACCGTTGCCGGAATGGGCAGCGCCATATTCGTGCATGTGGCGGCGGCGGATTACGCGCCCACCGAAGGCTGCGTTGCCCTGGCCGCCGATGATCTCGAATCGGTGATCGCCGATTGCGATAGCAGCACCCACCTATTGATTATGATTGAGAGCTAACCGGTTCCGCTTCGGGCGCCCGGCCATAGTCCTGGCGGGCGCCAAATATTGCGGTGCCGACGCGCACCAAGGTGGCGCCGAATTGCACCGCCGTTTCGAAATCAGCGCTCATGCCCATGCTCAATTGGGCCAGGCCGTTGCGCCGGGCGATTTCCGCCAGCAACGCAAAATGCATTGCCGGTTCTTCGTCGACCGGCGGAATACACATCAAGCCGATGACGGGCAGTCCATGTTGGTCCCGGCAGGCGCGGATAAATTCGTCCGCCTGGCCTGGCAGGATACCGGCTTTCTGCGCTTCTTCGCCGGTATTAACCTGGATCAAACAGTCTGGCCGCCGCCCCGCCTCGTCCATATGCCTAGCCAGGGCGGCGGCCAATTTAAGACGGTCGAGGGTTTCGATTACATCGAACAGGCGCACCGCCATCGCCGCCTTGTTGCGCTGTAGCGGGCCGATCAAATGCAGCCGGCAATCGGCGCATTCCTGGCGCAATTCCGGCCATTTGGCTTCCGCCTCCTGCACTCGGTTTTCGCCGAACAGACGGTGGCCGGCATTGATGGCCAGGCGTACCGCAGCGGGCGGATGGGTTTTAGTGACGGCAACCAGGCCAACCTCAGCGGGGCCCCGGCCATGGGCACGGGCGGCATCGGCAATGGTGCTTTTGACCTGGGCTAGATTCTGTGCGATGTCGGTTTGCATGGTTTTGTCGACCGGGATTTATTAGCCACGCCGGGGGTTCGGAAACAAATTTGGCCAGCGCAGCATGAATTTATCAGATTATGCCCGGCGGCTCAATTTCGAGAGCGGCTTTGGCCACCTGCCGCCGGCAATTTTGATGACCGATTGGGCGCGGCTGGCCGATCCGGGCCCGGTGCTGAGCGCCCTTCCCCCCGGCGCGGCGGTGCTTTACCGGAATACCGAAAGTCCGTCCAGGGGCGAGGAAACCCGGCGCCTGAAAACCCTTTGCCGCCAACGCGGCCTTTTGCTGATTGTCGCCGAAGATGCGTTGCTGGCCCAGGAAACGCGTGCCGATGGACTGCATTTGAGCGAGAAGACGGCGCGCCTTTCGGGCCGGGCGCGGGCCTGGAATATGCGACCCGGCGCGTTGCTGACCATCGCCGTCCATTCGCCGGCGGCGCTGCGAAGGGCGGCGGCCATGGGCGCCGACGCGGCGCTATTGTCGCCTTTGTTCGCCACCAGGAGCCATCCGGGCCGGGCCGCCCTGGGAATTCAAAAGTTCGTGAATTGGGGCCGCCGGGCGCCGCTACCGGTTTACGCGCTGGGCGGCATTACTGCCGGCAATGCCCGGCGTCTGGCCCACTCCGGTGCCGCCGGCATCGCCGCGATCGGCGGCTGGACGGAAACGGGACCATTGGACAGATGACCAAACCGGCGGACGGCCAAGCGCAGAGCCAGGACGTAGCGCCGCTTTTGGAGCGTGGCGCCGCCGGTAATCAGGCCGGTGATTTCGATGGCGCGGCGGCGGAATATGAGCGTGCCCTTGCCATGGCGCCGGACAATTCCGATGCGGCGTTCGGGTTGGCCGCGGCGCTCAGGGCCTTGGGCGATTATGGCGAGGCGGAAGGCTGGTACGAGCGGGCGCTAACGATGGATCCGGAGCCGGCGGAACCCTATTGGGAGCTCGGTTATACCCGCGAAATGCTTGGCGACAAGCGTGGCGCGGCGGCGGCTTACCGGGAATGCCTGGCCAGGGATGCCAGCCACGGCGTGGCGCGTCATCTCCTCGACGCCCTGATGGGAACCACCCGCAGCGCCGCGCCCGATGCTTACATTGTCGCCTTGTTCGGCGATTATGCCGAAGATTTCGAGCGCAGCATGCTGGAGGATTTGCACTACAGCGTGCCCGGCGCCATGGCCCGAAAACTGAGCGGGATATGTGCACCAATCGCATCCGCCCCGAACCGGCCCGACGAGCCCTATTTTCCGCGCGCCCTCGATCTCGGCGCCGGGACCGGATTGACCGGCGCCGCCATCGGTGAGTTTGCGCGCGATTTGCACGCCGTCGATCTGTCGCCGGAGATGCTGGAATTGGCGAAGGCGCGTGGTGTTTACAGCCGCACCTTCGTTGCCGGGATGTCAGAATTCCTGGCGCAACCGCCGGCCGGCGCACACCAGAAATACGACCTTATCGTCAGCGGAGATGCGCTGGTTTATCTCGGCGATCTGGCACCGGTGTTTACCGGCGCGCAAGGTTGCTTGAACGCGGGCGGCTGGTTCCTGTTTACCGTGGAGACGGCGAGGCAAGGCGATTTCGCCTTGCAGAGCACCGGCCGGTTTGCCCACGGCGCCGGATATTTGCGCACCCTGGCCGCCGCCAACCGGTTTGCGCCCGGCAGCCTCGAGCCGATAACGCCGCGCCGGGATGGCAGCCACGATATCCAAGGTCTGTTGGGGGCTTTCCAAAAACCATGAATTTGTGGCCACCGGGGCGCAACCCTATATACGCATTCTGGCTGATTTTTGGCGCGGGTGCCGGAAACCGGCTCCGGTTAAAGGTCCTTGGCGTGCATGACGCCCAGCTCGCCCTCCAATTCGCCGCGCGAGCGAAGATAGGCTTCGTCATATTTGAACTCTGTATAGGGGCCGTTCTGATCGACAAAATGCAGCGTCAACTGGGCATGATGGTCGCCGGTGAATTCCTCGCGCCAGTGCGGACATTCAACGCCGCGATAGACAAGGGCATCACCCGGTTCCATAGCGAATTCGTGCGTCGTGCCGCCCGCCTCCAAAAATATTGGCCACGGTTCGGCAGACTTATAGCCCAGGTTGATGGTAATGCTGATCTCGCCCGACTCCCGGTCAGTATGGGATTTCAGAATATCGCCCGTCTGATAAACCCGGGTATAGTTGAAGGTTTGAAATAGCTTCAATCCGATACCCTGTTCCAGATGCGGCGTCAGCACCACATGGATCGAATCCATCAAACTATCGCGATACAAAGCCGGAGTTTCAGCAATATCCTTATCGGTTTCATGCTTCTTCATTATTCCGGCATGCAGCATCTTCAAGGTATAAGCGTCGTTAACTATTGGCCTAGCAGATTGCGTCTGACGCAACTTCCTTTAGTATATCGTCCAATTGGATTGCCGTCAGGAAAGCATTTGGGCGATTACGCCATCCAGCACATACTAGTGGCCAAACTGGTTGACGATTTGGTTGGCTAAGCGCCGATGCTCTCGGTCACCATCGAGGATTTATAGAATATGAAGACCAAATCCCGAATAGAGTATGCCTATTACCCGAGTGCAATGTCACCCGAATTGTGCGAACAAATTATTGAAATAGGTGACAGTTTGTCTCA
>JAYGEH010000422.1:0-17422 GCA_046582475.1 Rhodospirillales bacterium
AATATTGCTAAATGACTCCGGGTTCTTGGAAAACGCTCTAAATGGGATTGCAGGAGTCATTTAACCAGACTACTGAATGGAATTATAGAGACGGATACATGGCGCCGCACCGATGACCCGATCACGCCTGAAAAACTATCCCCATTGGGTGTTCGACCTGGACAATACCTTGTATCCGGCGGGCACCAATTTGTTCGATCAGATCGACAAGCGCATGTGCGGCTTTATCGCAGACTATCTGGAAGTCGATCACGCCGAAGCCTACCGGGTGCAGAAAGGATATTTTCGCGAATATGGTACGACGCTCAAGGGCTTGATGGATTGCCATGGAATGGAACCGGGGCCCTACCTTGAATACGTCCATCGGGTGGATTTGGAACCGCTGAAGCGGGATTCCCGCATGGATAAGGCGTTGCACCAATTGCCGGGCCAAAAATTCGTCTTCACCAACGCGCCCTTGGACTATGCCCAGCGGGTCCTGGACAAAATCGGCATCAGCAGTCATTTCGACGACATCTTCGATATCGAGGCCGCCGATTATATTCCGAAACCGGCGCCCGAGGTTTATCGGCGCATGCAGACCCGGTTCGGCATCGATCCCGAACGCGCCGTCATGGTCGAAGACATCGTCCGCAATCTGGGCCCGGCCGCCGAAATGGGCATGACCACGGTCTGGGTGAAGACCGGCCGGCCCTGGGCCCACGCCGAAGCCGAGGCCCTTGCGCCCGATCACCAAACCGACAATCTTTCCGAATGGTTGGCCGGGGTGGCGGGGATTTAGCAGGCTCCGGTTGGTTCCATGCACGTTGAGGTAACGCGCGTTGACTTAGGCTTGGACGGGGGCCATGTTCGCGCCCGTTGATCAGCAGAAAATATAGGTAGGAAAAAGTGGACCAAGCCGAGCTACAAAATACCATCGACGGCGCCTGGGAGGCCCGGGACGAGGTTAATGCCGCCACCAGCGGCGCGGTTCGGGATGCCGTCGAAGCGGCGCTCGGGCTTTTGGATTCAGGTGTTGCCCGGGTTGCCGAAAAATCCGCCGGTAATTCGGAATGGCATGTCAATCAATGGCTCAAGAAAGCGGTGCTGTTGGGATTCAGCCTGAACGACATGTGGACCATGGACGGCAGCCCCGACGGCGGTACTTGGTGGGACAAGGTGCCATCCAAGTTTTCCGGCTGGGGCGAGGCCGAATTCAAGGAAGCGGGCTTCCGTGCCGTTCCCAATTGCGTGGTGCGCCGCTCGGCCTTTATCGCGCCGGGCGTTGTCCTGATGCCTTCCTTCGTCAATCTGGGCGCTTATGTGGATGAAGGCACCATGGTCGATACCTGGGCGACCATCGGTTCCTGCGCGCAAGTAGGCAAAAATTGCCATATCTCCGGCGGTACCGGCATCGGCGGCGTTCTTGAGCCGTTGCAGGCCGATCCCGTGATCATCGAAGACAACTGCTTCGTCGGCGCCCGCTCGGAAGTCGCCGAAGGCGTCATTGTCGAGGAAGGTTCGGTGCTTTCCATGGGCGTCTTTATCGGCGCTTCGACCAAAATCGTCGACCGGGCGAGCGGCGAGATTCACCAGGGCCGGGTGCCAGCTTATTCGGTGGTCGTTCCGGGCTCCTTGCCGGGCAAGGATTTGCCGGACGGATCGCCGGGACCGAGCCTCTATTGCGCGGTCATCGTGAAAACCGTCGATGAGGGCACCCGCGCCAAAACTTCCATCAACGATATTTTGCGGGAATGAGCCGAAAACTGGACGCCATCGAACTTGGCCGTGCGCTCATCCGTTGCGAGAGCGTGACCCCCAACGATGGCGGCGCCTTAGGCGTGCTCAAAGGCGCGCTGGAGGAAATCGGCTTCACCTGCCAACTCAAGACCTTCTCCGAGGACGGCACCCCCGACGTCACCAATCTCTATGCCCGCATCGGCACCGGCGCGCCGCATTTCTGTTTTGCCGGCCATACCGACACGGTGCCGGTGGGCGATCCGGACAGTTGGAGCGCCGATCCCTTCGGCGCCGAAATCAAGGACGGCATGCTCTATGGCAGGGGCGCCGCCGACATGAAAACCGCGGTCGCCTGTTTCGCCGCCGCCGCCGGGCAGTTTCTGGGCCAGCAAGGCGATGGTTTCGATGGCTCGATCTCGTTTCTGATCACCGGCGACGAGGAAGGCCCGGCGGTCAACGGCACCAAGAAACTGCTGCAGTGGGTTGCGGCCGAGGGCGTGGCGTTTGATGCGTGTCTGGTCGGCGAGCCGACCAATCCCGAGGCCCTTGGCGATATGATCAAGATCGGCCGGCGTGGCAGCCTCAATGGCTGGCTGACCGTAAACGGTACCGCCGGCCATACCGCCTATCCGCACCTGGCCGACAACCCGGTGCACCGGCTTGTGGATATGCTGGCGGCATTGACCGCCGATACCCTGGACAGCGGCACCGATCATTTCCAGCCTTCGTCCCTGCAAATCTCCACCGTCGATGTGGGCAACCCGGCCACCAACGTCATTCCGGGCAAGGCCGAAGCCGGCTTCAATGTGCGCTTCAACGATTTGCACGACGCCGGCGGCATCGAGGCCTGGGTCCGGGAAAGGTTGGACAAGGTGGGCGGCGCCTATGATCTCGCCATCCATGTATCGGGCGAGGCGTTTCTGACGCCGCCCGGCCGCTTTTCTGAAATCATCGCCGGCGCCGTCGAACGGGTCACCGGGCGCAAACCGGAACTGAGCACGTCCGGCGGCACCTCGGACGCCCGCTTTATCAAGGATTATTGTGCGGTCGCCGAGTTTGGCCTGGTCGGACAGACCATGCACAAGGCGGACGAGCGCATCGCCGTCGCCGATCTGGAGGCCCTGACCGGAATATATAACGCCATCCTCGAAGATTATTTTGCAGAGGGTGGATAGCGTGGCTTTGTCACAGGATACAACCTCGGCGCTTTACGGCGCCTATCGCCTGGCCCGGGCCGATGCCGGCGGCATGGCCTATTTCGATACCAGCGTCGATGGCTTCTGGCGCTCGTTTATCGCCGCCGCGCTGGTGGCGCCTTTGTTCGCCTTGTTCCTGGCGATCCGCTTCAATACCGGCGATTTCGAAATATCGGCCATGCGCTTCGCCGCCGTGGAAACCATCGCCTATGTGATCGCCTGGCTGATCTTTCCGCTGATCATGTTCCACATTTGCCAGGCGATCGAGCGCGAGCAGGAATTCATCGGCTATATCGTCGCCTATAACTGGGCGTCGGTCTGGCAGAACCTGGTTTATCTGCCCTTTGTGATCTTGAGCGAGCTTGGCTATTTGTCTGCCGGCGCCGGGCGTGCCATGGGAATGCTCGTTCTGATCATGGTCATGCTCTATACCTGGTTCATCACCAAAACCGCGCTCCGCATCACCGGTGTTCTGGCAACCGGCCTGGTCGTCCTCGATTTCGTGGTCAGCATCATCCTGAACGCCCTGACCGAGGGCATGGTACGCTGAACGCCTGGGGGATTGGTATATTTAAAGGATGCAAATATGAAGTTCTACGATATGGCTCTGGCCCCCAGCCCGCGCCGGGTGCGCATGTTTATCGCCGAAAAAAACATCGACATTCCCACCGTGCAGGTGGATTTGAGGGGCGGCGAGCATCTCAGGCCTGAATTTTCCAAGCTCAATCCCTGGTGCACGGTGCCGGTGCTGGAACTCGACGACGGCACCTGCATTTCGGAAGCCATCGCCTGCTGCCGCTATCTGGAGGCCGCCTATCCGGAACCGCCGCTGATGGGCGCCACGCCGGTCGAGCAGGGCGTCATCGCCATGTGGGAGCACCGGGTCGAATGGGACGGCTTCATCGCCGGCTCGGAGGTGTTGCGCAATACCGCCGAACGCATGGCGGGGCGGGCGCTGACCGGCGCCTTGGGGTTCGAGCAGATCCCGGAGCTAGCCGAGCGCGGCCGCAAGCGCATCGCCCGCCTTTATGAAATTCTGGATGCGCGCTTCGCGACAAGCGAATTCCTGGCCGGCGATCATTTCACCGTCGCCGACATCACGGCGCTGATCGCCATCGATTTCGTCCGCCGCCAGAAGCTGGAAATTCCGGAAGACCGTGGCAACGTTCAACGCTGGCACGATGCCGTCAGCCAGCGGCCCAGCGCCCAGCTTTAACGCACCGATTTAAGTGGCGCCGAAATACCCCAGCAACCGCCCCCACTGGAAATGCAGCGGCAACAGGACCGCGGCGGCGATGACAAAATAAACGAACAGCGCCTTCATCACCCATCCGACGCGGAGATTGCAGAGCGCCACCGCCAGGACGATCGGCGGACCCTGATAGGGAAACAGCATCATCGACCAGGTTGGGACCGCAGTCATGGCCACGCTCAACAGCGGCCAGCCGGACGCCTCGGCCATCGCGCCTGCCATCGGCACCAGGATGGCGGGTTGGGCCGGCATGGTGGTGAAGATGCCGACAAGGGCGGCGATCCCGGTCATCGCGTAGAAATTCATCAAATCCTGTCCGAGGCTAAGGCGCATCACCGACATGGTGGTCTCGGCGATCAACGCGCCGACGCCCGAATGGGTGGCCACCGCGCCGAGGCCGATGATCGCCGCCACGTAAAGGATCGGGCCGTAGTTAATGTCTTCGGCCAGCGCTTTGGCGGGCATCAGGCCGAGCCTTGGTACGGTGCAGATCAGCGCCGCGCCAAGCGCCACCCAGGCCGGCGAGATGCCGTGGACGGTATCGGTGATCCAGAGCAGCAAGGCCGCGCCCAGGATCACCATCAGGCGCCGGTCCTTGGCGCTCCAGGGCATGACGTCGGCGTCCGAACCATTGGGCCCGATCGGCTCGCGGAACAGGGCCCAAAGCGTCAGCGGATAGAGGATCAGCGCGCCGATCGCCAGAATTGGAAAATTCAATAACAGGTATTCCCCATAGGCCAGTTGCAGGCCGTAGACGCTTTCCATGGCGCCGAACAGGGTCATATTGGGAACGTTGGCCGGCAGGATGGCAAAACCCGGAACCATGGTTCCCATGGCGCCGGCGAGGATAAGCCCGGTTTCGCCCTTGGAGCCTTTTGCGAAGCCCAAGCGCCTGGCCAGCGCCAGGATGACCGGCACCAACATGATGATCCTGCCCGACGCCGACGGAATGACAAAGCCGAGGCTCGCCGATATCCAGAACAGGCCATAGATGATCGGCAGCAGGGCATTTGGAAAATGGCTCAGGAAGGTGCGTACCAGACGCACGTCGAGCCCGGTTTGCCTGACCGATTGACCGATGATGATGCCGCCGAAGACCAACCATACGGCGCCCGATGCAAAGCCCGAGAACACAACATTGGCCGGCGCCACGCCGAGGACCATGGCGGCCAGGAAAAATAACAGCGCGCCGTAATAGGATGGCACCACGTTGGTCGCCCAAATCCCGATCGCCAGGACCATGACCGCCGCGGCACGCATGACGCCCGCGCCAACACCCTCCGGCGGCGGCACCATTAAAAGCAGCGCGGCGATAAGCGCGGCCACCAAAAACAGGCCGCCCGATAGCTTGAACAATTAATGAAACCTCTGTTGAAAATCGGCAGGCGGGAGAAGGAGCGAAATCCGGTGCATGCTCTAACCCACGCCAGCCCATAGATAAAGGCCCCTTTATGGCCCGCCCGAGCCGATGCTTTGGGTGCCGCCGCCGGACGCGGATTTGACGATGGCTTCCAGGATTTCGACATTGTGCAGTTTTTCGGCGCGGGTGAACCGGTATTCGGCCCCTCCGGCGATGGCGCCGGCCCAGGCGTCCAGGTTCATGCGCACGGTGTCGATGCTGCGGTAGGTTCGGCTATGGATTTCCTCGTCCATGCCGCGCCAGGTGAGTTGGGCAGGATCGGGCACATCGACGTTGGAAACTTCCCGTGATTCCGCCCAGCCGCGGTCGCCGAAGACGCTGATGCGCTGGTAAAATGGCGTGGCGGCGATATTGCACATGGTGCCGGTGATGCCGCTCGCGAACAGGAATTGAACCGAAATAATGTCTTCGCCGGGAAAATCGGCCGAGCGGTCGCTCATGCGGGCGGTCAACTCGGCCACCGGCCCGGCGATGGTTTGCATAAAATCGGTAATATGGACGCCGAGGGCGGTCAGCGTGCCGGCCGGTGCCTGGGTTTTGTCCTGGCGCCAGCCGGCGGCCGGCGCGCCGGCGAACAGATTGTGCGACCAGTTCACCTCCAGATGCTGGATGGTTCCGAGCTCGCCCGAACCCGCCATCCGGCGCAATTCCTCAAGGGCGGGCTCAAAGCGCCGCTCATGGCCGATGCCAAGGGTAATGCCGGCCGCGTCACAGGCGGCCAGCATGCGTTCCGCCGCCGCCGCCGACAATGCCAGGGGCTTTTCGCAGAATATCTGCTTGCCTGCCGAAGCTGCCTGCATCACCTGGGTTTCGTGCAGCCCATGCGGCGTCGCCAATATCACGGCATCGATACCCGCATCGGCGAGCACGTGGTCATAGCTGGGACCGAGCCTAATATTCTTTTCGGCGGCAAAAGGCGCGGCGCTTTCCATGTCCACATCGACGCCGTCGGTGACCGATATCTCTTCGCTGCCTTGCAGGCTGGTCACGATCTGCCTGCCCCACCAGCCGAGCCCCACAACCGCCGTCTTCAACATATCCACGTTCCCTTAAGCGTCGTCCGCGCAAGCAAATTTTACTTGCCCATGATCCGGATTTCGCCGACCATGGCAAGTATGAGCATCCTGCCCGCGTTGATATTCCTCGGTGTCCCCTTGCTCGGCATCCTGGTCGCGCTGGCCTTCGGTGTCGCAACGGTGCTGCGCTGGAACCACGGCCAGGCGCCGGAAAGCCACTACATCGCCTCGCGCATGCAATTCGAAGCCGCAGATGCGGCCGAAGCGGAATGGCTGGCTGAGTTGAACAGCCTGCAACTGCCCTACCGTCATACTATCTGTTGAACCTCCCTGCCTGTTAGGTCCCTCCGCGGCGCGCAACGCGGATATGATCGGGCGCCAAGCCTTTCGAATAGCGCGCCCAAGCCATCTCAAATCCGGTTTCCAGGTTGGCCACGAAACCGGCCGCATCGAACAAGGGATGGGTGCGCCGGTTGTCCGCCAGGCGCGCCCTTAACGCCTGCAGCCGGTCCCCGTCGCGGGCCAAATCCAGAGCCAGCTTTTCGTAAGCATCCAGATCGGCGGCAATCATGTCTTCGAGGCCGATGGCGGTGAGGATGCTGTCGGAGGCTCTCGACGCGAAGTGATTGCCGCGCCGGGTGACCACCGGAACGCCGCGCCCGAGGGCATCGACGGTGGTCGTGTGACCCCCATAGGTGAGCGTATCGAGGGCCAGATCGGCCAGGCCGAGGCGCGCCAGATGGCTGGGCTTGGGCCTGTCTTCGGCAAAGCAGATGCGGCCGCCATCGACGCCGCCGCGCGCCGCTTCTTGCAATAGGTTTTGCCGCTGCGCCGGGTTCGACGAAAACAGCCAGAGGACGGACCCCGGCACACCTTCCAGCAGGCGCAGCCAGACTTGAAACACGCTCGGCTCGATCTTGTAGCTTTGGCTGAAGCAGGCGAACACGAAGCCCTCTTCCGCCAGGCCGGCCTGAGTCCGGCCGGGAGATTCATCGGCCACCTCCTCGGCATCGTTGGTGACATAATAGCTATCCGGCATGCGCAGGAATTTTTCGGAAAAATGGGGGGCGCATTCCGCCGGCGTGACGATGTCGTCGCCGACGATGTAATCCATAAAGCCGGCGCCGGACGAACCCGGAAACCCCAGGTAGGAAATTTGCAGGGGCGCCGGGCGGAGGGCGCAAATCTCGGTGCGGGCGCCAGTGGTGTGGCCGTTGAGATCGACCAGGATATCGACGCCGTCGGCGGCGATGCGCCCGGCCGCCTGTTCGTCATCCATGCCCGTCAGATCGGTAAATTGGTCACAGGATTGTTCGATGGCGCGGCGGTAGCCGGAGCCGTCATCGGGGCCATGGGAATAGGCGGCGATGCGCACCCGGGCGCGGTTATGGAGGGCAAAAAATTCCTGCATCAGATGGCTCAGGGGGTGATCCCGGAAATCGCTGGAGAGATAGCCGATATTGAGCGGCCCATCGCGCTTTGAAAGGGGCGGCATGCCCGCCTTGAGGGCCGATACCGATGCTTCGATGCGGCGGCTGCGGGCGGCGGCAACCAAAAGGTTTTGCGCCGGATCGTCGCTGCGCGAGATATTGACGAACGGCTCCTCGGCAATGGGCGCGCCGGAATTTTGCGCATCGATGATCATCCCATCCAGGCGGGCGCCCACCGTCTCCATCTCGGCCCAGGCGCAGGCCTGCTGCAGATGCTGGTAAAAGGCGGCGGCGGCGTCCATATCGCCGGGCGCCAGCGCCAAGGCGCGGCGGCCATGGTCTATGGCCAGATCATAATCTCTAAGCGCCTGATGGAACTTGCCGAGATTGTAATGGGCGTCGGCATGGTTGGCATTGATTGCCAGCGCCCGGTTGCAGACGGCGATGGCGCCTTTGTAGTCGCCGGCCCGGGACGCGGCCGAGGCGAGGCTGATCAGTATCTCGCCATTGTCCGGCGCAAGATCCGATGCCTGGGCGAGGGCGGCGGCGGCATCCTTGAAACGCCGTGCGAGCAGCAAGGCGTTGCCGAGAATGAGCTGCGCGTCCGCCAAATCGGGCTGCAACCGGGCGGCTGCGACGGCGCTTTGGCGGCCGCCTTCGAAATCCCCGGTCTCAAGCGCGGCGGTGGCATGGGCCATGCGCGCCTGCAAATGGCCGGGCTGGGCGGCGGCGGCGCGGGCGTACAGTTGGGCGGCAACCGCCTTATCGCCGCTAGCGTAGCGAATAGCGCCGAGGTTGAAATTGGCGTTGAAGTCGTCCGGCGCGGTCTTAAGGATTTGCCGGTAAATGTCCGCCGCCTTGTCCAGCTCTCCGGCATCGTGCAGGCGTTGGGCTTCACCGAACAATTGGGCTGCATCGCCGTTCATGGATTGAATTTGGCGCTGGCGGCGCCCAGCCCATCGATCTCAATGGCCGCCGTATCGCCGGGCTCAAGCCACTGGCATTGCACAAGGCTGCCGAGCAGGATGATTGTGCCCTCTTCCAGCGCCCGGCCGCGCGCGCCCAAATGTTCGGCCAGCCAGATCAGCGCATTCAAGGGATGGCCGAGCACATCCGCGCCCCGGCCGCTGCCGACTTCGGCGCCATTCACGACCATGCGCCCGGACGCGGCGCCAAGATCGAGGCTGCGCCAATCGGCATTGCGGGGCCCAAGAATCGCCGCCGATTGGAAGAAATCGTCGGCGATCAAGGTGGGCGTGCCGATGCTCATCATGTCCTGGTAGCGGTCATCGACCACTTCGATCGCCGGATAAAGGGCGGCGATGGCATCGGCGGCTTCGCCGTGCCCTACGGCATTTTTGCGGGCATCCAGCGGGTTGCCCATTTCCACCGCGATTTCGCACTCGACGCCGGGCCGGTGCAGGCTGGCGCAATCGATCTCGGCGGGGCTGTGATGGAGGCGCTGGGCGAAGATACCGCCGGCGCACGGGTATTCGATGCCCATATAGCGTTGCATCACCGGCGTCGTGCAGCCGATCTTGTAACCGATGGGTTGGCCAAACCCCTGATCGGCGAACCACTGATGCAAAGCGTCCTGAACGTCGTAGGCGGCGGCCGCATCGGTGGGCCGGCAGACGTCCGGCAAGCCGCCAAAGGCCACCGGGGCGGCGCGCAATTGGCCGAGGATTTCGGCAGCCTGTAGGATCGATGCCTCGGCCATGGGATTAGCGTTCAATCCCCGCCATTTTTTCCAGAACCGCGCACACCGAAGCGGTATCGGAGTTCTCAAAGCCGCCTTCGAGGGCAGCGCGGTAGAGCCCGATGGTCGATTTGAACAATGGCGCCGGGCAGTCGAGGCTGTCGATATAGGAATTGATAATACCCATATCCTTGTCCTGAATTTTCATCGTGGCGGTGACCTTGCTGTCGTAATCGTTCGCCGCCATCATCGGGCCGCGCAGCTCCAGCACCCGGGAATTGCCGGCGCCGGCGGTCAGCACATCTAAAAGCATCTTCGGATCGAGGCCCGATTTGATGCCCAGAACCATGGCTTCGGCGGCCGAGGCATTATGGATGGCAACCAAAAGATTGGCGATATATTTCACCTTCGAGCCATCGCCGAAGGGACCCACGTAATGCTGGGTCCGGGAGAAACCCCGCAGCACCGGCAAGGCTTTTTGGTAGGCGCCCTCCTCGCCGCTGGCGAGGATCGCGAGATCGCCGTCGGCGGCCTGGGCGCCGGTGCCGCTGACCGGGCAATCGAGCAAGGTGATGGATTTTTCCGCCAAGGCATCGAAGCCGGCCTGCTTGTCTTCGAGGCTAAGGGTGCAGGTGTCGATAACGATCAGGCCGTCCCGGCCGCATTCGATGATGCCGCCGGGCCCGGACATGACGCCGTGAAAGGCCGCCGGGGAGGGCAGCGAAGTGACCACCACGCCGGCCGCTTCGGCGACCGAAACGGGCGAGGTTTCGAAGCGGACGCCGGTGCCGGCCAGGGCGTCAATTTGGCCGGCATCGATATCGTAGCCGATCACATCCCAGCCTGCCGCCGCCAGATTGCGCGCGAATGCCGAACCCATGATACCCAATCCGATGACGCCCGCCGTTTCACCCATAGTCTTGGTCCCCCAATTTTCCATTTATGCGCTGCGGGAAAACAAGTTCTTTCAATTTTCGCCGCGATGTCGTTCAATCGGGTACCCGGATTAGGCCGGCAACACAAGCGATTGGACAAAACCCATGGACGAAGCACCGGCAAACAAACAAGGCGCGGGCCGTTTGGCCGAATTGGAAGCGCTGGCGGTCCTGGATTTGGCGCCATTTCTGGCCGGCGAGGATGGCGCCACCGAAAAATTGGCGCTGGAATTGCGCGCCGTTTGTGAATTCCACGGATTCTTTTATCTCAAAAATCATGGCATCGCGCAATCCGTGATCGACGGCATCTTCGCCGAGACCGAGCGCTTTCATAAGCAGTCCCAAGACGCCAAGAACACGCTTGCCATCAACCAGAACCAGCGCGGCTATATTCGACCGGGCGCCACCCTGGTCAGCCATTCCACCTACAACGAAAACACCAAGTTCGACAGCAACGAAACCATGGTGCTGGCCACCGAACACGGCCACGATGATCCCGGCGTAATCGCCGGTAAGCGGTTTTACTCCGATAATCAATGGCCGGACAATTTGCCCGGGTTCAAAGATACGGTAAGCGAATATATGCAAACCATGACCGCCCTCGGCAAAAGCCTGCTGCCGATCTGGGCGCTGGCGCTGGATTTGCCGGCCGATTACTTCGATGCCTATTTCGAAAACAACTACACCTATTTGCGCCTTTCCCATTACCCGCCGGTGGCCGATCTGGGCGATAACGAATTCGGCCTCGGCCCGCATGCCGATACCGGCTTTATGACCCTGCTGCCCCAGGCCGACGTGGACGGGCTCGAAATCATGAAACCGGATGGCACCTGGTTCCGCCCGCCGCGCATGCCAGGCGAGATACTCGTCAATACCGGCCAGTTCCTGGAACGCTGGACCAACGAGCGCTTCCGCGCCAGCCCGCACCGGGTGATCCCGCCCCTGGACCGGGAACGCTATTCGGTGGCGTGCTTCATCAACACCGCGTTCGAGCCGGTCTGCGAATGCCTGCCAGGCTGCTCCGGGCCGGACAATCCGTCCAAATACGGCCCCGAAACCTATTGGGATTTCTACAACTGGTACATGACCAAATCCTATCCCCATTACGAGGAATTCGAGGGCGGCGCGGCCTAGGCGATATTTCATCGCATTGGGTGTTATTTCAATTATAATTCCCGTGCGACATATATTTGCACCCCCCTTACGGTTATGACGCTTTCTCATGGTTTGTTACGCTTTTTGCCGTTTATTGGCGAAATCGGCGGGCATCAGGCAGCCTTTGCCTCGCCTTCCCCGGCGGCTTCTTCATCGAGGAAATCGAGGAATGCCATGTGGCCGGCGGAGGGATTGAAGGCGCCGGGACCGCCGAAACGGAGGCCCCTGGGGCGGATGGCGCCGCCGCCGTGGATAAAGCCAAGGATGCGCGCCTGCAGTTCCACCACCTGCAGCACGGCATCGATGTCGGCTGCGTCCAAGGCGGTCTCAAAGGCCGGCTCCAGCTTATCGGTCAATTCGCGGCGCTCGGCGCGCAGCGCGGCGGCGTTCTCGCCGTTCAACTCGGCGACCCGCGCCGCCACGTCATCCCGGCGCAACAATTCGGATGCCCGCTGGGCGGCGCCCGCCGGCCCATACCCGGCCATGCGCGCCGCCCCGGCGCCACCCGCCCCGGCGGCGTAGGCGCGGGCGAAGGCCTCGTGGCGGGGTTTTTGAGTTATCTCAGTCTCAAGTTCCGGTGTCGATGCGTCCATTGGAATCTCCCATTTTAGATGTTTGCGAAATGTTCTGGTTCCATATAGTACGCAATATGCAACGCGCAAGGGGCAAACGCGCGCGCTTTTCTTTTCCGGCGCGAGGACCGAAAATAAAGCTATGTTCGAAGACCTGACCGAGTTGATGCTGGCCAGCGCGCTGTTCGTCGGCGGCCATGTGGTATTGTCGTCGCCAACCGTGCGCGGCCCCTTGCGCGCCAAACTGGGCGCCGGGCCGTTCCAGGGACTTTATTCGCTGATCGTCTTGGCCGCCCTGGCCTGGATGGTGCTCGCATATGCCCGCGCGCCCGAGGCGCAACTGTGGCAGGCGCCCACCGCCATCCGGCATCTGCCGCTGAGCCTCATGCTTTTAATATTCATCACCGTCGCGGCATCGTTCACAACCGCCAGCCCGGCGTCCATATGGGCGCCGAAGCCACGGCTCGGCGACGGCGCCCATGGCATGTTCCGCATCACCCGCCATCCCTTGATGTGGGCGACCGGACTTTGGGCGCTGTTGCATCTGGCGGCCACCGGCAGCGGCCGGGGGGTGCTGTTCTTTGGCGCGCTTGCGATCCTGGCATTGCTCGGTCCCGTTTTGATCGAGCAGCGCAAGGCGCTGGAATTGGGCGCGACGTGGCAGGCCTATAAAGCCAGTTCGTCCTACATTCCTTTCGCCGCCGCGCTTTCGGGCCGGACCCGCATCCATTGGCGCGAAATCGGCTGGCTGCCGGTTATCATCGGTGCCGTGCTGTACGGGGTTGCGTTGATATTCCATGAGTTGCTGGTCGGCGTGGCGCCGGTGAGTTTCGTCCAGGGGGTATTCGGGTGAGCGGCGTTCGCAAAGTATTGGCCGACATCGTCAACAAAAGTACGCTGCGCGCACTCAAGCACCGCAATTTCCTCATCGTCGAGACGGCTGGCTGGTTTTCGTCCGGCGGCGTCTGGTTCTACCGCATCGGCATCCAGGTGCTGACCTGGGAGCTGACCCATTCGGGTCTCTGGCTGGGCATTATCGCCATCGCCGAGGCTGGCCCCGGCATCCTCTTGTCGCCGATCGCCGGCGCCTATGTCGATCGTTACGACCGGCTGCAAATGGCGCGCATTGTCCAGTTCGCAATCATGGCGGTAACCGCGCTGCTGGCCTTCGCCACCTTCGCCGGCTGGGTCGATATCTACGTGCTATTGGTTCTGGCGGCGGCGCACGGCGCGGCGGCCGGCTTCTGGACGCCAGTGCGCCTTGCGATGGTGCCCAATCTGGTGCCCAAGCACGACCTGACTTCGGCCATCGCCCTGCACGCCACCATGTTCAACCTGGCCCGCTTCCTGTTTCCCGCCCTGGCGGCGCCGGTGCTGGCGATCTGGGGCGCCGGCATGGCCTTTGCCTTCAACGCGGCGGGCTATCTGATCTATCTGGTGGCTCTGTTTTTCGTGGTCCTGGTTAATCCGGACAAGCGCGCCGGGCGCGGCGCCGGCATGCTCGCCGATCTAAAAGAAGGCGTTGCCTATGCCACCAGCCATGTGCCGATCAAGCAACTGTTCCTGATGCTGATATTCATCGCCGTGTTCCTGCGCGCCTATATGGAATTGTTGCCGGGCATTTCCGATACCATGTTCTCCAGAGGCGCCGACGGTGTCGCCATTTTGGTATCGGCCGCCGGTTTCGGCGCCATGGTGGGGTCCTTGGCTGTCGGCAATATCACCCGGCGGCAAACCCTGCTGCGCACCTATTTCGCGTCCGTGCTGATCGCCGTTTTGGCGCTGGTGCTGTTTGCATCGACCAACATATTCTGGATCGGCGTGGCGGCGGCGGCGATCCTGTCCTGCGCCCAGATGGGCACCTCGATCACCGCCCAGGTGGTGGTGCAAAGCTCGGTCGAGGGGCACCTGCGCGGCCGCGTGATGAGCCTTTGGGGGGTGATCAACCGGTCGGGTCCGGCGCTCGGCGCGCTGCTGCTCGGCTGGATCGCCGTGCATCTGGGCTTTCCGATCCCCATATTGCTGGCCGCGGCGCTGACCGCCGGCGTCGGCATCACTGTCTTCGCCCAACGCCGCGCCATGCGCGCCGCGTTGGAGCAGCAATCTCAAAAGTTATAATCGGGATGGAAATACGCCTTTACGGATGATATTACCCCGCCCTATGCCCAAGCTCACCCATATCCGCAACTTCGCCATCATTGCCCATATCGACCACGGCAAATCGACCCTGGCCGACCGCATGATCGAATATTGCGGCGGTCTCACGGACCGGGAAATGAAGGACCAAGTGCTCGATTCCATGGATATCGAGCGCGAGCGCGGCATCACCATCAAGGCGCAGACCGTGGCCCTGAATTACACGGCCAAAAACGGCGAGAAATATGAGCTTAATCTCATGGATACGCCGGGCCATGTGGACTTTTCCTACGAGGTCAGCCGCAGCCTCGCCGCCTGCGAGGGCGCGCTGCTGATCGTCGATGCCACCCAAGGCGTGGAAGCACAGACCCTGGCCAACGCCTATCTCGCCATTGATGCCGATCTTGAGATCGTACCGGTGATCAACAAGATCGATCTGCAAGCCGCCGAGCCGGACCGCATTCGCGCACAGATCGAAGACGTGGTCGGCATCGATGCCACCGAGGCCATCGAAATTTCGGCCAAGACCGGCCAGGGCGTCGAGGATGTGCTGGAAGCCCTGGTGGCGGGCCTGCCGGCGCCGGAGGGCGAGCGCGACGCGCCCTTGACGGCGATGCTGGTGGACAGTTGGTACGATCCCTATCTCGGCGTCATGATTTTGGTCAGGATCAAGGACGGCAGGCTGGCCAAGGGCATGAAGGTCAAGTTCATGGCCGCCGGCGCCGTCCATCAGATCGACCAGGTCGGCATCTTTACGCCGAAGGCGACCCAGGTCGGCGAATTGGGCCCCGGCCAGGTCGGCTATATCACCGCCTCGATCAAGACCGTCGCCGAAACCCAGGTTGGCGATACCATCACCGAGTTGAAGCGGCCGGCGGAAAACCCGCTGCCCGGCTTCAAACCGTCGGTGCCGGTGGTCTTTTCCAGCCTGTTCCCGGTGGACAATGCCGATTTCGAGGATTTGCGCGAAAGCCTCGCCAAGCTGCGCCTCAACGATGCCAGCTTCCAATACGAGCCGGAAACATCGGCGGCGCTGGGCTTCGGCTTCCGCTGCGGATTTTTGGGGCTCTTGCATTTGGAAATCATCCAGGAACGCCTCGAGCGGGAGTTCGATCTGGACCTGATCACCACCGCGCCGAGCGTCATCTACCGGCTGCATTTGAACGACGAAACGGTCAAAGAACTGCATAATCCCGCCGACATGCCCGATCCCACCTACATAAAATTCATCGAGGAGCCGTGGCTTCGCGCCACCATCTTGGTGCCCGACGAGCATCTGGGCGGCGTGCTGGCGCTTTGTACCGAGCGCCGCGGCGAACAGGTGGAGCTAACCTATGCGGGCAGCCGGGCGATGGTCATTTACCGCCTGCCCCTCAACGAGGTGGTGTTCGATTTCTATGACCGGCTGAAATCCACATCGCGCGGGTACGCCAGTTTCGACTACCAAATGGATGGCTACCGGGAAGCCAACCTGGCCAAGGTCTCGATCCTAGTCAACTCCGAGGCGGTGGACGCGCTGGCCTTCATCGCCCACCGCAGCCAGGCCGAACAAAGGGGCCGCGCCATCTGCGAGCGCCTAAAAGACCTGATCCCCCGGCAATTGTTCAAGATCGCCATCCAGGCGGCGATCGGCGGCAAGGTGGTTGCCCGCGCAACCTTGAGCGCGCTGCGCAAAGACGTCACCGCCAAATGCTATGGCGGCGACGTGACGCGCAAACGCAAGCTGCTGGACAAGCAGAAAAAGGGCAAGAAACGCATGCGCCAGTTCGGCCAGGTGGAAATCCCGCAATCGGCCTTCCTGGCGGCACTGCGCATGGACGACCGTTAGCCAAATACGCGAAATCAATCCTTGCCGTCGCCCTCTTTGGCGGGCCGGGGCAATTTTCGGAGCACCGACATCACATCCAGTTTTTCCGGCGACTTAGCCGCCGCCAGATCATCCGCGTGACCGGCATCGGCCAAATAATCTGGCGCGCCTTCGACGAAGGGCTCGGTCGGATCATAGTCGGCCAGGTCGCGGTATTTGGACGGCAGGCCGATATCGTCGTAATCCGCCTCTTCGGCGGCGGCGACGATATCTTCGTATGTGGTATGGGGGTAGTCTTCGGGCAATTCGAATTCGCTGGGCGTCCGGTCGCGGAAATACCAGATCAGAAAAACGCCGGGTCCGCCGAGCAAAATCCAGCCCGGCAGTTGCATCAGGGCGCGCAGCAGAGGATCCCACGCCAGCGGGTGCAGATATCCCTCGACCGCCGCTTGCAGCGACGCCAAATATTCGGGCGCCAGCACTTGCAGCACCCGGAATGACGAGACCACGCCGAATTCGTCCAGCATGCCGTGCACGGTGGCTTCGGCGGCGGTGAATACGAACGCCACGACCAGAAGGAACCAGCCCATGAGCCGCCATACAATCATGGTAAAAGTCTAACAGGTTTCGCCCGACTTTCCCAAGCGATCCGTTCGCCGCCTGAAACGGTTGCCCCGGCCAAGCGCTTTCGATAGGGTCCGGGCTTTGGCGGAAGTCCGGCCAAATTCGTGGGCACCGGATTAATATTTTTGCTTGCCAAGGCAAGGAGGGGTGGCCGAGTGGCTGAAGGCGCACGCTTGGAAAGCGTGTATACGTTAACGCGTATCGTGGGTTCGAATCCCACCCTCTCCGCCATTATTTTTAAAAAGATTCTGTTTTTCAATTAGTTGGTATTCGATACAATTTTAAACTCACAATTATGCCCACAATCGAAACGCCATTTACCGGGATATGGCGGGATGTTCCGGGACGAACACAGACCGGCAAATTGCGCCAAACCTATTCGAAATCGACCGTCAAACCATCCACCGCGCGCAGGCCGGCGGCCTCTCGGAAGTCATTCATTACTGTGATTACAATATTTT
>JAYGEH010000440.1:0-9033 GCA_046582475.1 Rhodospirillales bacterium
TTGGGCATGAACGTCGCCGTTTTACCGTAGGAATGGGCAACGTTGTGGACAACATATTTGTAGATCTGCACCGCGTCGGCGGTTTTGAGCAGTGTCGAAAACTCCATACCCAGTTCGTTTTGACTCGGCGCCACTGCGTGATGGTGCTTTTCGGTGCTGACACCCATTTCTGCCATCACAGTGATCATTTCGGCGCGCAGATCGGCATGTGAGTCAACGGGCGGTACCGGGAAATAGCCGCCTTTGGCCGGCGGCCGATGGCCAATGTTTCCGCCTTCGTAGTTGCGCCCGGTGTTGTAGGGACCTTCTTCCTCGTCGATCGAATAGAAGGTGTTGCTCATCGAAACGTCGTAGCGGACATCGTCGAACACGAAAAACTCGGGCTCGGGTCCGAAAAACGCGGTGTCGCCGATGCCGGTGCCTTTCAGATGGGCCTCGGCGCGCTTGGCGGTGGAGCGCGGATCGCGGGAATATTGCTCGCCGGTGACCGGGTCGTGCACGTCGCAAATCAGGATCAGGGTCGGCTGCTGGGTGAACGGGTCCATCACCGCCGTCACCGGATCGGGGATCATGGTCATGTCCGACTCGTTGATCGCCCGCCAGCCGGCGATCGAAGAGCCGTCGAAGAAGATGCCGTCCGTATAGGCGTCATCGTCGATGGTTTCGGGCACCTGGGTCAGATGCTGCCACTTGCCGCGCGGGTCGGTAAAGCGCAGGTCCACGTGCCGCACGTCGTTTTCGGCAATGGCCTTGGCCACGTCCTCGGGTGTTTTGCAGTTCAACGACATAATGGTCTCCCTTTGGTTCTGAATCTGCTTGAATTCTGGCTGCTGAATGGCTGGATTGCGGTTGGCGGTATTTAAGGGTTGAATTCCGGCCTCTGCAAGTCTGGAAACATGGGCAAGGCCGCCTAGATTGCCTCGACGCCCTTTTCGCCGGTGCGGATGCGGATCGCCTCGTCGATGGTTGAGATGAAAATCTTGCCGTCGCCGATGCGCCCGGTATAGGCGGCTTTCTGGATCGCCTCGACGGCGGCGTCGAGCAGGGAATCGTCGATCACCAGCTCGATCTTCACCTTGGGCAGGAAATCGACCACATATTCGGCGCCCCGGTAAAGCTCGGTATGCCCCTTCTGGCGGCCGAACCCCTTGGCTTCCAGAACCGTGATACCCTGCAGCCCCACATCCTGCAGCGCTTCTTTGATTTCATCGAGCTTGAACGGCTTGATGATGGCTTCGATCTTTTTCATGGCATGAACTCTCGTTGTATTCTCTGGCCGTATTTTCCCCGGCGTCCATAGAGCATGTTCCCAGGCCCGCGCCAAGGCGATTCGCTGGCGTTTGTCTAACAACACCCATCGCACATCCCGTGCCAACCGGGGCAGCTATATAAGTGTTTGTTTACAGGGAGTTATGGGGCATATTTCACCACGCCGCGGGCCGTTGAATTTGATTCTGCCGATATATTGTGCAGATGCCCATTAATGGGGCTGAATTGGGCGCCGGTATTCGGGAATTGCCCGCCGCCGCGCCAGGCGTTTAAATAGCCTCCCGCCAGCAAACGAGATCGGAGCCAATCATGGATATCTACGACCGCATTCCCTATTCGGCCATCGTCGACCGCGAGCCCCTGACGCTCCCCGATGGCGGCCGGGTGATCGTCTGGCCGGTGGTCAACCTGGAAGAATGGATCCCCACCGAGCCCTTGCCGCGGCGCATCCTGACGCCCCCCGGCGAGGGCCAGCACGTGCCCGACATCCCCAACTGGTGCTGGTACGAATACGGCATGCGCGTCGGCGTCTGGCGGCTGATGGAGGTGTTGGCCGAGTTCGGCGTCACCCCGACGGTCTCCATGAACGCCACCGTGGTCGACCGCTATCCGCGCGTTTCCGAGGCGGCGCTGGAAGCGGGTTGGGAATTCATGGGCCACTCCTATGTGCAAAAACCCATGTTCGATCTTGACGACGAGCGCGGCGACGTGATCCGCACCTCGGAACATCTGGCGGCGTTCTGCGGCTACAAACCGCGCGGCTGGATGGGCCCGGGCCTCACCCAGACCGAAAAAACGCCGGAATATCTGGTCGAGGCCGGTTTCGAATACACCGCCGACTGGATCCTCGACGACCAGCCTTGCCAGATCAACACCGACTTGGGCCCCCTCTATTCGATCCCCTACACCACCGAGTTGAACGATATCCCGATCATGCTGTCCCAGTCCCACGTCTCTTCGGTGCTCTATGACCGGTGCATGGATTATGTGGACGCCATCTACGGCGAAGGCGCCGACAACGTGCGCGTCATGTCCATCGCGGTGCACCCCTACATCCACGGCGTGCCGCACCGGATCAAATATTTCCGCAAGATATTCGAGGAATTGTCGAGCCGGCCGGGGGTCGTGTTCATGACCGGCGCCGAGATTCTGGACTGGTACCTGGGCCAGCAATGACCGGCCTGGTGCGCCCGAAAGCCATCATATTCGATCTGGACGGCACCCTGATCGATGCCTATGGGCGGCGCCTGGAAGCCTGGACCAGGCTGATCGCCAGCCACCAAGGCAGCCTAGGGAACCATTCGGCGGCGGGCCTCACGGTTGCCATATTGGAAATCATTGATGAAACCTGGGACGATCCGGCCAAAAGGGTCGCCTGGGCGGCGGATTTGCGGGATGCCCGGCGGCGTATCGTCGCCGGCGCCTTTGCCCGCATCGGGCTTGCGGACGCCGCCCTGGCGACGCGCATCGCCGATCAATTCAGCGATCAGCGCGAACAAGGCACCCGGTTGCAGGACGGCGCCCTGGAAACCCTGACCGCATTGGCCGCGGCTGGTATCGGCCTGGCATTGCTGACCAATGGCGCGGCTGCGACGCAACGGGAAAAGATCCAGCGCTTCGAATTGGCCGATTATTTCAGCCATATTTTGGTTGAGGAGGAAATCGGCGTGGGCAAGCCGGCGGTGGAAGCGTTCGAGCGCGCCCTCGCCGCCCTCGGCGCTTCGGCGGACCAAACTTGGATGATCGGCGACGATTTGAAATGGGACATCGCCGGCGCCGCGGCGCTCGGCATTCACGCCGTCTGGTACAATCCCCATGGCGACGCGCTGCCCGCCGGCGCGCCGGCCCAGCCCGACTGGGAAATCCGCGAATTGGCCGAGCTTATTGACCTCGCCGGCCCTGCCCGGCGATAGTCGGGCCATGAAAACCTACAATTCGATCCTGTCCGAATACGGCACCACCATCTTCACGGTGATGTCGGCGCTGGCCGCCGAGCATGGCGCCATCAATCTGGGCCAGGGCTTTCCCGACCGGGACGGGCCCGAGGACATCCGCCGCGTCGCCGCCGAGCAATCCATCGACGGCCCCAACCAATATCCGCCGATGATGGGCATCCCGGCCCTGCGCCAGGCGGTGGCCGCCCACAACAAGCGGTTCTATGATCTGGACGTGGACTGGCGATCCCAAGTGATGGTCACGTCGGGCGCCACCGAGGCCCTGGCGGCCTGCCTGTTCGGCCTGATCGAGCCCGGCGACGAGGCAGTCCTGATCGAGCCCACCTATGATTGCTACCTGCCCATATTGCGGCGCGCCGGCGGCACCCCGAAACTGGTGCGCGTGGCGCCGCCCGATTGGAAGCTGCCCCTGGACGATCTGGCGGCGGCGTTTTCTCATAAGACCAAGCTGATCCTTTTGAACTCGCCCATGAACCCGGCCTCCAAGGTGTTCAGCGCCGACGAGCTGGCCTTTATCGCCGGGCTACTCGAAAAACACGACGCCTACGCCATTTGCGACGAAGTGTATGAGCACATGGTCTATGACGGGCGCCGCCACATCCCGCTGATGACCTTGCCGGGCATGTCCGAGCGCTGTTTGCGCATCGGTTCGGCGGGCAAGACCTTTTCCATGACCGGCTGGAAGGTGGGCTATACCACCGGCCCGGAGCTGCTGATCGGGGCGGCGGCCAAGGCGCACCAGTTCCTGACCTTCACCACGGCGCCCAACCTGCAGGCCGCCGTCGCCTATGGGCTGGGAAAAGACGACGCCTATTTCGATGCCCTCGGCGCCGAGATGGAGGCCAAGCGCGACCGATTGGCGGACGGATTGGCGGCGATCGGCTTCGATATCATGCCGTCCGAAGGCACCTATTTCCTGACCGCTGATTTCCAGGCCATCGCAAACCGCAGCGGCTTCAACGGCGACGACGCGGCGTTTTGCAAGCACATCACCACCGAGGCCGGCGTCGCCGCGGTGCCGTTCTCGGCCTTCTACCAGGGCGGCGCGGAGTCCGGGGTCAACCATTTCATCCGCTTCTGCTATTGCAAAGAGGACGCGCTGCTGGACGCGGCGGTGGCGAAGCTGAGCGAATTCTTTGGTACAATATGAGCAAGACCGCCTACGACACCATCGGCAAAGACTATAACCAAAACCGGCGCGCCGACGGGCGGCTGGTGGACCGAATCGCCGGGCCGCTGGATTTGCCGGTCGGCGCGGTGATCGCCGACATCGGCGCCGGCACCGGCAATTACGCAGCGGCCCTGGCGGACCGGGGCTACCGGGTCATGGCGGTGGAGCCGTCGGCGGCAATGCGGGCCCAGGCGGCGCCCCATGACAATGTTACCTGGATATCGGGTTCGGCGGAAGCGGTGCCGTTGCCCGATGCCTCGGTAGACGGCGTGGTTGTTATTCTGGCAATCCATCATTTTACCTCGGTCGGCGATGCGGCGCGGGAGTTGATGCGCATTTGCGCAGGAGGCCCTATCGTCGTCTTCACCACCGATCCCAGGCTGGCCGAGCCGGAATGGTTCGCCGATTACTTTCCGGAAATCCAGGAATGGGATTTCGGCAAATTTCCGCCCATCGCCGAGTTCGCCGGCGCGCTGGCCGAAACCCTTGGCCGCCCGGCCACGGTCCACCCCTTCCCCCTGCCCCACGATTTCACCGACCGGAATATGCGTACGGGCTGGAACCGGCCCGAGGGTTATCTGGACGAGCAGGTGCGTCGCAACACATCGGGTTTCGCCCTCGCCGATGCGGAGACCGTCAAAACTCGGATTGCCACGCTCAAGCGGGATTTGCGCTCCGGCGCCTGGGACCGGAAATACGGACATCTCCGAACCCAGCCGGAATTTGACGCCGGCTTCCGGTTGGTCAAGTTCAGCGGGCCTGGGGAGGGCGGCTTATAAACCCGCCCCTACGGATAATGGCGGCCGTTGGTCCATTCGTTGGGTAGGGGCGGGTTTATAACCCGGCCTCCAGCGCCCACCTAACCCCCTAACCGTTCCACCCGATGGGCGCGCCGGCGCTTTCGATGGCCTCTTCCAATGGCGCCGCCGGGTCCCAGTCGTTGCCGATGAAACGGCGCCCGCTGACGCCCGCCGACAAATCCGAGACCAGCCAGATAACCGGCGCGGCCATCACCTTGGGCTGAACCAGCGTCGCCCGGTCGAGGCCGGGGCGGTCGGGCACCATGGGCGTGTCGGCGGCGCCGCCGGGAACCAGGATGTTGACGGTGATGCCGCTGTCCCCGTCTTCTTCCGACAATTCCATGGCCAGGCCCGCCATGTAGGCCTCGCTGGCCGCCTTGGCGCCGCCATAGGCGGTCATGTTACCCCGGGTCATGGTGGTCAGGCTGGTGGTGACGGTTAGGATGCGCCCGAAGCATTGTTCGCGCATGGTGGGCAGCACCGCCGCCGCCAGGCGCAAGGGCGCGATGGAGTGGACGGCGAAGAAGTTTTGCAGATGCTCCGGCTCGGGCTCCCAGGGCGGGATCGGATTGACGGCGTGATCTTCGCGGATGCTGTCCTGGCCGATGCCGGCATTGTTGATCAGGGCATCGATGCGCCCGAACGCATCCAGGCAGCCGGCGGCGATGGCCGCGCGGCCATCCTCCGTACCGACATCGGCAACGCAGGCCGTGAGACGCGCC
Source organism: Rhodospirillales bacterium (assembly GCA_046582475.1). Lineage (GTDB taxonomy): Bacteria > Pseudomonadota > Alphaproteobacteria > Rhodospirillales > UBA2165. The sequence goes on from JAYGEH010000440.1 coordinate 5,918, forward strand.
CGCTGGTTAGCATCCGCCGCAGCCATGGTTGCGTCGATGGCGGTTTCGCGCCTGTCGGCAACCAGCACGTTGGCCCCGGCGCCGGCCAGCGCCAGGGCCATGACACGGCCGAGCCCGGAGCCGCTGCCCGTAACGATTGCCGCCTTGCCGTCCAGAGATATGTCGGCCATGGCGGCCCCTAACCTAGTTCCAGCTTAAACAGATCGATGGCGTTCTGGCGGCCGATGCGGGCCCGGTCGGCGTCCGAGAGATTGTTATTGTCGAACCAGCTGGCCGCGTCCACCGTGTCTTCGAACGGGTAATCCACCGAGAACAGGACATGGCCGACGCCCATCTCGGCGATGACAAGATCGAGGGTCGGATCGTGAAAATTGCCGGCGGTGGTGAAGTGGAAATTTTCCCGCAGGTAATCGCCCATTTCTTTTTTGCAGGGAAAGCCGTTGGGGATTTTGCGCAGCCGGTGATCGATCCGCCACATGTCGAACGGGATGCGCTCGCCAAGATGGCCCATGACGATTTGCAAGCCGGGATGGTCGTCGAACAGGCCAGATCCGATCAGGCGCAGCGCATGGATCGAGGTTTCTCGGGCGAACCCCCAGGCGGCGCTGATCAGCCAGGGATGGCCTTCGTAGGGCTGCATGCGGGCCGCAATCTGGGTGCGCGGGTGCAGATAGAAGGGCACGTCCAATTCCTCGAGCGCCGCCCAGAACGGCCTGTATTCGGGAATATCGAAATAGACGGCGCTGTCTTCGACAAGGCGCTGGGTGAAGCCGTTGACCAGGGCGCCGACGAAACCCAGATCTTTCACGCAGCGCTGTAATTCGGCAATCGCCGCGTCCACGTCCTGCATCGGCAGCGCCGCGAAACCGCGGAACCGGTCCCGGCGCTTGGCGACTTCCCCGGCCATGATGTCGTTGGCTTTGCGGGCGGTTTCGATGGCCTCCGACGGATCCAGGATGGCCTGCAACGCCGGCGCGTTCAGGGACAGGATGGTCAGCTCGATGCCGTGGCTGTCCATTTCGCGCAATCGCTCATCCTGGATATCCAGGAGCCGCCGGCGCACATTGTCCCAGCCGGCCGAGGTGCCCACCAGGCTCTCTGAATCCCCAAGCGTGTCCGGGATCGCCCAATGCTCTTCCAGTCCGATCTTGCCATCCATTTTATTCCCTCCGCTTATCTAATTTAAGACTGTTCGAGCATCAGATCCAAATTCCGTACCGCCTGGCCGGCGGCGCCCTTGCCGAGATTATCGAGCACCGCCGCGACCACCGCCTGGCCGCGGGCTTCGTTGGCGAACACATAAATAATCATATCGTCGGTGCCGTTGAGCGCCTCCGGATCGAGATGGGCGGCGGCGGCCTTCGCCTCGGCCGCCGTGGCCACGGTGACATCGCCTTTCTGGTAGTGGGCGGCCAACGCGGCTTGGATATCTGCCGGCTTCGGCGTTCCCGGCAGCGACCACAGCTGCAACGGCACGGACGTAATCATGCCTTGCGCGAAGCGGCCCACGGACGGCACCAACAAGGGCCGGTTATCGAGGCCGCCAAGGACGCGGATTTCTTCGGTGTGTTTATGCTCAAGCCCGAGGCCGTAAAGGAAGAAATTGCTGTCCGTATGGTCCTCGCCGCGGTTGTCCTCGAACGCCGCGATCAGCGACTTGCCGCCGCCGGAATAGCCCGATACCGCATTGATGGTAACTGGGTAATCGGCGGGCAGCAGCCCGGCGGACACCAACGGATGCAGGATCGAGATCGCGCTTATGGCATAGCAGCCAGGATTGGTGACCCGGCTAGCGGCTTTGATCTGGTCCGCCTGGCCCGCATCATATTCGGGAAAGCCGTAGACCCAGCCCTCCGATGTCCGGTGCGCGGTGGAGGCATCGATGACGCGGGCGGCGCCGTTTTCGATCAACGACACGGCTTCGCGGGCGGCATCGTCGGGCAGGCAGAGAATCGAAATATCGGCGCCGTTGAGGGCGTCTTTACGGGCTTCCAGATCCTTGCGCCGGTCATCGCCCAGATGCAAAAAATCGATATCGGCCCGGCCTTGCAGCCGCTCCAGGATTTTAAGGCCGGTGGTGCCGGCCTCGCCATCGATGAATATCTTCGCCGTCATGGTCTTATCCTCAACCGCCGCACCGGCTTTGGCAATGGCGGCAATTACCGCAAACAAAAAGGGCGCCTCCATAAGAGAACACCCTTGCCGATCCAAACAAGCGCCTCTTGGGCTTACATTTTCAAATTATAAAAACACCGTCGTCGCATGCGATGAAATCCTTTTAAGAGGCCTCGGCGGCGCAACACATAGTTCAACGGGACGCCGATTGCAATATCATCCGCGAAAGGCATACTGGCGCAAATTGAATGTGGAAAAGGTGATCGCAATGGCCGGCGGCGAGACGAGTATCAAAGATCAGTGCGGGTCCGCCCTATTGGTGCTCAAGACCACTATCGGCGCCGCCCGAAGGCAGCGCCTCCGAGGTGGTCGAGGCCGCCAAGAAACTGCAATATGTGCTGGTCGCCAAACTGCAATCGACGCCGCCCGGCGTCGAGGTTTCGGACAGCAAATTTGCCAACCTGGAGCGGGCGCTGGAGGCCTTCGAAGGCGCCATTTCCGCTGCCGGGCTCAATCCCGCCGACACGCCGTGCCGTTCCGATTTTGACGCCGCGATGGCGGGCGCGAATGGCACCACCGGCAAGACGCTGTGCGGCATCGCTTATGCCGCCTGCCTCGGTGCCCGCTTCGCCGAATATCTGAGCGGCTCTTAGGAGTCCTTCGAGACGGATCTCCGGTCCTCCTCAGGATGACGCAAGTTATTTAATTTAAATTTTTTCCTCATCCTGAGGAGCGCTGGAAGCGCGTCTCGAAGGATGGTGAATGGATCTTATGCGCTCGCCGCCGCGTCGATCATGTCGATGAGCGGATCGAGCGATACCGACTGGGCGAGAGACCGGGCTTCGTCGAATTTGGATTTGGCAAATTTCGCCATGGGCCGCATCGCCGACGCCAAATACGCCCATATGCGGGCGCTTCGGATCGAGCCGGGCAATGCCGGGATTCAAAAACTGCGGGGCGATTTCGCCGCCCAGCCCCATGTCTTCGGCCAAGGCGCCATC
>JAYGEH010000466.1:0-1573 GCA_046582475.1 Rhodospirillales bacterium
CGGCCAAGGTGATCGAGGCCTATGGCGGAACCATGCACGATTTTTATTGGGTGTTCGGCGAGGCCGACGCCATTTTCATCTTCGAGGCGCCCGATACCACGGCGGCCATGTCGATGCTTTTGACCTTGTCGACATCGGGCGCCGTCATCAGCCACAAGACCACCGCGCTGTTAAGCAATGAAGACGCCATGGAAGCCATGAAATTGGCCGGCTCCAAGGAGACCGGCTACCGCACCCCAACGGAAGAATGGCAGGGCTGGGAAGATTATGGCGGCGAAGGCTGATTGGGCGCCCAAGTGGCGGAATAATCCGGCCTGCCTGGCATTGGTTAAGACAGCACCGGTTTGCACACCGAGTGTTGATTTGACAGCGTTGTCATAATTGCCCGAAGGTGAGCGTCATGAAACATCTGTTGAAAATCTTCGCTTTGGTTGTTTTGGCCGGCCCATTCGCCTCCGGCGCCAGCCCCACCATCGCCGGCGAGCCCGCCAAGCGGCCCACGGTGATTGAGCTGTTCACCTCGCAAAGCTGCTATTCCTGCCCGCCGGCGGAAGCCTATCTGGGCGAGCCTGGCCGCAAAAGACAATATAATCGCGCTCGAATTTCATGTGGATTACTGGAACGATCTGGTCCATGGCGGCGACGGGCGCTGGCGCGATGTCCATTCCAGCGCCGCCTATACGGAGCGCCAGCGCGCCTATGCGGCGCGCCTGCCGCGCGGTCAGGTCTGTACGCCGCAAATGGTCATCGACGGCCAAAGTTTCGCCGTCGGCTCCAGGCGCCAAAATGTCTCCGAGCGCATGCGTCAGGCACAAAACGGCGCGCATCGCCGCCTGGCCGTGGCGGTGTCTCATGGTAAGGCCGCCCGCTACAATATTTCGGTTGCCGGCCGCCATAATGGGCCGGCAACGGTCTGGCTTGTGCGTTTCACCAAAGCGGTCACCACCCGGATTCGCGCCGGCGAGAACCGGGGCAAGACTTTGACCAACCACAACATCGTCACGGAAGTGAAACGGATCGCCCAGTGGCGCGGCCAGGCGCTTTCCGTGGCGGTTAAGGATTTCACCCTGAAACCCGGCGAGGGCTGCGCCATCCTGGTTCAGGACAATGCCGCCGGACCGATCCTCGGCGCCGCCCACTGTCCCGCGGGCGCCGGCGGATAATCTTCGCGCCTCCGCCGGAGACCGGTTGGCCGATGATTTCAACGCCACTTTCGGGAATTCTGAATTGCTACCAAAGAAAGAATAATACCCGAAATTGTCCCCGCCAATTGGGAAAATCAACCAAGATCGTAACGATTCCGGTGATAACCGCCGGATTTGCATCTACAAGTGTTGTTTTGGTTTAATTACAATGATTTAAAATAATAATATTCAAAAACAATGACTTATGTGTTAATTCTTTATTAAAAGATTAAAAACATCTGTAAGTGATTGAAAAATATGTATTGCATCTACAATAGATGATGTAATAATGTGCAACTCTTAGATTTTGAATGGATTGTGCAACGCGTTTTCCCGGATCCGGGATGAAATGTCCACCGAACCATGATTCCCCTACCCCGCCGGGGCCT
>JAYGEH010000492.1:0-5336 GCA_046582475.1 Rhodospirillales bacterium
GGTTTCGCCGGCACCTGGGGCGGGCGCCTGGTGCTCAACCGGTTGCCCGAGCGCGCCTTCCACATCGGGCTGCAGATCATCCTGACCTTGCTGGCGGCGCGCCTGATTTATGCGGCGGCGGTATCGCTGTTGGCCTGATCGGGTTTATTGAACCAGCCCGGTCAAGCGCGCCGTCAGAATTTGCTCGGCTTCTACGGCTATCTGGCGGACGATGGCGCCGGCCGGCAGGATGGCATGGATCAGGCCCGCGTCTTGGCCGTAGGACAGGGGCGCTTCTTCGATATCACCCGACTGGCGCGCCGCCATGATGCCGGCCAGGGCTTCGCCCTGATGCTGGCGCAAGGCCCATTCGCGCCCCGACCAGCGTTCGATAAGGCGGTTGCGCCGGCTCCGCGACATGGCGCCGGGCCAGACCGTGGCGGCGGCAAGGTCGGGAATTTCGGTCAGGCAAGTATCGTGGCCGTCGCTGTCGACAATGGCGCGTTTAAAATTGTCGTGGATCGGCGATTCATCGGATGCCAGAAAGCGGGTGCCCAAAAGCACGCCATCGGCGCCGAGCGCCAGGGCCGCCGCCAGACCGCGCCCGTCGGCGAAGCCGCCGGCCGCCAGGACCGGGATCGGCGCCACCGCATCGACCACCAGCGGCGTCAATACCAGGCTCGCCATCCAGCTTACATGGCCGCCACCCTCGGTCCCTTGCGCGACGATGATATCGGCGCCGGCGGCGGTACCGCGCAGGGCCTCGGCAACGCTGCCGGCCATATAGGTCACCTTGGCGCCGGCATCGTGGGCGCGCCGCACATAAGGCTTGATGTCCTGATCGCCGCTCGGCCAGGCGTAGGACATGACCGCCGGGCGGGCTTCCAGGGCCGCGGCAAGGCTGTCTTCCTCTGTTGAAAACAACAGGAAATTAAGCGCGAAGGGCTGGTTGGTGGCGTCGCGAATGGCGGCGGCGTCCTTGCCGATTTGATCGCCGCCGCGGCCATGGCAGCCGAGGGTGCCGAGCCCGCCGGCGTTGGATACGGCGGCCACCATGGCGCTTTGCGTATAGCCGCCGCCCATGCCGCCGAGGACTATGGGGTGCTCGATGCCGAGCAAATCGCAAATGGGGGTTTTGATCATGGTGGGTCTCCCTGTTTGATCCCGCGAGCATTGCGCAACGCCGCCGGCTAGATTACCGCCCACTGCGTTGCTGTCCATCCCCGTCCCGGCCTCATCCGGCGGCGCGCCAGAATTCCTGTGACCGGCCGGCCGGATTTGGTAGTCTTTCCAAATGGCGCATGACCATGGCCATCATCAGGACAGCAACGAGCGGCGCGTCTTCTGGGCGCTGATCATCACCGCCGTTTTCATGGCGGTGGAAGTTGCGGGCGGGCTGATCTCGGGCTCGCTGGCCTTGCTCGCCGACGCCGGCCATATGCTGACCGATGCCATCGCGCTGTTGTTTTCCTGGATCGCCTTCCGCATGGCCAGGGGCCCGGCGGACGACAAACGCTCCTACGGCTATCACCGGCTGCAAATCGTCGCCGCCTTCGTCAACGGACTGACCCTGGTCGTTGTGGTCGGCTGGATCGGCATCGAAGCGGTGCGCCGCATCATCGAGCCGGTGGCCATCATGGGCGATACCATGCTGGCGGTCGCCATCGCCGGATTGCTGGTCAATCTGGCGGCCTTTTGGATCATCCATGGCGGCGACAGGGGCAATCTTAATCTGGCGAGCGCGGCGGCCCATGTGATGGGCGATATTCTGGGCTCGGCGGCGACCATCATCGCAGCACTGGTCATATTACTGTTCGGATGGACCATCGCCGATCCAGTGCTGTCGCTGCTGGTCGCCTTGCTGATCCTCAAAAGCTCGTGGTCGATCATCCGCAAATCCATGCATATCCTGCTCGAAGGGACGCCCGACTGGCTGGATGTGGACGAATTGAAGGAGCGTCTGGTCGGTGCATTGCCGCTGGTAACCGATATTCACCATGTGCATGCCTGGTCGCTGACCAACGAGCGCCCGATGATCACCCTGCATGCCAGCGTCAGTGGTGCAAACGGCGACAACGAAACCCTTCTCGGCATCAAGCGCGTGCAGGCCGATGATTACGGCATCACTCATTCGACCATCCAGATCGAATGCGGCGACTGCACCGACGATCACTAGGATCGAAAAGGGCAAGCGCGCATGCAATTGATCACCGGCGGCATGGGGTTCATCGGCCTGCACACGGCGCGCGCCTTTCTGGACGCCGGCGAAAGCGTCGTTGTGTCCCGCTATCGGACGACGCGCCAGCCGTCATTTTTGCAAGGCGAATGGGACAACCGCCTGTTTGCCGAACCCCTTGATCTCACCGACGGGCGGGCTGCCATCGACTTGGTTGCGCGGCACGGCGTCACCGGAATTGTTCATCTGGTGGTGCCGGCGCTGGCCGCCCTCTCCCAGGCCGAGGAATTTCAGGTCAATATGATGGGCCTATTGAATATTTTGGAAGCGGCGCGCATCGGCGGCGTGAAAAGGGTGGCCATCGCGTCTTCGGTGGCGGTCTATGCCGGCCTGCAAGAGGGGCCGTTCACGGAGAACATGCGCCTGCCGGTGGCGTCCGGCAATGCCACCGAAGCCTATAAGAAAAGCTTTGAAGTTCTCGCCAGCCATTACGCCGATAGGGCGGGGATCGAAATTATCTTCCTCCGTATCGGCGGCATATACGGGCCGCTTTATCACAGCCTTGCCAACCTGCCGGCGCGGCTGGTTCACGCCGCCGTCCAGGGCGTTCCCGGCCCGCTACCCGGCAAACGCCGCCCCGACCCCCACGCCGGCGATGCCACCGACGCCTGTTATGTGAAGGATTGCGCCGCCGCCATTCAATTGCTGCAATCGGCGCCGGAGCTCAGCCACCAAATCTACAACCTTTCCTCGGGATTGGCGGCCACTGCCGGCGATTTGGTGTCCGCGGTCAAGGCCAGATTGCCGGACGCCGAGGCAGCTCTGGCGCCGGGCCGGCGCCCCGGAGGGCGCAAAAACGCGCGCATGGACATCTCCAGGTTGGTGGCGGAAACCGGATTCAAGCCGGAATTCGATATCGCCGCCGCAATCGCCGACTATGTGGACTGGCTACTGGCCGGCAACGAGTTTTAGATGTGATGATTGGCCCCGGCGCCGGAGCTGTGGTAATGTCCCCTTGTTACCGTGCAAAATCAAAGGTTTGAAGCGGCCCGTGGCCCCAACGCATCCACAAAATAATTCCACCGCCGCCCTCATGGGCCGTCTTGCCCGAGAGAGTATCCGCCCCTATGTAGGCTGGATCGTGGCCGCCATCCTGTGCATGGCTTTTGTCGCCGTCGCCACCGGCGCCAGCGCCTGGCTGATGGAACCGGTGATCAACAAAGTGTTCGTGGAAAAGAACAAGGCGCTGCTGTGGCCCATCGGCGGCGCCGTCGTGCTGACCTTCCTGATCAAGGGCCTCGCCAATTACGGCCAGGCGGTGCTGATGAGCTTCGTCGGACAGCGCATCATCACCGATACGCAACACCGCCTCTACGCGCACCTGACCGGCATGGAGCTTGGCTTTTTTCACGACAACCCGACGGGCAACCTGATCTCGCGCTTTACCATCGATATCAACATGATGCGCGCCGCGGTTTCCAGTGTGCTCACCGGCCTCGGCAAGGATTTTCTGACCCTCATTGCCCTGATCGGCGTGATGTTTTACCAAGATTGGGTGCTGGCGCTGATTACCTTTTTCATCTTTCCAATCGCCATATTGCCGATCGTCCGATTGGGACGGCGAATCCGCAAGGTGACCATCAACACGCAAGAGGAAATGGGCCAGTTCACCACCCTGTTGGAACAGACCTTCCAGGGCGCCCGCGTGGTCAAAGCCTATGGCATGGAGGGCTATGAGATCGGCCGCGTCCGCGCCATTGCCGAGCGGGTCTTCCAGCTGGTCTTCAAGGTGGCGCGAACCCGCTCGCTGGCCAGCCCGATCATGGAGACTCTCGGCGGCTTCGCGGTGGCTTTGGTCATCCTCTATGGCGGGATTCGCGTTATCGACGAGGCGATGGACCCAGGGTCGTTCTTTTCCTTCATCACGGCGCTTTTGCTCGCCTACGAGCCGATGAAGCGATTGGCCAATTTGAACGCGGCGCTGCAAGAGGGCCTGGCCGGCGCCCAACGGCTGTTCGATCTGCTCGACCGGGAACCGGCCATCACCGATGCGCCCGGCGCCGGTGCCCTGACCATCCAAAAGGGCGCGGTTTCCTTTGACAATGTGCGATTCGCCTATGTCCCTGGCCAGCCGGCGCTGGACGGTATCAGCTTTACCGCGCCGGCCGGCAAGATGACGGCGCTGGTGGGACCGTCGGGGGCCGGCAAATCGACGATCCTCAACCTGATCCCGCGCTTTTTCGATGTGGATACCGGCTGCGTCGCCGTCGATGGGACGGATATTCGGACCTGCAGCATGGAAAGCCTGCGCGCCGGCATGGCGTTGGTCAGCCAGGAGATTGTGCTGTTCGACGATAGCGTCCGCGCCAACATCGCCTATGGCCGCACCGGCGCCGGCGAAGACGCCATCATCGCCGCCGCCAGGGCCGCCGCCGCCCACGACTTCATCATGGCCCTGCCCGATGGCTACGATACCTATGTGGGTGAGCGCGGCGTTAAGTTATCTGGCGGCCAACGGCAAAGGCTGGCGATCGCCCGGGCCATGCTCAAAGACGCGCCGATCCTGCTTCTGGACGAAGCCACGTCGGCTTTGGATACCGAATCGGAACGCCAGATTCAGGCGGCGCTCAAGCGCCTAACCCGGGATCGGACGACGTTGGTGATCGCCCACCGGTTGTCGACGGTGATCGATGCCGACCTGATCCATGTCATCAATAATGGCCGGTTGGAAGAATCGGGCACCCATGAGGAGCTGTTGGTCAAGGGCGGCACCTATGCCCGGCTCTATGCGCTGCAATTCGCCGATGAAGCCGCGCCCGATGCGATCCAGCCCGATGTCCCTTCTGTTGCCGCCGCCGGAGAATGAACGAGCCGGATGGCGACGCCTCAATTCATCAAAAAGCTTTCCCGAAACAGCGCCGCGCGGGGTGCCGCATGCCTGTTGGCCAGCCTGCTGATCCGACTGGTCTGGTTGACCAGCCGTTGGCGGGTGATCCGTCCACCGGGTCTTGAGTCCCTATGGAATTCAGACCGGCCGATCATCGTCTGCTTCTGGCACGCCCGGCTGATGATGATGCCGTTCGCCTGGACCCGCGCGCAATCGTTCAACATGCTGATTTCCAGCCATGCCGATGGCCAGTTTATCGCCGGTACGGTATCCTGGCTTGGCATCCAGACGGTC
>JAYGEH010000493.1:0-15831 GCA_046582475.1 Rhodospirillales bacterium
CGCCGCATATCGAACGTGACCATGCGGAGGGTCAAGGTGCCATCCGCCTTTCGATCGAAGCCGACGCTTTCGATATATTCGGCTGACTTTTCGGCGCCTTCCGTTTCAGCCTCGATCAATGCGGTAAGCTGAGCGCCGACCAAGGATCCAAAATCGATAGATTTGCTATTCGCCATCCGGAGCCTCCTTTGTCACCAATCAGTCCTCGCTCAAAACCGATTTGATCGCACCTCCCGGTTCCTCCACATCGTTCCAACGGGCATTGTTGAGATCGATTTCAAATTTTACCGAAGAAATTGCCGCCGGATCGATATTGGACAGGACGCCGATGCCCACCAAGACACCCGGAATGCTTTTCGGCGGCGCCTTTGGCGCGGACGCAATGACAGCTTCGATTTTCTGGATTTCCTGGGTTAGCCTCTTTTTATCGGCTGCGTTCAGGACAATTCTATTGCGGCTCAGACCTGCCTGGATCACCGCTTGAATTTTTTCCCTGCGCATGCGCGGTGCACCGGACAAGGTCTCCGCCAGCGACTTTTTAAGCTCAACGATAAGTGAACGAGAAAACCCATTTCTGAGCCTTGCGGTGGTGAACCTCCGCTTTACGGGGTCCAGACCCATGACCAACCCGGCAAGTTCCTTGGCGCCGGTATCGACGGCGCTGATTTGCTCCTCGCTCGGAGTATCGGCTTCTTCAATAGCCTGATCGTCGAAGGCAATGCGCAGTTCAACAGACACGCTCGAAATATTGAGGGATGGAATATTGAAAGATCGCAAAAACTCATTGTCGCGGTAACGTTCCGCCAAGTTCGCCGTCTGCAGGTCCGCATCGTACCGGGCATTGATCAAATCCGTGACGATGCTTTCGATGAGCGTCCGTAAGCTGCTCATTTCCGGTCACCCCGTTACCGGTGCGTGCGGCTGCTAAGCCGCTTCGGTTATGGAGGATTCGAGAATATCCAGGACGCGAGTCATTCCGGCTGGCAAATCATCCTGAGTTGCGCGCACGTTGATATTGATCGTGTGCTCCGTCTTGTACCGGTTCGACGTGGCCGTTGAAGACGAATGTTTGGTTGAGATCGAAGCTTTAAAACCGACTTTAACCGGGGACAGGAAATGCGAATAATTAATCGACAATTCGGCCTCCGCCTCGGTCGAGGAATCTCGTTTCGTGGACCGCAGCATTTCTTCGGTGATTTTCGAGGTGAAATCGATTGTCATGTCGTCAATCCGCAAATACGGAATCGGGACGATCGTCAGCAATGGAACTTTCAATGAGACGTCGGTTTCTCCGCCCGTCGTAGTATCGCGCCTGGAATAGGAAAAGGTAACTTGACGGACAGCCCCGAAATCGGTGCCATCCTCGGTGCTTTCGAAGCCGATCGAACGGATGAAATCGATCGAGGTTTGCGCCGATAGCGCCTGCGCTTCGACGGCGGCGGTCATTGGCGCGCCGATCAGAGTGCCATATGGAATTGAGCCAAGTATGCGATTTGCGTAGGACATTTTCAGCATCCCAACTATTACAGATATTAAATATTTTTATTCTTAGTAAGGTTGAATATTTCAGGTTGCATGTAAATCACCAAATATTTGATTTGCCGATAATCAATCGGTCAGTCTCGGGCCGGAGAGCACCGGCTTTTAGAACCTCTCGATAGAAAATGCCTCCAGGTCAATCTCAGGTGCCTCGCCGCTTACCAGATCGGCAACCGCCTTGCCGGAACCGGCGCACATGGTCCAGCCCAAGGTGCCGTGGCCGGTATCCAAATAGAGGTTCGCATATTTGGTGGCGCTGACCACCGGCACGCCGTCCGGCGTCAAGGGGCGGAGGCCGCACCAAAGCTCGGCTTTATCGAAATCGCCGGCCGCCGGGAATCGCTCTTTTGCGATGGCGAGAATAGTGCGGGCGCGGGCTTCTACCATTTCGGTATCGTAGCCGGAAAACTCGGCGGTGCCGGCCACCCGCATGCGGCTTCCCAGCCGGCTGTATACGATCCGGTTTTCTTCGTCGCTCAGGCTGATTTGCGGGGCGCTGTTATCGCCGGTGATGGGCACTGTGATCGAATAGCCCTTGGTGGGGAATACCGGCAAGCTGATGCCGAGAGGGCGCAGGAACAGGGGGCTGTAGCTGCCCAGCGACAGGATATAGGAGTCCGCTTCGAAGCGCCCGCTTGTGCAGCGCACGGCGCTGATCCTGCCGCCATCGGCCTCGATCGCCGCCACCGTCTCGCCATAGCGGAACTGGACGCCGCGCGCCGCGCACACCGCCGCCAGTTCGGTTGTGAATTTATAGGCGTCGCCGCTTTCATCCGCGCCGGTGTGGATGCCGCCGACCAAATTCGCGGCCCGGTGCGCCAGGGCCGGCTCCAGGGCGAGGCATTCCGCTGGGCTGAGGACGCGGCTGTCACAGCCGAGCTGGCGCAGCCATTCGGCATGGCGGACGCCGGCGTCCAGGTCTTTCCGGTTTTCGTAGAGTTGCAGGATACCGTCCGGGCGGTGGTCGTAATCGATGCCGGTATCTTTGCGGATTTCGGGCAGCAGGCCGCGGCTGTAGAGGCAGATGCGCATATTATCCATGGTATTTTGGCGGGCGCGGGACGGCAGGCAATTCACCAGAAAACGCAAACTCCAAACCCATTGCCGCCAATCCAGGCGGAAATGGTAGAGCAAGGGCGCATCGGCGCGGCCCAGCCATTTCAGCATCTGCAACGGCACGTTCGGCGCCGCCCAGGGGGCCGCGTGGCTGGCCGATATCTGGCCGCCATTGGCGAAGCTGGTCTCCAGACCGGGCCCCTCCTGGCGGTCGAAGACGGTGACGTCATGCCCGGCCTTGTTGAGATAATAGGCCGCGCAAATGCCGATCACGCCGGAACCGAGAACGATGACTTTCAAAACGCTAACTCGTGGTATTTTACGAACCCCGGTGTTATAGGCATCCGATTGCCATTCTGCCAGACCGGGTCCCACCGATCATGCGCTATCGAGGTAAGAACGATGGTTACCAAAAACAATTGCGCGGTGCTGAGCGTGGCGGAGATGAACCAAGCCGATGCGCTCGCCGTTGCGGCTGGCATTCGCAGCCTCGATTTGATGGAAAAGGCCGGAACCTCGGTCACCGGCGCTATTCTCGACCGCTGGCCGGTGGGTACGGCGGCGGTGTTGTGCGGCCCCGGCAACAATGGCGGTGATGGCTTTGTCATCGCGCGCCAGTTGGCCGTTGCTGGCTGGAAGGTGCGTTTGGGATTGCTGGCGGCGGCCGAAGCGCTCAGCGGCGACGCCGCCGTCAATGCCAGGCGCTGGAGCGGTAAAATCCCGCCCATCGCACCGGATTTGATTGCCGGATGCGATCTCGTTGTCGATGCGTTGTTCGGCGCCGGGCTATCGCGGCCCCTGGATGGTCCGGCCCTGGAAATCGTGACGGCCATCGATGCCAGCGGCATTCCTTGCGCGGCCGTCGATATGCCCAGCGGCGTCGACGGCGACAGCGGCCAGGTTCTCGGCGCCGCGCCCCGTGCCCGGCTGACGGTGACGTTTTTTCGCAAAAAGCCCGGCCATCTGTTGTTTCCGGGGCGTCAGCATTGCGGCGAAACATTGGTGGCCGATATCGGCATACCGGACACGGTTTTGGAGGCCATTGCGCCGGACCTTGCGGAAAATCTACCGGCTCTTTGGGCTGACCAACTGCCGCGCCCAGGACATGAAGATCACAAATACACCCGCGGCCATGTTCTGATTTGCGGCGGCAACCATATGACCGGCGCGGCGCGCCTGGCGGCAAGGGGCGCCCGGCGCATGGGCGCCGGCATGGTCAGCATCGCCGCGCCGGAAGCGGCGGTACCGATCTACCGGGCCGGTGATCCGGGTCTGGTGGTGAGCGCAATGACGCCGGAAACGAATTTCGACAGCCTCCTAGGCCAGCGCCGGGTCAGCGCCGCCCTGGTTGGTCCCGGCAATGGTAGCGGCCGGCAAACGCGGGCAAACGTCATCGCCGCCTTGGGTTCGAAATTGCCGGTGGTGATCGATGCCGATGGATTGACATCGTTCGAAGACGCGCCCGAAGATTTGTTCGGATGGATTAAGGGCGCTTGCGTTTTAACCCCCCATACCGGCGAGTTCGCCCGTCTGTTCCCCGAAGCAATAGGCGGGCGCCTGGACCGCGCCCGCGCCGCCGCCCGGCAAAGCGGCGCGGTGGTTGTCCTGAAAGGCGCCGATACGGTGATCGCGGCGCCCGACGGCCGCGCCCTCATCAATGCCAACGCCCCCGCCAGTTTGGCCACCGCCGGCAGCGGCGACGTTTTGGCGGGCATGATCGCCGCGGCTTTGGCACAGGGGGCGGCGGCGTTGGATGCGGCGGCGGCGGCGGTCTGGCTGCACGGCGAGGCGGCCCGCAGGTTCGGCGCTCCGGTAGGATTGATCGCCGAAGATTTGCCCGATCAACTGCCCCGCCTCTTGGCAGAGCTCGCAAACAAACCTACATAAACGATATGGCGAATTTCAATTTGGGCCTGGCATGAACGAAGAAAAATCCATCGGTTTTTGGGACCGGACGCTGCGAAATCTGAAGAGCGCCTGGGGTAAGATCGCCGCATCCAGCGACGAATTTTCAGAAACGTCGGTCTCACCGTCTTTAGACGAAGACGATCAGGCGCGTCTGATCGATCAGATGCGCGCCTGCCTGGAAGCCAGGGGCGGCGAAGTATCGGCGCGCATCCGAGCGGCGCAATTGGGGCGCGTTTACGTCACCCTCGATGAAACCGGGCGCAAACGGTTCTTACATATTTTGGCGCGGGAGTTTGATGTGGACCACGAAGCCGTCGCCGAAAAAGCGCGCACGTTAGGAAAAAGCAAACAAAACGCCGCGCGCCTGCGCGCCGAAGCCGAATTGCGCGCCGCCCTGGCGGCGCCGCGGGTCAAGCTTCTGACCCAGTTCAACGGCCTGCCCGAGGGTGTGAAGTTCCTGGTCGACATGCGCGCCGAAATGCTGCCCCTGATCAAGAGCGATCCGGCGCTGGCTGGCCTCGAGGCGGATTTGAAGGCGCTGCTCACATCCTGGTTCGATGTGGGGTTTTTGGAACTGCGCCAGATCGATTGGCGGGCGCCGGCGTCGCTTCTGGAAAAGCTGATTGCCTATGAGGCGGTGCACGAAATCCAGGGCTGGGATGATTTGAAGAACCGGCTCGCCTCGGATCGGCGCTGCTTCGCCTTTTTCCACCCGCGCATGCCCGACGAGCCGTTGATTTTCGTCTGGGTTGCCCTGGTCAAGGGCATGGCCGTCAATATTCAGGAACTGTTGGATCAATCGGCGCCCGAATTCGACGCCGACGCGGCGGATACGGCGATATTTTACTCCATATCCAACGCCCAGGATGGCTTAAGCGGAATCAATTTCGGCAATTTCCTGATCAAAAGGGTGCTGGACAGCCTGTCTTCGGAATTGAAGGGCCTCAAACAATTCGCCACTTTGTCGCCAATTCCAGGATTTATGCCGTGGCTGATGCCGGCCCTGGATGGCCCGGAATATGCCCTGGTGAAAGACGATGAAGCCGGCGCCATAAAATCCCTGGCCGGTGATGACCATACCGGCGCGGCGATCAAGAAGCTGCTCGCCAGGAAAGACTGGCATCAAGATGCGGAAGTGGCCGCCGCCTTGGCGGCGCCTTTATTGCGCGCCGCCGCCTACTATTTAATACGCATCAAGCGTGGCAGCGGCGCCGCGCAAGACCCGGTCGCCCACTTTCACCTCAACAACGGCGCCCGTATCGGGCAAGTGAACTGGGGCGCCGATCTGTCGGAGCGCGGCCTGGCGCAGTCGGCGGGCATAATGTTGAATTATGTTTATGAGCCCGATCAGATCGAGAGCAATCATGAATCGTACCGCGGTGGCCTTGAAGTGATCGCGTCCAGCGCCATCGCCTCTCTAATCAAGGATTATTGATGCGGGAACGCACCGGATGGGCCGAAAAAGTCCAGCTTCCAATTGACACAGGGACTTTTTTTTATAGAGTGCGCGCTCCGGCAAGGGACCGCCCGTTGCCGGATTGTATAGCAGCGGGCGTGGTGGAATTGGTAGACACGCTAGGTTTAGGTCCTAGTGGCGGTGACGCCGTGGGGGTTCAAGTCCCTCCGCCCGCACCAAACGATGAACCCGAAACGGCTACCGAACCGTTTCTAAGATTTTGAGCTTCCATGAAAAAGTGAGTGTGCCATGCAGGTCACGGAAACCGTCAACGAGGGATTGAAACGCGCCTATACGATTGTGATCCCGGCTGATGACATTGAACAAAAGCTGTCGGCGCGGCTAACGGAAATCGCCAAAACCGCGCAAATGCCCGGGTTCAGGCCCGGCAAGGTGCCGGTCAGCCTGTTGCGCAAAACCTATGGCGATAGGGTTATGGGCGAAGTGCTGGAGCAAACCGTGACGGAAAGCACCGAAGCGGCGATCTCGGAGAAAGAATTGCGCCCGCTCGGGCAACCGAAGATCGAGGTTAAAAAGTTCGATAGCGGCTCGGACCTGGAATATGACGTGGAATTCGAATTGTTCCCCGAAATTGAATTGACCGATTTCTCGTCGATCAAGCTCGAGCGGCTGAAGGTTCCGGCCGACGAGGATCAGGTCGAAGCCATGCTAAAGCAAATGGCCGATGGGCAGAAGGAAACCAAGCCGGTCGAAGAAAAACGCAAAATCAAAGACGGCGACATCGCGGTGATCGATTTCGTCGGCACGGTGGATGGCGAGGAGTTCGCCGGCGGCAAGGCCGACGCCTATCCGCTGGAAATCGGATCGAACATGTTTATCCCCGGTTTCGAGGAACAGTTGATCGAAAAAGAAGTCGGCGACACCCTGGAGGTGAAGGTGACGTTCCCGGAAAACTACACCGAGGAACTGGCCAACAAGGACGCGGTTTTTTCCGTTGAAATCAAAGAGTTACGCGAGGGAATTCCCGCTGAAATTGACGATGATTTAGCTAAGAAAATGGGCGCCGAAAATTTGGAGGAATTGAGGAATAATCTCCGCCAAAGCCAGGTGGGCGAGCTCGATTCCCTCTCCAGGATGCGCCTGAAAAAAGAGCTTCTGGACACCCTGGATGAAACGCACAAGTTCGACTTACCGTCCGGCCTGGTCGATCAGGAATTTGAAGCCATCTGGGAGAAGTTCGAGCATCAGCGCGAACATCACCCGGACCAAATCGACGAAGACGACAAAGACAAAAGCGACGAGGAGTTGAAGGCCCAATATGGCGAGATTGCCGAACGCCGGGTTCGCTTGGGGTTATTGTTGGCCGAGATCGGGCGCACCAACGAGATTCAGGTGTCCCCGGAAGAAGTCAACCGGGCCATCCTGCAAGAAGCCCAGCGCTATCAGGGCCGCGAGCAGGAGGTCATGGAACATTACCAAAAGAACCCGGAAGCGATGCAAGCCATACAATCGCCGCTTTTGGAGGAAAAGGTTGTCGACTTCATATTGGAGCTGGCCCAGGTTTCAGACAAGGAAGTGACGCTGGAAGAATTGGTCGCCGCCGAGGCGGCGGACGCACAAACGAAAAAGGCCAGTGACTCAGACGCCGGCGCGGACACCGATAAACCGGCTAAGAAAAAGCGGGCGACCAAGACCAAAAAGAAGGCGCCGGCGGCGGATAAAGACTAAATTAAATATGGCGATTGCGGCCAACCGGCCGCCCGGTTAAACCAAAACCGGCCCCCAGGAATTAAATTTTTGAGAGAAAAAATGAGCGATCACTTCGAAGTCTACAACAACCTTGTCCCGATGGTGGTCGAAACCACCACTCGGGGAGAACGTGCCTATGATATATACTCCCGCTTGCTAAAAGAGCGGATAATTTTCGTGACCGGCGGCATCGACGATTACATTGCCAGCCTGGTCTGCGCCCAGCTCCTGTATTTGGAATCGGAGAACCCGAAAAAAGAAATCGCCTTTTATATCAATTCGCCGGGCGGCGTCGTGACCTCGGGCCTGGCCATATACGATACCATGCAATATGTGCGCCCGGCGGTATCCACCGTCTGTATCGGGCAGGCGGCTTCGATGGGATCCTTGTTGCTCGCCGCCGGGGCCCCGGGGCACCGATTCGCGCTGCCCAATTCGCGCATCATGATTCATCAGCCTTCCGGCGGCATCCAGGGCCAGGCGACGGATATTGAAATTCAAGCGCGCGAGATACTTGCGCTACGCCATCGTCTGAACAATATCTATGTAGAGCACACCGGTAAGGAATTGGCGGAAATTGAAATCTCCGTCGAGCGGGATAAATTCTTATCACCCGCGGAAGCCGTGGAATTCGGGCTTATTGACGAAGTGGTAACGAAGCGTCCTGTAGAAGATGATGACGGCGATCAAGGCGGAAACGGCAATGATGGCGATAGCAGCGGCAAGGGTGATAGGGAATAAAAGGCGGGGCACGTATCTGGCCGGATCGAACAACGCCCAAATATTCGATTGTGCGCGAGCGCCATCGGTGACTAAAATCGACCGCAACTGCCCGATGTTGAGCCTGGAGGGCCAATGAACAAATCTAGCGGCGGCGATTCCAAGAACACACTCTACTGTTCGTTCTGTGGGAAAAGTCAGCACGAAGTTCGGAAATTGATTGCCGGGCCGACCGTGTTCATCTGTGATGAATGCGTTGAACTTTGCATGGACATCATCCGTGAAGAGAACAAAACCCACATTGTCAAATCCGGAGACGGTGTTCCGACACCCGGCGAAATATGCTCGGTGCTGGACGACTATGTGATCGGCCAGGACTATGCCAAACGGGTCTTGTCGGTGGCGGTGCACAACCATTACAAACGGCTCAGCCATTCCTCGAAGACCAATGATGTGGAATTGGCCAAGTCCAATATTCTTTTGGTCGGCCCGACCGGTTGCGGCAAGACGCTGCTGGCGCAGACCCTGGCGCGCATCCTCGATGTCCCCTTCACCATGGCCGATGCCACCACCTTGACCGAAGCCGGCTACGTGGGCGAGGACGTGGAAAATATCATCCTCAAGCTTCTGCAAGCCGCCGACTACAATGTGGAGCGGGCGCAGCGCGGCATCGTATATATCGACGAAGTGGACAAGATATCGCGCAAATCGGACAATCCGTCGATCACCCGCGACGTTTCCGGCGAAGGCGTGCAGCAGGCGCTCCTTAAAATCATGGAAGGTACGGTGGCCAGCGTCCCGCCCCAGGGCGGGCGCAAACATCCGCAGCAGGAGTTCCTGCAGGTCGATACGACCAATATCCTGTTTGTCTGCGGCGGCGCGTTTTCCGGATTGCAAAAGATCATTTCGGCGCGTGGGCGCGGCTCGTCGATCGGCTTTGGCGCCGACGTGCATGGCCCGGAAGAGCGACTGACCGGGGAAATATTGCGCGATGTTGAGCCGGAGGATCTCTTGAAGTTCGGATTGATTCCGGAATTTGTCGGCCGCCTTCCGGTGATCGCCACGCTCGACGATCTGGATGAAGAGGCGCTGGTGAAAATCCTGACGGAACCGAAAAATGCGTTGGTCAAGCAGTACCAGCGCCTGTTCGAGATGGAAGACGTAACCCTCACGTTCCGCGAAAATGCCTTGGGCGCGATCGCCGAGAAGGCGGTCGATCGCAAAACCGGCGCGCGCGGATTGCGTTCGATCATGGAAGACATTCTTTTGGAAACCATGTTCGAGTTGCCGGACATGAACAGCGTTGAAGAAGTGGTGATCAACCGCGAGGTTGCGCGGGACCGCGCGCAGCCTCTCTATATCTATTCGGAACGGCGCGACGATCTGGATTCCAGCGCTTAAGTCCGGTTCGCTTGATTTTTGGATGAAAACGCACAACTTGTAACGACGGCTCTGGTGGCAAAATAAATACGATGATCAGACCGTAATGGGTGTCGGCCCGCGAGGGGCCCAAGATTAGGAGTAAAAAAGTTGGATAGTTCCGCTGGCCACGTCTACCCCGTTCTTCCGTTGCGCGACATTGTTGTCTTTCCGCATATGATCGTGCCGCTCTTCGTTGGGCGCGAAAAATCGGTTCAGGCCCTCGAAGACGTCATGCAGGACGACAAGCAGATTCTGCTGATCGCCCAGAAAAATGCCTCCGATGACGATCCTGCCCAGGACGAAATCTATACCGTCGGCACCGTTTCCACCGTTCTGCAATTGCTGAAATTGCCGGACGGCACAGTCAAGGTTTTGGTCGAGGGCGGCCAGCGCGCCCGCGTCATCCGCTTTCGCGACAATGAGAAATTCTTCGAAGTCTATGCCGATATTCTGCCCGAGCGCATGCCCGACGAGGGCGATCTCGAAGCCTTGTCCCGTTCGGTCGTCTCCCAGTTCGAACAATACATCAAGCTGAACAAGAAAATCCCGCCCGAAGCCTTGGTTTCGGTCAACCAGATCGAGGATGTCTCGAAGCTGGCCGATACCGTGGCCTCGCATCTGGCACTGAAGATATCCGAAAAGCAGGAATTGCTGGAAATCGATACCGTTGCCCAGCGCATGGAACGCATTATTTCGTTCATGGAAAGCGAGATCGGCGTCCTCCAAGTGGAGAAGAAGATTCGCAGCCGGGTCAAACGCCAGATGGAAAAGACCCAGCGCGAATATTATTTGAACGAGCAATTGAAGGCGATTCAAAAAGAGCTGGGCGATGCCGATGAGGGCAAGGATGAAAATGCCGAGCTTGAGGAAATGATCGCCAAAACCAAGCTTTCCAAGGAAGCCCATGAGAAGGCCATCTCCGAGCTGAAAAAACTCAAGAATATGAGCCCCATGTCGGCCGAGGCCACGGTGGTCCGCAACTATCTGGACTGGATGCTCAACATCCCGTGGAAAAAGCGCGGCCGTACCAATAAGGATATCCGCGCCGCCGAAAAGGTTCTCGAATCCGATCACTATGGGCTGGAAAAGGTCAAGGAACGGATTCTCGAATACCTGGCCGTGCAGCAGCGCACCAAAAAATTAAAAGGTCCGATCCTCTGCCTGGTGGGACCGCCAGGCGTCGGCAAAACGTCACTCGGCAAATCGATCGCCAAGGCGACGGGACGAAATTTTGTGCGCATGTCCTTGGGCGGCGTTCGTGATGAAGCCGAAATTCGCGGCCACCGGCGCACTTATATCGGATCCATGCCGGGTAAGATCGTCCAGGGCATGAAGAAGGCCAAAACCTCGAACCCATTGTTCCTTTTGGATGAGATCGACAAGATGGGCGCGGATTGGCGCGGTGATCCTTCCTCGGCGCTGTTGGAGGTTCTCGATCCCGAACAGAACAATTCGTTCCAGGATCACTATCTGGAAGTCGATTATGATCTGTCGGACGTGATGTTCCTGACCACCGCCAATTCGTTGCGGATTCCGCAGCCGTTGATGGATCGCATGGAAATAATCCGCATCCCCGGCTATACCGAAGACGAAAAAGTCGAGATCGCGCGGCGCCATCTGATGGACAAGCAGGTGGAAGCCCATGGCCTTAAAGACGGCGAATGGAGCATTTCGAAAGCCGCCCTCCGCGATCTCATTCGTTACTATACCAGAGAAGCCGGCGTGCGAAATTTGGAGCGCGAAATTGCCAATCTCACGCGCAAGGCGACCAAGGAAATCCTGATGGATGGTTCCGAGAAAATCGCCGTAACCAAGCGCAATCTCGAAAAATATGCAGGTGTGCAGAAATTCCGTTATGGCGAGCTTGAAGACGAGGATATCGTCGGCGTCACCAACGGGCTCGCATGGACCGAGGTTGGCGGCGAGATTCTGACCATCGAGGCGGTCATGATGCCGGGCAAGGGCAAGATGACGATCACCGGCAAGCTTGGCGATGTGATGCAGGAATCGATCCAGGCGGCGCGCTCCTTCGTGCAATCGCGCTCGGCCGTTTTCGGCTTCAAACCGACCGTGTTCGAAAAGAAAGATATTCACGTCCATGTGCCCGAAGGCGCGACGCCCAAGGATGGGCCGTCCGCCGGCGTCGCCATGGTCACCGCAATCGTATCGGTCCTGACCGGAATTGCGGTGCGTAAGGATGTTGCCATGACCGGCGAGATTACCCTGCGCGGGCGCGTGCTACCCATCGGCGGGCTCAAGGAAAAATTGTTGGCCGCCATGCGCGGCGGCATCAAGACCGTGCTCGTGCCGAAGGACAATGAAAAAGATCTCGCCGAGATTCCGGACAACGTCAAAAAGGCGCTTCACATCATTGCCGTGATAAGTGTCGAGGAAGTATTGGAGCATGCCCTTGCCGGTACTTTGGTGCCCATCGATTGGGATGAGAGCGACGAGGAAGATGCCGTGCCGGCCGCCCAGACGGACGACGACGAAGACCTGGGCGGCGTCGTGAAGCACTGAACACCGCCTGTTGCACGAAATATTGATTCGCGAAAACAAGGCCCCGCGCGGCAAAGAAGCCGCTGCGGGGCCAGTCAATTTAGGCAGAATAATCGCCAAATCCGCCGGAATCAGCGAAATATCGAGAAAATTGTGGATAAAACGGCGTCTTCGATTGACGCATTTGTCGGGAGCGCCGTAAACTGGCGGCGGTTTTAAGGCGCAGGGTGTCCTTAAATTCTCTTTTGTTTTTTTCCCATCACTCTCAGAAAAGGGGGCCTTAACGTGAACAAGAACGATCTAGTTTCTTCGGTTGCGGACGGAGCCGGTATGTCGAAAGCCGATGCAGCCAAGGCTGTTGAAGGCGTATTCGGGGCAATTACCAACGAGTTGCAATCGGGTGGTGAAGTTAGGGTCGTTGGTTTCGGCACATTCTCCGTGGCCAATCGCAAGGCGACCACGGGCCG
Source organism: Rhodospirillales bacterium (assembly GCA_046582475.1). Taxonomy (GTDB): domain Bacteria; phylum Pseudomonadota; class Alphaproteobacteria; order Rhodospirillales; family UBA2165. Next base: position 12,778 of record JAYGEH010000493.1, read on the forward strand.
CAATCCGCGCACGGGTGAATCCATTCAAATTCCCGCGTCCAAGCAGCCCAAATTCAAGGCCGGTAAAGGCCTGAAGGACGCCGTCAATCACTAAATCAATTTAGCGTTGAGGGTATCGCCGGCCACGGCAACGTGGCCGGCGTTCTTGCTTTTGGGCCACGCTTGCAGCACCATCGGCGGCACATTAAAATTTCGGGCGATTAGCTCAGTTGGGAGAGCGCCACGTTTACACCGTGGATGTCGGCGGTTCGAGCCCGTCATCGCCCACCACTTATTCGTACGTAATTTCAATTACCTGCGGATACCTGGCTGGTAGGCCCATTCCACAAAAAAGCGATCTGTCACAGTTGTGTCACAGTGACGGAGAACTTTTATGGCTACCATACGGAAACGCGGGAAAGCTTGGCAGGTACAAATACGCCCTGCAGGAAGCCCGGCATTATCTAGAACCTTCAAACGCAAACCCCTAGCAGATGCTTGGGCGCGACAAATCGAGGCGGAGATCGATCGTAAGGGATTGGTCCTCAATGTTGCGAACTCAATCAATATCACGATTGCTGAAATGCTAGTCCGCTACAGAGATGAAGTCTTGCCCACAAAGCGAGGCAAGGATCAGGAAGGTTATGTAGTTCGGGTGTTTTTACGTCACAAGCTATCTCGCTATTCATTGAAACACGCAACGCCGCACATAATCCGTGAGTACCGGGATGAACGCCTGATCCAAGTCAAGCCATCCACTGTCCATCGCGAACTGGATATTCTCCAACATGCATTTGCAGTGGCCATCAAGGAATGGGGATATCCGCTTTCACAAAACCCGGTGGTTGCGATTACCAAACCACCATTGAGCAACGCCAGGAACCGGAGACTACAGGAAGGCGAACTGGATCGGCTCATGGAGGGGTGTGGCAAAAGCCGTGTTTGGTGGCTGAAACCGATTATCATACTGGCCATTGAAACAGGAATGCGTAGGGGTGAGTTGCTCAACATCCAAAGTCAAGATGTAGACCTGGAAGCAAGGACGCTGCACATTCCTATCACCAAGAATGGCCACCCACGTACCATCCCACTGACGGAAACAGCTTGTTCTGTGTTGGGATCATCCATGTCGGACAATGACCGTATCTTCCCTCCCTCCGCTAATGCATTCAGGCTGGCCTGGGAGCGATTGAAACGTCGAATTGGCATCAAGGGTTTACGCTTTCACGATCTACGCCATGAAGCCATCAGCCGCTTTTTTGAAATGGGGTTGTCTGTGCCAGAAGTTGCATTGATCAGCGGACACCGGGATTACCGCATGCTATTCCGTTATACGCATCTACGAGCGGAGGACGTGGTGCTGAAATTGAAATGATGCGGCATTGGCCGTTTGGTTCCAGTAGCAAGTCCTTGGTCAATCTATTTCGATATTGATTGTCGAAACGAGATCGGCTTTGAAAAGTTTGGCCCAGTCGAACGACGGGTGAAACTGAAATACTACCTTTGCCAGTTTCAGAATTTCTTTATCAGCAGAAAATTCGCGTTCCAACAATTTACCTTTTCGCTTTCTCGCGTTTTTAAAATCATTTTCTTTTGTATCGTATCCGTGGTCGCTTAGGTGGCCAGCAAAAGCCTTGTAATCACCACCAGGCAATCCCCAGGCTTTCATGGTGTGAGCTTGCATAATTAGCCGCTTGGCTTGGACTACTTGACCACCTTTGCTCCGATTTAGACCTTTGGCTGACGTGGCTCCGCTAGACTTGTACGTTTCCCAACGTTGCCAATCTTCAAGGGTTTTGAGGACGCCTTGTTCATTTTGTCGCCATTGATCAAACATGGTGCGGACAGTTTGAAACTCGGCCAAGTTCTTCCAAGGCTTGCTGAAAGCAGTTAAATGATTGGGATGCGATGAAAAGTGGGTTTTACTCATCGTTGGAGCAACCAATTCCCGTTTCCAGTCATACTCCATATTTAGACGTTGTTCACGGTCTAAAGGTATTAGGTCACCATTATTTAGGACGAGATCACGTAATGAAGTGAGTGACCAGCTAGAATGTTTTTGATCAGGTTCGCGATTGACAAAGAGATCAACGATCCAATGGTTTGAGACCTCGTCACGAGGAATAACCAACGGTTCGTCGGGAATGTTGCCCCAGTCATCATCCGCAATGTCGCTCCAATCGATCTCCCTATCCTTGTTGAATTCATAGGTAGGTTTGATACCGGCTTTAGCCAGAAGGGGTTTAGACTGACCACCGGAAACATCCCCAGTAGCCTGCCCCCTGGTCTTCCAACACATCACTTGCAAGACAAAGTGTTTTAGTTCAAGAATTTCAGGGTCTCCGCTTATACGTTTCCTTAGCGAAGAAAACAACTTACATAAGGGACCAGTCAGCGACAATTGCTCCAGCTTGGCGTTTGTCACAAAACCATCAGTAGTAGCGTTTGTGACCGTATATTTTTTCGGAATGTTGTGGAGAATTACTCCTAATACCGTTCGAACAAGCGAGGTTGTGTAAGCCGCGAAGAATTCATTTCTAACTTCCGAACGAGGTAAGAGCTCAGACTGTTTACTATGTGTATCGAATACTCTTTTGTCTTTTAGACCTTGGGCAATTTTACCGTAGAGGCTATTGCCTATGTCCTTCCAAATTCGCTCTTCAAGGCAACCTTTCATAAAACGTTTCCGTTGAACGCCAATGTCTTTGCTGAAGATTTCGAAAGGACGGACATTGTTTTTCCACGGTAATATCACACCGTAGTGGATTTTTATTTTGGCTCCCATGTTTTTGGCAAGTGATATTTCAGGGGAAGCAGCATAGGTCTCACCTTGCAATGGAAATATTAAACCATCATCGTAATCTACGGGTAGACAGGGGAAGAGAGTATCGTCGGGAAACTCAAACGAAATTTGAGCTACTGGTCAGGCATTGTCTATACCAACGGTCCATCAAAGAAACAGCGCATTCGTTTCGTCGATCTAATTGGCAAAGCAATTGAGGACGGACGCAAGAGAAAAATCTTGCCCAATAAATGGCCTGAAACAGTTTACGCAGCCGCTCATTTTACACGTTC
>JAYGEH010000513.1:0-6202 GCA_046582475.1 Rhodospirillales bacterium
GCATCGTGGGCAAAATGAATATCCGCATAGCGGCCACCCACATGGGCGAAGACCCGGCAATCTTCGTCCTGAAGCGCTTCGAACAACTTACCGGCATCGTTGGCGTCGGTGTCCATATCGGTGCGGTCGGGCAGCAAGGCGTGGGACGAGCGGCGGATTTGCCGTCCCTCGTTCCGGAAAAAACATTGCGGTCGCCGCCCACCGAAGTATTGACGGACCATTCGTAGCCGGGAAAGGTAACGAACCGCCCGTCTTCTTGATAGGCCGCTGTCAATTCGTTGATAAAATCCCAAAAGGCATTGTTGACCTGGAAATCGTTGGCCTGGTGGCTGCTCACGTCAAGGAAAGCCAGGTTGCGGGCAAAATCGAAATATTCTCGGGAATTGTTGATGCCGATGGTTTCGCCGCTTTGCCCATGCAGATCGCCCCAATAGCCGCCAAATTGGCTATCTTCGATCAACAGCGGTCCGGCCTCGCAAAGGAGAGCACTCGATACATCGTCGAATACCGAAATACGTAGAATGCCTTCCTCATTAGTGCTCAGTTTTTTAAAGACCAATGACTTTTGGCCCTTGGTGAAATCCCTGAATTCAGGCAAACCCCTCACCGGCAGATTGCCGGCAAACCTTAATCTGGTCTCGGCGAGGTCGGACGGATTGCCCCATTGGTCTTCGGCCTTGATGCCCAATTGGAACGTTTCGCCTGGGCGGCGCAAACTCGGTAGTACGGCGCGCCACACCGATGGCGGGCCGGGCACGATGGATATCACCGGCTTGTCCAGGATTGGCACGAAATGGCCGACCGCGTAGGCATCGACCAACACCTTGAATTCGAAACCGCTCTCCACAAAGGTCTGCATCTTGAAGCCGGGCGAGCCGCCGGAGATGTCGCCGAAGGTGATGGAGATGGTATCGCCTTCGGAAAGAAAACCGCCGGCGATGCGCGCCGTCAGACATTTCATCCAGGGCCGCGAATGACCGATCCGCTGAAATTCCAGCTGCGGCTTAGTACCGAGGCTGGTAACCGCGGTTACATAGTTTGGCGCTTTCGGATCGCCCGTCTGCAAACCGCCCCAATCGCCGAAGAAACGGAATACCACCCGCATGGCTCCATTATCGTCCAGACCAAAGCGGCCGGCCGTATAGACCAGCTTGAATGTCTGGTAACTGCGCACCTGAAAGGCGCCTTCGGGCTCCAGCCGGGCTTGGCCGTAAAGGACCGGATCCTCGGCCGGCACTGCTGCCGGCCAAACCTCGCCGACGAGGGCCTGATCGACCGTCTTGGTGTTTGGCGCGCTCCGTTTACCGTCATTCACCTAGAATAACCCCCGTTCATTCAGGAATTCGATTGTAGCTACACCAATAAATTTCGACAACGTCCGCGCGGTGCTGTCAGACGAATGCGAACTCGTCTCAGTTTAGCCGGATCATGAAGCAATTATTGCAATGCTTATTGGATCGGCAAGACCGGGACCGCGGCAACGAGACCTCAGCGTTCAAATGCCAGGCCAACGACGACGCGGCGTGGCGGGCTAAAAGCATGCCGTGCCGTTATGTGGAGCGGCACGCCCCCGACCATTTCAGCCTGCCACTTGAAATTTGCTTTCGGGCGTTGCGAACGCGCTTCAGGCGCTCCGGCGTGAGCTGCGGTCACCATCCATCCGTTGGTAGCCCAACCAATCCGCCGGCGGTTCTTTGCCAGGATGCGTCGCGCCGCAGCTGCTGCAGACCCGGGCTTTCTCATCTTCATAGAAGGCATCGAAAAGCGGCGGCAGGTCCTTGACGATATTAGTCACCTTAACCTCGACGCGGTGAACAAGGTCTCCGCATTCCATGCAGAACCATTCAAACGCATCAATGTCTTCTTCCTTGCGCGTGCCCTCGACCACAAACCCCATAGAGCCCGCTTCGGGGCGCTGCGGCGAATGCCGGCAATGGGCGGGAATAATGAAGACTTCCCCTTCTTTGATGGGAACATTGAATATTTTGCCGCGGTCGGCTATCTTTAAGACCATATCGCCCCGCATCTGGTGAAAGTATTCTTCGACCGGGTCGTCATGAAAATCGACGCGCTTGTTGGGCCCACCGATGATCATCACCGTCATCTGCGTTTCCACATCGAACAGTTGTTTGTTGTTCACCGGCGGCTTGAGAAACTGTTCGTTCTCGGCAATCCATTTTTCGAAGTTGAAGGGTTTGAGCTGGGTTAGTGATGCCATGTCGCTTCTCCGTATTTCTCTATGTTCGGTCTAGTCTAGCGCAGGAATTTGGTCTCGGGTGTAAAACCTCGCCTTCTGCACCGCGTTCCACACGGCACCGACACCGCTCATGGAATAATAGGGATTCACGTATTCCCAAACCACGTCGCCGTCCCGCGTGACCTGAAAGATACGGCCTCTGGCGCCTTCGCCTTTGGGTCAAAAGCCGCCGTTCAGCGATTTTGCCGGAATGACCGCTTTCGGGCGTATTCTGTTGTAAAACTATTTCGCGGGCGCCGAAACGCAACAATCGAATCGAAAATACGGCTGTGTTTACTCAAACTTTCGTAGGGGAGTGTCGCGACGATTCAATGTTGCGTTAAAATCTCGTGGACGGAGTTTTACAACAGAATACACCCGAAAGCGGACGCTCAGGGTATATACGCTGAACGACTGCTTATGACCCTAAGCAGACCAGAGAGCTTTAGGAAAATTCGGCGGCGGAATAAGCCCTCCTATCTCCTCATATATTATTCACGGCCCTTGGTGTGTTTCGGAAGTGGCATCATATCCATACACCCATTCGATCTGGTATCCGGTCTGCCCGGGCTTGAGCAGCTTGCGGAGGGCATAGCCGAAATTGCGCCGAAACCGCGCCCAGGGCGAGGCCAGGTGGTTGATGTCGGCGCGTGCGCGCGCGGTCAACTGGACTCGCGCGGTACGGGGCAGGCGCAAGGTTTCATATTGCTGCAGAATTTCCGCCACCGAAGCGTCGGAGCCGGCCAGCAGGGACGCCAGGATATAACCGTCTTCGAAGGCCATGCACGCCCCCTGCGCCAGGTAGGGCAGCATGGGATGCGCCGCATCGCCCAGTAGCGTCACCTGCCCGACGCTCCATCTGGGCAGCGGGTCGCGGTCGTAAAGCGCCCATTTGTAACATTTCTCCGTCTTGGCCAGGAGCTCTGTCAGGCGCGGGTCCCAACCGTCATAGGCGTGTAAAAGTTCGTCCGGATCGCCTTCGAGAGTCCAGGATTCCTCGCGCCAGTCATCGGCCTGCAACGAAGCCACGAAATTCACCAATTTGCCGCCGCGGACGAGGTAGTGCACCACGTGGCCGCGCGGACCCAGCCAGACCGTCGTGCTCGGCTCAATCATGCCTGCCGGCAGCGCCTCGATGGGCACCGTACCGCGCCAGCAGATGTTGCCGGTAAACCGAGGCGCATCAGGACCAAACAGGCTGTTGCGGACGGCGGAATGGATGCCATCGGCGCCGATTATCACGTCGCTCTCGATCTCGCGGCCATCGGCAAGGGTCAACACCGCCCGCTCATCAACCGAGCGCACCCCTTGGCAGGCAGCGCCGAGCTGAATGCAATTATCGGGCAGCGCCCGGCTGAGGATGGCGTGCAAATCGGCCCGGTGCGCCAGATAGTACCGTGCGCCGAACTTCCGCTCGAACACGCTTTTCATGGGCGTCGCGTATAGGGTTCGCCCGCCCTTCCAGCTGCGCATGATGTGCCGGTTGGGCTCGAAGCCGATTTTGGCCACGTCGTCTTCCAAGTCCAATGCCCGCAAAACCTTTATGGCGTTGGGGCCAAGCTGGATGCCGGCGCCGATTTCGCTGAGTTCTGCGGTCTGCTCGAACACGGTGACCTGGAAACCCTGCCGGCGGAGCGCGATGGCCGCCGTGAGGCCACCCAGGCCAGCGCCGACGATTGAGATTTCAAGTGTCGAACGGGTTGCAGCCACTTCCCTTACTCCCCAAACCCACAAAGCGGCAAAAACGCTAACATTCCACGGCAGTTCTGTCGATCAAGACCAAATCGCCCAGCCCCCCAGCGCTACTCCGTTCAGTCGATCCACCGGCCCCCCCTCTCAGTAGATTGTCGGAAGCGGAGGCCGTCATTGCCCAATTTAGAGAACACCACACGCGGGCAAATTGGACATTGTTTCGTAATGACTTTCCAACTACCGACAAAGACTGCCCGGAACATCTGATTGATGGCTTGCACAAGGCTGGCCTGCCGAAATACTAATGTCCGCAATTGGGTTAGAACCGGACATCCAGCGGCGGAAAAATGATGTCCGTTTTGCCTCCGAAAGCGGACGTCCAGGCCAAATACGCTGAACTACTGCTTTTGGCCCTAAGCCGACATCGTTAACTAATTGCCTTACAGATTGCCACCGGCGCAACTTGCTCTAAAATGTCGCACAATAAACCGCCTTCGGGGAGGCAAATGGGCGATCAACCAATCCAACGCAAGCTGGCGGCCATCTTTTATGCCGATGTCGCTGGATATTCGCGCCTGACGGGGCAGGACGAAGACGCGACCCATGAAGCATTGTCGCTGGCAAATCCATCGACGAAAATATCGTTGCCAATATCGTGGCGGATGCAGGTCTCGTGATCGCGCACAACGCCTATTTTGATCGGGCGATGGTGGAGCGTCATTGGAACTGCTTCGCCGAGAAGCCTTGGGCGTGCACCCTGAACAGCGTCGATTGGCTGCGCGAAGGTTTTTCCGCTGGCAAGCTCGATTACCTCGGCATGCAGTTCGGCTGGTTCTGCGGGGCGGGTTATTGCTCGAAATGGCGTTTTGGTCGGCCGTTCTTGAATGCGGCGGTGGGTGGCATTACGTAGGTCCGAATGTCCTTGGCGTCGGCTGGCGGATCACCAAAGGGCCTGTCGCCAGCAATCGTGATCCGATCGAGCTTGCGGCGTTGGGGATAATAATCATGTAGCGCGGAATGCTGGACGGAGCGGTTGTCCCAGAAGACAACCATGTTGGGTTGCCACCGTTGCCGGTAGTGAAATTCGTGAATCAAAGTGCGGCGATAGACCGATTCCAAAAGCTGCTTACTTTCGGTTCCATCCATGCCTTTGATATAGAGCGTAAACTGAGGGCTTACAAAAATGGCCTTCCTGCCGGTCACCGGGTGTATGCGGACGACGGGGTGGGTGACCTTTGGAAACAGATCCTCATAGTGCCGCAATTTGGCGATGCCTTCTTTCGTTTCCTCAAAGACAAGTTTGTGGGGGACGAAATCGTGTACAGCCTCGAGATCGGAGAGGAACCGTTGCATGCGGTCCGACAGGCTTTCATAGATCGCGCTCATGCAGGCAAAGTTGGTATCGCCGCCCAGATCAGGGATGATCTTTGAGCAAAGGATGGTCCCCATGGGTGGACATTCCCGAAACGTTTCATCCGTATGCCAAATATCCGTTGTTGTCGGAGGATTGTCCTTGTGATTGTCATAAATGACCAATTCAGGGGTTTTTTGGGTACTGGTTGAAAAGGGGTGAACCGATAGTTCGCCGAAACAGCGGCCGAACCGCATCAGATCCTCGCTGCTGATCGTTTGATCCGGGAACACGAGAACGCCGTGCTCTGCATGCGCCTGGGTCAAATAGGCGGCAATTTCAGTGCTGATGGGCTGGGTGAGGTCGACACCCCGGACCTCGGCCCCCAGAAAGACGCCTGCGCGCTTGAGGGTTATCCCGACCGGGGCGGCCGCCAATTCTTTCACCTGATCGCCTGGCGGTATGATTGCTTTATAGTCCAGCATGATGGTCTCTCCCTTTCTAAAGGATCCGGCCTGCTTGGCCGGCGCCAAGCCCGCGCGGGTACTGCTTCGGTCGGAATGCTCAGGTTGGCAAGGGGTGCCCTAGGCCAAACCATAAGGCCGACGCCCGGGATGAAATGCCAGATCTGGATTCCCAAATCGCAAGGAAATATAGGCCATCACTCCGTTTTTTGCAAAATCGATTGCTTCATCGCCGCCAATCGGATCAAGACATCAGCAACTTACGGATTCTTGACGGACGACGGTCTCGATGATGCTTCACGAAACCGCGTGTGATGCCAAACGAGTAGTACCAGCGCCGCCAGGCTGGCCGACCAGTGCACCAGCGACGTCGTATAGAGCACCAGCATTGCCAGTGAGATGCGGGCGGCGATTTCCCAGATCGGCAGGCGCCGCATATCGAAAGCGCTGAACGCGTTC
>JAYGEH010000560.1:0-10654 GCA_046582475.1 Rhodospirillales bacterium
ATCCAAAATGAGGTCACAAAAAATTACCCGGCAAGACCTGACCGACGCCGCCGAGAAATATAAAAACTGGGGAAAATGGGGTCCCGATGATGAAATTGGCACCCTGAATTTCACCCAACCCGGAGACATCATCGCCGCCGCGCAATTGATTAAAAAAGGCAAAGTCATCTCACTCGCCTTGAACTTCGATTCCACCGGTCCCCAAGGCGCCAAGTCAAAGTACCCGTCCATGGGCCGGACCAACCCCATCCACACCATGCTGAGAACCGGCACCGACGCCTATTCAGGGGTCCTGGATCACCGGGGCATTCGCGCAGCCGACGACATGGTCGTCATGCCGCTCCAATGCGGCACCCAGTGGGATGGCCTCGGCCATGTGTTCTATGAAGACTATATGTGGAACGGCTACGATATCCGCGAAGTCACCTCCGCCGGGGCACAGAAATGCGGTATTGAAAAAACCAAGAACAAGATGGTCGGCCGCGGCGTCTTGTTGGATATCCCCCGCGTCAAGGGCTTTGAGCGCCTGGACGACGGATACGGCATTACCTGTGAAGACTTGGACGCAGCCGCAAAGGCCCACAATATCGAAGTCCGCCGCGGCGACTATGTCATTGTCCGCACCGGTCAAATGGAAGCCTGTGTCAAGGCGGGAAGCTGGGACGGATATCCGGGCGGCGATGCGCCCGGGTTTGCCTTCGAAACCCTGGAATGGATCAAGCAAAACGAGATTGCCGCCATCGCCAGCGACACCTGGGGCTGCGAAGTCCGCCCCAACGAGTCCGAGGATGGTATCAACCAGCCCTGGCACTGGATCACCATTCCGATCATGGGCATCACCATGGGAGAAATTTTCTCCGTCGGCGAGTTGGCCGACGATTGCGCCGAGGACGGGGTCAATGAGTTCATGTTCGTGGCGCCCGCCATCCCCATTACCGGCGCCGTCGGATCGCCGACCAATCCGCTGGCCATCAAATAACCCTGCACTCAAATAATCCCGCATTCAAACAATCAACGACGGAGAATAGTTTTATGGCAAAGGCAACGGGCGCAATTGTCCTTGCGGACATGCTGAAGTCCTACGGCGTCACGCATATATTCCTGGTGCCGGCGGTCCTGAGAAGGACCCTGGTCGAGATTGAAAAACGGACGAACATCAAACGTCTGCTCGTTCATTCGGAAAAATCAGCCGTCTATATGGCCGACGGTTATGCCCGCGCCTCGGGCCGGCCCGGGGTTTGCATGGCGCAAGTCATCGGCGCGTTAAACGTCGCAGCGGGATTGCGTGATGCTCACCTGGCTCATTCGCCGGTTATCGCCCTGACAGGCGGGCGCGACCCGCACACCAAATTTCGCAAGGTCTATCAGGAGGTTGATGATATCCCGGCCTTCGAGCCGGTGACAAAGATGAACGTGACCGTGGATGTGGCCGAACGTATTCCCGACATGGTCCGCCAAGCCTTTCGCACCGCTGTCTCCGGCTGCCCGGGTCCCGTCCATCTTCAGTTTCGCGGCAACGAGGGCCAGGTCGATCTCGAAGAATGCGAAGCCGAGGCACTGACCGAAGAGCTGTTCGCCAGCGTCCCGCCGTTCCGCCCCGCACCGGAGGATTCCCCTGTTCAAAAGGCAGTCGATCTCCTGCAGCAAGCCGAACGTCCGATTATCGTCGCCGGTGGCGGCGCCCGGGCCTCCGGCGCCGGCGCGGAACTTCTTAATCTCGCCGAACGCCTGGCCATCCCAGTGGCAACGTCGCTCAATGGAAAAGACGTGTTCCCCGGCACCCATCCGCTTTCCGCCGGCGTCGTCGGCAGCTATTCCCGCGAGGCCGCCAACCGGGCGGTAAACGAAGCTGACCTGGTCTGCTTCATCGGCACCGAAACCGGCGGCATGACGACCCATTTCTGGGCCGTTCCCAAAATCGGCACGCCGGCGATACAAATCGATATTGAACCTGAATCCATCGGCCGCAATTATCCGCTGCTCTGCGCCGTTCAGGGCGACGCCAAGGTTACCTTGGGGCGCATGGGTGAGATGGTGGACGACGCAACCGCTGGCGCGCGGTCGTCGTGGGTCGCGCGGATCAAGGAACTTCAAGAAGAGTGGCGGGCCAAGTATTTTGAGCTGATGCATTCGGACGCGGTTCCCATCCGGCCCGAACGTCTGTGCAGAGAACTCACCGATCACTTACCCGGCGATGCCTTAGTGGTCGTCGATACAGGTCACGCGGGGATGTGGATGGGCGGCATGTTCGACCTCACCTCGACCAAGCAAAATTATATTCGAAGCGCGGGCCATCTCGGCTGGGCCTTCCCGGCGAGCCTGGGCGCAAAATGCGCTCTTCCCGATCGCCCCGTCATCTGCTTCACCGGGGACGCCGGGTTCTGGTACCATATCGCCGAAATTGAATTGGCCGTGCGCTGGAAGATCAATTCCGTGACCGTGGTCAACAATAACAGCGCTGGCAACCAATCCAAGCGCGGGTTCGACCGCGCCTATGGCGGCGAGCAGACCGAACAGGCGCACGAATTGTGGCACTTCACCAAGGTCAACTTTGCCAAAATCGCGGAAGAAATGGGCGCCGTCGGCATCAGAGTAGAAGACCCCGGCGAGATCAAAGGGGCTCTGGAAAAAGCGTTGAAGATGGACCTTCCCGTAATCATCGACGTCGTCACCGATATCGACGCCCTGGCGCCTTTGGCCGTCTCTTAAATTTAGTTCGCCGCCGTGCAAACGTCTACTCGGTCAGGCACAGGCCGTGTTCGGGGCGAAAGGTCAGGTAAACCGGCTGTCCTGGGGCGAGCTGTTCGAAATGATCGATCTGGACATTGAATTCGTAACGCCCGACCTGGACATGGCATTGAAGGAAGTTGCCTAGGTAAACCGTGTCGATGATCGTGCCTTCGAAATTATTGCCGCCGCCATCGCCATCGTCGTCCCCTGCCCCTGGGCCATTCGGCGGTTGCGGGCTGAGCAGAATGTCTTCGGGCCGTAAACAAAGATGAAGCGCCTGTCCGGTGGTGGCGCCGTCGCCGCCCACGGCCCGGACGCGTAGCGGTTCACGGTCATCGCCAAGGGGGATTTCCATATCGCACAAGGCGCCGCTGCGGCCAAGAAGCTTGCCCTCCATGAGGTTCGCGACGCCGATGAAACCGGCCACGAAAACGTTGGCCGGATTTGCATAAATTGATTTGGGGTCGCCGATTTGCTGGATAACGCCCTGGTCCATCACCACCACCCGGTCACTCATCACCAGGGCTTCGGATTGATCGTGGGTGACGAATACCGAGGTTATTCCGACTTCGCGCTGAAGGCGGACGATTTCAATCCGCATTTGCTCGCGCAGTTTGGCGTCCAGGTTCGATAGCGGCTCATCGAACAGCACCACATTTGGTTCGTAGACAATGGCGCGGGCGAGCGCCACGCGCTGGCGTTGGCCGCCGGAAAGCTTGGTCGCGTAGCGATCGGCGAGGGGGGCCAGGCCCACCAGTTCAAGCACCCGATTGGTCTTGATCTTAATGTCGGACGCCGATGTCCGCCGCACCCGCAATCCGTAGGCGACATTGTCAAACACGGTCATATGCGGCCAAACCGCGTAGCTTTGGAAAACCATGCCGATGTTGCGGTCTTCGGGATCGAGATAGATACCGAGATCGGTCGAGGCGACGATTTTTCCGCCGATGCTGATTTCGCCCCCGGTCAGCCGCTCCAGGCCCGCAATACAGCGCAGCGTCGTCGTCTTGCCGCAGCCCGACGGCCCCAGCAAGGTCACGAACTCGCCTTCCGCCACCGTCAGGCTGACGTCGTTTACCGCCTTCTCTTCGCCGAAATTCTTAAACAGATTGGTGATTTCGACCGTGCCGTTGCCCAATTCCCTCATGGCTTCACCGCCACGGCATGTTCGGCGTCGAAAGTCAGGTAAACCTTATCGCCTTCGCTGAGATCGGCCCGGGGATGAGACAATATTTTCCACTCGAATTCGCCCCATTGTACGCGGCAATCAACGCAATTGCCGAGAAAGATGACCTGGATCACTTCCCCCTCGATGCTTGCTCCGTTTATCTCTTCGTGGCTTGCCCGCACGTTTTCAGGCCGGATCGAGAGAATAACGTCATCACCCTCTTCTATGCCCTCGCCCAAGGAACAACCAAGCCGGATCGATGATCTGTTTTCGCTGATCTCCACTTCGCCGCGCCCGCCCTCGACAGCCTTGACAATGCGGCCCTGGAGAAGATTGGCGACGCCGATAAAATTGCTGACATATTCGTTTACCGGCTGGGTGTAAATTTCATGGGGGCCGCCCTTTTGCTCGATCGAGCCCTTGCTCATGACAATAATCTCGTCGCTCATGACCAACGCCTCTGACTGATCGTGGGTGACATATATCGAGGTGATGCCGACTTCGTTCTGAATTCTTTTAAGTTCGATGCGCATCTGTTCGCGCAGCTTCAGATCGAGGTTCGACAGGGGCTCGTCGAAGAGCAACAGGCGCGGGCGCGAGACGATGGCGCGGGCCAGGGACGCGCGCTGCTGCTGGCCGCCGGAGAGCTGGGTGGCGAGTTTATCGGCCATATCGGCGAGGCCGACCAGGGCCAGGACATCGGCGACGCGGACCTCGATCTCGGGGCGTTGGATTTTACGGACCTCCAACGGGTAGGCCACGTTCTGGGCGACCGTCATATGCGGCCAGATCGCGTAACTCTGGAACACCATGCCGATATCGCGCTTTTCCGGCGGCAGAAAGATGTTGTCCGCCGGCGAAGTGAAGACGACATCGCCGACCTGGATATGGCCGCCATCAATGGTGTGCAGGCCGGCGATGCTCATCAGCGTGGTGGTTTTACCGCATCCGGACGGACCCAGCAGGGTAAGGAATTTACCTTTCGCAAGATTGATAGAAATGTTGTCCACGGCTCGGTCGTCGCCAAACCATTTGACCAGATTTCGGACCTCTAAATAGGCGCCCGATGCACTCTCGTTTTCCATCGCTAAACCGATAATGCTTCACGTCCGGCGACGCGGCGGAAGATGAAGATACAAATCAGAAGCACGACGGTCTGGGCCATCGACAGCGCCGAGGTCAAGGGCTCGTTTTCGAAATTCGACAGGTAATAGACGCCGACGGAAAGGGTCTCGGTGCCGGTGGAATAGAGAATGATCGAGATCGACAATTCGCGCAGGAATATAATGAAAAGCAGCAGCCAACCGGCGAATATCCCGGGTTTCAACAGCGGTATCGTGATCCGCCGCATGGTGGTGAACCAGGTTGCCCCCGCCATCCGCGAGCTTTGGTCGAGTTCCTCGGAGATCGCCAGCATGACGGCCGATATATTGCGCTGACCATAGGGAAAAAACCGCGTGATATAGCCGAGAAGCAGGATCCACAGCGTTGCGTAGATCGGCGTCTGGATGTAAGTCACCAGCACGCCCATGGCCAGCACGATGCCAGGGAAGCCGATGGGAATGACGCAGAGGAAGTTTAGCAATTTTGAGCCCACGCCCTTGGAACGGTGAATCATGTGGCTGACCACCAGCGCCAGGACCATGGCGATGGTGGCGCCGGCAAAGGCAAGGATGAAGCTGTTGGCGATGCCGTTGGTCGCCGACTTGATCGAGTCCTCTTCCCAGAAAAACAGGGTTTTGCGGTAGTTGTTGAACGACATGTCGTCGGGCAGAATTTCCCCCGTCCACACCGGGTGCAGGCTGACCACGATGAGGCAGAATATGGGCAGAACGACGGCGACAAAGATAAACGTGATATTGTAGCCGAAGGCCAACCATTTCCAGCGGCCGAGGTCGAGGATACCGGGCCGGAACCCCTTGCCGGTCACCGTGGTGAACGACCTGGGCGCGATATATCGCTGCTGAATCCAGATCAGGAATACGGTAATGACGCCAAGCGCCATGCTCATGGCCGCGCCCAGATAATGGTTTGCGTCATCGCCCACGGCTTTGGAGAAAATTTGCGTGGTCAGGGTCTCCCAGCCATAGGGCGCGCCGAGCTTGAAGGGCACGCCGAACTCTCCGGCGCTGGTCACGAAAACGATGATTGCGCCGGATAGGATGCCGGGCATCACCAGCGGCAAGGTAACCGTCAGGGTGGTTCGGATGAGGCCCGCACCGGTGGTCCGGGCGCTGTCTTCGAGCGAGGGATCCATTCGTCGCAACGAACCGACAACAAAAAGATAGACCAGGGGGGCAAAGAAAATTCCGGTCACCCAGATCACGCCATAGATATTGTCGACATTGAACAGGTGGCCTTCTATGCCTAAATAATTCCGCGCCCAAACATTGAGGATTCCGGTCCGAGGCTCAGCCAGATTGTGCCAAGCGATGGCGCCGACAAAGGGGCTCAGGAAGAAAGGAATAAGGTTGTACGGTTCAAGATAATCGCGCCATGGGCAGTTGGTGCGGGCATTTATCCAGGCGAGCGAGACGCCCAGAGTGGTTGCCAGAAAAGTCGAGCCCGAACTGATGATAAGGGTATTGACGAAAGCCTTTGGAATGACGTGGTCGGTAAACATAACCCGGTAATTTTCCAGGCCCCATTCGGTATCGAACCCCAAATCGTCAAGCACTAGGAAACTGCTGACGAAGAGCGTCAACAGCGGCAGGATAACCGCGGCAGCGATGATCACACCGACGATTATGGTGGTGATTGACTCCTGAGTCATCAGCGTCGCGAAACGGCTGTACGTCGGGGCGCGTTCGACGGTTCCGTTACTAATTTGATCGGACGTTGTTATGGAGGAATCCATGCAGGCTATTCGAGCCTTTACTATAATTGACGCGCAATGGGACCCCGCAACCTGCGGAGCCCCGTATTGCGGTCAATTATTAATTTTTAGCGGAAAATTCTTTGCCATTCGAGCCGTACTGACTTGAACTGCTTCTGTGCGCCGACCCAGTCCTTCATGCCGAGCAGCTTATGTTTGCTCAGATCGAGGAGATAAGGCTTTGCCGCGTCGGGCGGGGTATAGCCTTCGCGGAAGGAATAAATCGCCTCGCCTTCGACGTACACATCCGCGCCTTCCTTGCTCAACAGGAATTCGACCAGCAGTTTGCCGGCGTTCGGGTGCTTTGCGCCCTTGAACACGGCGAGCTGGTTGCCGAGCATCACCTGACCTTCCTTGTAGCTGCCGATTTTCAGAATTTTGGCGAGCGAGGCCTTCTTTTTGACGTTCTGATAGACTCGCCCGGAGAGGTTCCACATGTCAATCGAGCGCTGGCAGGAAATCAGCATTTGCATCTTTGGCTCGGTGCGGAATTCAACGATTGGATCGGTTTTTTTGAGATTGGGCCAGAATTTTTTAAAATCGACGGCGCCGTTATTTTGCAGCGAAATCACCGTATTGGTGTAGGTAAAGCTCTTGGTGATATCCGACGAAATGGTTTTTCCCTTCAGCATCGCTTTTTCGACGTCGGCATAGGAAGTGACCTTGAAATCCTTCATCCCCGGACACGAGCTGTTCCAGACCGGTTGAAAAGTATAGGCGAGCGGCGTTACAACATAAGGATAATTGGAGTACTGCCCCGCGCTCTTTATGAGTTTGATACTGTCTTTCCAATAGCCGCTATCGAGCTTGACAAAGGCGCCGCGCTTGGCGGCGGCGGCGAAGAATCCCGGCGCGCTGACCAACACGGCGTCGACGGTAAATTTGCCGGCCTTAAATTCCTGGCGCGCCTGGGACACGGTGGAGCCGGTGCCCTTGCGCAGGTTGTTGAATTTGAAGTCTGAACCCAGGCCATAGCGCTTAATAAAGGCTTTCGCCATGCGCTTGGCGGTGCGGTCGCTGAACAACGGGTTGATAAGGGTGACCGCGCCTTCTTTCTTGGCGGCGGCGATCAAGGCTTTTTCCTGGGCGTTTAAACTCGCCGCTTGGGCGGCGGGCGTTACGGCGAACATGGTGGTCGCCGAAACAGTTCCCAGAATAACAGCCATAGAAGCAGTATTAATTTTCATAACCTTTCTCCCTGTTAATGTTTAATTTCAAAATCGCGAAAATTAATCGCACCAGTCGTAAATAGCTCAGATCAGACCAAGCTATCATGATAAAGCCTATAAGAATCAAGAAATTTAATATTACTCTTTCACTAAAAAATCTTGTGCGGATTGCGCAGTAGATCGTCAGAGTTACCAGAAGGTTAGGCGAGGAGAGCGGTCGTTCCAGGGGCGAGAAGCAGGGTATAGGCTACTTTATTAAACCAGGTGGTAGGAATCGCTTGGAACAACATTTTGCCGAACTGCGCAGCGATCAAGTAGAGCGGTGCAATGATCGAGCAGCGGGCAATGGTTTCGACTGTGTAGGCCCCCTCAATGATCAGCCCAATTAACATGATTGTGAGAGTGACGGATACAGTCATAATGATATTGGCGCGTTGAACCTGCACCTGAACCGGTGCAGATAGAAAATAGACCACGAATACCGGTCCCGAGGGAACTCCAAACGCACCGATAATTAGGCCGCTGACTGCACCAACGATACCGCTAGATGAATACCCACGAACGCCCTTGTAGGTCCAGTCCGACATCAACAGGAAAGCGGTTATTAGGATAAATACGCCCATACCGCGACGAATGATCACGGGATCGGCAGAAATGAGAAATATAAGGCCTAGTGGAACGGAAACTGCGATTGCGACCGAGACGGCGGTAGTATTGTGCACCCTAGAACTACAGCCCAATTATTTTTGAATCTGAAATGGTACAAAGGAGACAAAGCGTGGATTTTGATTTTACTGAAAGTCAAAAACAATGGCGTGAAATAGCCAGAGCCTTCGTAGAAAAATTTATTCAACCTGATGTGTTGCGACGAGATCGGTTGCCAACTGCAGAGGAGCGAATACCGTGGGATTGGATTCGAGAAGCTGATAGCGCTGGTATTAGGACCCTCGGAATTCCCAAAAAGTACGGTGGAGCCGAGGCCGATATTTTGACACTTTGTATAGTTGGAGAAGAACTCGCAGTAGGAGACCTGGGATTTGCCGTGATCATGGATCAGTGTTGGAAGATGGCACACCTTTTCAGTGAAGCAATGACCCCGGAACAGCAAGAGAGATTTATTCCGACTTTTGTAAAAGATCCGGAGGCGACTACAGCAATTGGAATTACAGAGCAAAACGCTGGTTCTGACCATCAAGGGTACTATGACCACCCTGATATCGAACTTAGGACTTCGGCAGTACTTGAAGGAAATCAATATGTTTTAAATGGCACAAAGCGCTATATTTCCAACGGCTCAATGGCCAAATTATATTTCATTGTTGCTCGCACGGACATGTCAAAAAATCTTTTTGACGGTGGCGCCTTATTTTTAGTTCCTCACGACACTGCCGGATTTAGAGCGGATAAATTTCATGAAAAGAGTAGCCAGAGATTAGCGACGAACGGCGTTATACACATGGAAAACTGCCGTATTCCTGAAGAGAATATACTAATTGGCCGTGGAAAGCTCGGACAGTTAAGAAGTCGGTACATGCCAGGGAGTAAAGCTGAAGCCGCGGCAACTGCCCTCGGTGTCGGACGTGCAGCTTATGAATACGCTTTCGATTATGCTAAACAACGCAAACAGGGAGGTAAGAAAATAATAGAATTACAACCCATTGCGATTATGCTCAGCCAAATTGCAATGAAATTAGATGCCGCCAGGCTACAAATCTGGAAGGCAGCGTGGCTAGCAGATAATAAGCACCCAAATGCTCCGGTTCACGGACTGCTGGCAAAAGTTAATGCTTCCGAAACTGCATTCGAAGCTTGCCGCGTTGCGTCTGAAGTTTTAGGAGGTGCCAGTATTATGCATGAGCACCCAGTTGAAAAATACCTTAGGGACGCAACAAGTTTCCTGCATTCTGATGGCACAAATCAAGTGTGTTTGTTACGAGCTTCAAAAGCTATGAGCACGGATAATTATGAGCAAATATTTGGTTTTTAAATTCGATAACTTCGAATCCGCAGCACGCTGAATTGGCATTAACCCTTCACAGTAGAGATTTATTTCGGACGTCGGCATATTATCCCAACCATAATTCGAAATTATGGCAAACAACTCCGCTAATTCTGTTGTGGTCGATAAAAGTGGTTGCGTGCCTCTAATTCATCGCTTTTCCAAAGCTGGGAAGGGGCAAATCCAACCAACTGTTTTCGGAACGCCCGATATTAGGGAATCAGCACCGGCGATTGGGGATCGGCCGCCCGGTGACGTGGCGTAGCCGATCCTCATCTTTAATTAACTTGGTGACCGCGTATCGCCGATTACAGGCTTGCGTTCGAGGTACAGCCGAATGGAAAGAAGGCTATTATTTGGGCCCTGAAAACCGATAAATTAACGGGTATTTTTATGAATAAATTTTGCAATATATTCGACCACTTCGTCATGGATGCCCTCGAATGTATGCGGCGATCCGGGACCACACGGGTTGCGGCCTATGTTGCGTCCGCCGGAAAAATTCTTTGCCGCGGCATTTGGTGAATTGATTAATACCAACGGTTATTAATTGAGACTCAATTAGGGGATTTCCAAACGCTGAAAAGTCTGAATCAATGTCGTGAGCCAAAACAGGAGGTTCACGATGGGTCGGGCAGTCACTTTACGAGCGGATTTCGATGGTCCTGAGTTGCGTCTATTGGCCAAGTCTTCAAAGGATGCGGGGCAGAGCC
>JAYGEH010000073.1:0-8176 GCA_046582475.1 Rhodospirillales bacterium
GTAGCCATGCGGTTCTGCTGGCCGAACGGGGCGCCGACATTATCGTTCACGACATTAAAGCCGAGGGGGCCGAGGAAACCGCGGTGATGGTAAGAAATCTCGGGCAGGAGGCCACGGTCCTGGTTTCTGACATCCGGGAGGTTGAGAATTTTGTTGCCGCGGTTCGAGGTGCCGGCCCCATCGATATTCTCGTCAACAATGCCGGTGTCGGCGGAATGGGGCGGAAGTTCGAAGACATTGATCTCGATATATTCAATGAGATGTTCGAGGTTCACGTAAGGGGCAGTTTCTTTTCCACGCAAGTGGTCCTGCCAGGGATGAAAGCCCAGGGCAGCGGTAGGATCATCAACATCTCTTCGATATTTGCGATGGGGGGCCATGACGTTGCCAGTCATTACGCCGCGGCCAAATCGGCAATTTCGGGATTTACCAAGTCCTGGGCCCGCGAGTTGGCGCCATGGAATATTACAGTGAATGCCGTGGCGCCGGGATTCGTGTCGACCGAAATGACCCGCGCGTCCAACACTCAAGAAGACATGGACGAGAGGGAGAAATCAATCCCTCTGGGTCGATTCTGCCAGCCGCTTGACATATCCTATGCCGTCGCCTGGCTGGCATCGCCGGAAACGGATTTGATCTCCGGCCAGGTGATCAGCCCCAACGCCGGCGAAGTGATTGTCGGGTACTGAAAGGCGCGGCATTTGCCGGCAGGTCACCACGTTCCCTCGTGGAAAGGAAAAGAAACGTTGGGATTTCGATTTGAAGGCAAATGTCCGATTGAGGCGCAACATACCGGACAACGTTGACAATTTGCCCAACAAATTGCCTCCGTCGCACCTTCCTCTAAAATAGTGACCAAATTAGCCGTCTTCGGGAAGGCAATTGGCATATCAACTGATCCTACTTTTGAGCGGTTCCGGATAAATATGAATCAATTTGATGGGAACAAATCGGTTTTCCGGGTAGGCGCGGTGCGCAGCGCGATGCCTTCGCATCGGGCAAGTACTGCAACGCCCCCGGGGAGCCGATTTGACCCACCGCAGGCCGGGTGCTTTTGACCCGTGGACATCGTCGCACGCCTTTGCCGATGCAAATGCATCGCCATGCGGCGCGCTCCTCGCCACGGGGCAAAATCCTCCCGGTCAAATGGTTCATATTTATCCGGAACCGCTCCAACTGGCCGCTGTTCTTTATGCTGATGCCGCCGGTATCTCCGTCTCCCTATTGGCAACCACCTGGATGCCGGCGCCCCGGCCGCTGATTTCCGGGCCGAGCGCTCAAAGACATCCGCCCCGAAACCGGCATGCCGCGGCAGAAGCGCCACTGTCAGGCCGGCCAGCGAATCGCCGATGACGATTTTGCGCCTGCCGGTCATGCGGGCCCCGGTCATGCCAGGGGGCAATTCCCCCGCACCGAATTCAGGTTCCCTGCGGCATGATACCGGCCCATTTGGCGTAAAGGCGGTCGTCGAGCTCGGTGCTGTTGCGCACCACCTTGGGGAAGGTATCGAGCCTTGCGTAGGGTTTGCAGGCGTCGATCACCACCCTGGCATTGCGCCGGTCGTCATCGCCGTAGACCATGGGATCCAGGCCCGAGCTCCAGCAGCCTTTCAAGATTTCCAGGTCTTCGCGGGGATCGAAGCGGGTGCACATGGCCCAAACCACGTCGCTCATGTTGGCCGGGTCGATATCGTCGTCCACCACCACCACCCAGCGATTAGCATAGGCGCCGGCGTGGCATTGCGACGCGATCAGCCCCGCCTGTTTGGAATGGCCGGCATACGCCTGTTTGAGGGAGATGGTGAGCCACATGCGCCCGCCGCCGGCTTCGTGGGTCCACACACCCTGCACCCCCGAGATGCCCGCCGCCTCCAACTGGTTCCAGACCGCGCCGCTGCGGGATGGGCCGCGCCAGAAAGTGTTGTCGTTGGGGGGCACGCCGGGGGCCGCGCCGACCAGCACCGGATTGTCCCGGTGCATCAGGCTCTCGATGCGGATGGCCGGTTCCTTGTGGGCGCCGCTGGCGTAATAGCCGGCCCATTCGCCCAAGGGGCCTTCGTCGATCAGGTCGTCCGGGTGGGCGTAGCCCTCGAAGGCGATCTCGGCGCGGGCGGGGATGGGCAGGCCGGTCACCGGTCCGCTGATCACCGGCATGGCTTCGCCCATGAGGCCGCCGGCGATGTCGTACTCGTCCTGGCCGTGGGGCAATTCCATGCCCGCCACCATGAACAGGGTCGGGTGCATGCCGAGGACCACGGCGACGGGACAGGGCTCGCCCCTTTCCCTGTACTTGGCCAGTATCTGGTTGCCGTGCTTGCCCTTGGACGTCATCACCGAGGCCACCCGGCTGTCGTGGGCCTGGACCCGGTAGCAGCCGAGATTAATCCAGTCGCTGTCCGGGTCCTTCATAACCACCATGCAGGCGGTGCCGATATAATAGCCGCCGTCGTCCTCGTGCCACCTGGGAGACGGGATCTTCAGAATATCCACCTCCTCGCCCAGGGTCAGATTCTCGAGGACCGGTCCGCCGTTGACAGTTTTCGGCGCGATCGAGGTCATATCCGCCATGCGCTTGCGCCAGAACTGCACCAACTCGATCTCCGGCGTGTCGGCCGGCAGGCCGAGGGCGATGTTGATGCGCCGGACCGAGGTCAGAATATTGGCGAGCACCCTATATCCCTTGTCGTAGCCCGGAATCTCGTCGAACAGGACGGCGGGGTTGGTCATCTTGCGCATGAAAATGTCGACGATACCGCCGATTTCCTCCTCTCGGTCGGCGCCGTTGACGGTCTGCAGCTCGCCGGCGGCCTCGATCTCCTCGATCCACGTTCTCACGTCCCATTCCTTGGCGTTTTTGTTTGGCAATTTCAGAGCCTCCTTGTGTCTGCCGCGATGGTTATCGACATCAAAGTCGAAAGCAACCCTTCAATATATTCCTGGATTATGGTACAGAGCCGGCTGTTGGGCAGGGCCCTGGGAAAAGGAAAATGACTAAGGCAAATATCTTACAATCCAGGGTCGGCGGACAGCCATGAAACCAGCGCCGTTCCAGTACCATGCGCCGCATACGGTGGCCGAGGCGGTGGCGCGTCTTGCCGAGGTCGCGCCCGGCGGCGGCCTCGTGCTGGCCGGCGGGCAAAGCCTGGTGCCCACCATGGCCTTTCGCCTGGCCACCCCGGAACATCTGGTGGACATCAACCGCATCGAAGGCCTGGGCCGGATCGCCGTCGACGGGGAGGTGCTTTCAATCGGCGCCAATGTCCGCCACGCGGCCTTCCACACGCCGGTTATGGAAGGACCCCTGGGGGCACTGCTCACCACCGTGGTCCGCCATATCGCCCATTATCCGGTCCGCCAGCGGGGAACCTTTTGCGGCAGCCTCGCCCAGGCGGACCCGGCTTCGGAATGGTGCCTGGTGGCCGAGACCCTGGACGCCACGCTGATCGCCAGGAGCGTGCGCGGAAGCCGCGAAATCGCCGCCCGGGATTTCGTCCTAGGCGCCATGACGACGGCGCTGGAAGAAGACGAATTGCTGGTCGAGGTGCGCCTTCCGGTGCTCCCCGCCGACAGCCGCTTCGGGTTTTCTGAATTCAGCCGCCGGGCGGGAGATTTCGCCATCGCCATGGCGCTGGTGGCCTATCGGCTGGAGGACGGCGTCATCGCCGCACCGCGCATCGGCGTCGGCGGGGCCGAAGACCGCCCCCGGCGCATCGAAGCGGCGGAGCAGGCCCTGAGGGGGCGGGAACCCGGCTCGGAGGCGTTCCAGGCAGCGGCGGAGGCCGCCGCCGCCGCCGTCGATCCCTTGTCGGATTTCACCACCAGCGCCGATTATCGCCGCGGCCTGGTCGGCACTCTGACCCGGCGCGCGTTGCAGCAGGCCGCGGCATGAGCAACGGCAAAACCGATATCACCCTCACCATAAACGGCCGGGAACACAGCCTTAGCGTCGATCCCCGGCGCATCCTGGCCGACGTCATCCGCGAGGAATGCGGACAGACGGGAACCCACCTGGGATGCGAGCACGGCGTCTGCGGCACCTGCACCATCATCGTCGGCGGCGTCACGGTGCGATCCTGCCTGATGTTCGCGGTTCAATGCGACGGGGCGGAAATCCGCACCGTCGAAGGGCTCGCCCACAAAGGCGAGCTGCATCCCCTGCAGCGCGCGTTCATGCAACACCACGCCCTGCAATGCGGCTTCTGCACGCCGGGGTTTCTGATGCTGGCGGTGGGCGTGCTGGAGCGCGAACCCAATATCAGCGACGATGATCTTCTCGATGTGCTGTCCTCGAACCTTTGCCGCTGTACCGGCTACGCCAACATCGTCAAGGCGGTCAGGGCGGCGGCGGCGGAAATGAGGGCGGCTTGATGGCATCCGGGAGGCAACAGGATAAACAGATCTATATCGGCCAATCGGTGCCGCGTCTTGAGGACCCGCCCATGGTCACCGGCGAGGCCCGTTACGCCGCCGATATCAACTTTCCCGGCCAAATCCATATGCGCATGGTGCGCTCCCAACATGCCCATGGCGAGATCGTCTCCATCGACAGGGCCGAGGCCCTGGCCATGCCAGGCGTCGTCGCCGTCTGGACCGCCGGCGATATTCCCGAGGTTCCGCCCGTCGATTTCCGCGAGGGTTCGATTCCGGCCCTCGATGCCTATCGCCAGCCGGTGCTGGCCGACGGCCGCGTGCGTTATGTGGGCGAACCGGTGGCGGCGGTGTTCGCCGAGGACGCCTACCTGGCCGAAGACGCCGCCGAGAAAGTGCGGGTGGAGGTCAAGGAACTGCCGGTTACCCTGTCGGCGGAGGAACCCCCCGGTGAATTCGAGGCCGGCCGCGATACAGAGGCGGCCGTGGTCAAACAGGGCTACGGCGACATCGAAGCCGCCTTTGCCAGCGCCCACAAGGTGGTCGAGCTGGAATTGAGCGTCGGCCGCCATTCCGGCGTGCCGATGGAGACCCGGGGCGCCATCGGCCGGTACGACGCCGCTGCCGATATGCTGGAACTGCACGGCGCCGCCAAGGTGCCCCACAAAAACCGCGAGCTGCTGGCGCGCATGCTGGGGCGCAGCCTGTCGTCGATAAATTTGTATGCATACCATGTGGGCGGCGGCTTCGGCATCCGCGGCGAAATATACCCCGAGGACATTCTGGTCCTGGTCGCCGCCATGCGCCTGGGCCGTCCGGTCAAATGGATCGAAGACCGCTACGAGCATCTGATGACCGCCAACCATTCCCGCCAGCAGCACCACAAGATTCGTGCCGCCGTCGACGCCGACGGCCGCATTCTTGGCATCGACGACGAATTCTTCCACGATCAGGGCGCCTATGTGCGCTCCCACGACACCCGCGTGGTGAAAATGACCTGCGGAGTCCTGGTCGGCCCCTACAAGGTGCCCGCCTTTTCCGCCCTCGGCCATTTCCGCCTGACCAACAAGACTCCGGCGGCCACCTATCGCGCCCCCGCCCGTTACGAGACCACATTCGTGCGCGAACGGCTGATGGACGCGATCGCCGGGGAAATGGGGATCAACCCGATCGCGTTGCGCCGGCGCAATCTGATCACCTCCGAGGAAATGCCTTTCGCGCTCAATCTCGAAGCCCTCGGCGACGCCATCGAATACGATTCCGGCGATTACGAAGGCCTCCTGGACAAGGCCCTCGATCAACTGGATTGGGAGACCCTGCAAAAAGACGTGAAACGGAGACGAGCGGATGGCGAGGCGGTCGGCGTCGGCATTGCCATGTTCGTCGAAAAGAGCGGCCTGGGGCCGTCCGACGGGGCCAAGATATCGGTCGACAACACGGGCAGCGTCGAAGTGATCACCGGCGGCGCATCGGTGGGCCAGGGATTCGAAACCGTGATGGCACAGATTTGCGCCGACGCGCTGGGTTGCGATTACCGGCGGGTGCAAGTGGTCCACGGCCGCACCGACCGCATCGACTACGGGATTGGAGCCCACGCTTCGCGGGCCACGGTGGTCACCGGCAATGCGGTCAACCTGACGGCCCTGAAACTGCGCGAGAAGGCCTTGGCGGCGGCGGCGGAATTGCTGCAGGCTCCCATCTCGACCCTCGATATCAGCGGCGGCGTCGTGTACCGGGACGATGCGGGCTCCGACCCCTCGATCTCCTTGGGCGACATCGCCCGTTCTCTCGAGCCGGGCCTGGCCGCCGAGGAACGGTTCCACACCGACCACCAGACCTATCCCTACGGCTCCCACATCGCCGTTGTGGTGGTCGACCGCGAGACCGGAGGCGTCAAGCTGGAACGCTTCCTGGTCGCCTACGACATCGGCCGCGCCATCAACCCCATGCTGGTGGAAGGGCAGATCGCCGGCGGTGTCGCCCAAGGCATGGGCGGCGCCCTATTAGAGGAATTCGTCTACGACGACCGGGGTCAACCCCTGGCCGCCAGTCTGGCCGACTATTTGTTGCCCGGAATCCATGAGACGCCAACCGTCGAGCTCCTGCTCGCCGAAGATTCGCCCAGCAGGCGCAATCCCATGGGAATCAAGGGCGCCGGCGAGGCCGGGGTCACCGGCGTCGGCGCCGCCATCGCCTCGGCCATCGATGACGCCATCTGCATCCCCGGCGCCATCACCCGGCTTCCGGTTACGCCGCAGCGATTGATGGATATATTGAATTCCCGCCAATGATCCGGGCATATACAATAAACGCCCGATCGCGTCGCGGGGATATAAACTTGGAGGGGAAGTTCGATGAACGTGATCGACAAGAACAAGCCTGAACCGGACGATTTGTTTCTCGTCAACCCGTACCGGGACTGGACCGAAGCGCAGCACATTCCGGTCTATGAGGGTTTCGCCCTGGATATACTGGCCTGCGCGACCAAGCCATGAAAAAAGACGGCTCGCTTAAAATTTCGGAGTAGGCAGACATGACAACCTTGGTAACCGGGGCCGGCCTGATCGGGGCGTGGTTCGCTCGCCGCGCGGCGGAGCGGAACGAACACGTGATCTTCCTGGACCCGATCCCGCGCGCCGACTACCTGAATTCCGTGCTCGGCGACAGCGGCTACGAGCTGGTGGAGGACGACGTGCGCCATATTCCGGCGCTTGTCGATATCGCCCGGGCCAACCAGGTCGACACCATCGTGCACACGGCGGCGCGCATCGGCAAACGCGCCGCCGAGCCGTTGCACGAGGGCTACAGCCTGAACATCGGCGGCACCCAGGCGGTGGCGGAGGCTGTGCGGCTAGCGGGCGTCAGGCGACTGGTTCATATCAGCACCTTCGGCGTCTACGACTGGCGCCGGCCCACGCCCGAACCGGTCACCGAGGACTTTCCGCGCGGCGCCGGCAGGGCCTACGGCAACTTCAAGGCGGCCCAGGAACTGATCCTCGAAGCCTACCAGCAGAATTACGGGTTCGAGCTCGTTACCCTGCGTCCCGCCAATGTCTATGGCGTTGGCCATTTCTGGGCGGGTTCATCGGGCGGCGAAAAGGTACAGAACCTGCTGACGGCGGGACTGACCGGCGAGGCGGCCAGCATTCCCGAAGAACAGACCATGGATTTCGAATATGTCTACGCCAAGGATATCGGCCGCGCCGTCGACCTGGCCGCCACCTCGGCGCTGGGGGAAAAGACGGTGTTCAATATCGGCAACGGCGAAGTCACCAGCTTCGATCGATTGGTCGCCGCCGCGCAGAAGCTGCTGCCCGATCTCGCTGTGGATATCGTCCCTGGAACGCCGCCGGTATCGCACGCCCAGCATCTCGATATTTCGGCGGCCAGGGATTATCTCGGCTGGACGCCGGAGTTCAACCTGGAAGAAGGGTTCGCGGACTACATCGGCGATTTGCGGGCAGCGATGGATACGGGGTAGGGAAAATTCATCACGGAGGCGTCAATTACCCACCCCCACAACTGCCCACTGTCTTCCCCATCCTCGAACTTGCGGAGTAAAGGAGAGGTGTAGTTGGGCGGGGGGAGACGGCGGTTACCATTGGTCACTGATTCTTCGGAGCTTAATTAGTATACTGTCCCGAATTACCCCGAATTACCGCGACTTTAAATCTAGGGTCAGGACTCATTAATTCAGATAGAAGATAACAATAGCGGCGATGCATATGGCTGAAAAGAAGGTGTGTGCGCAACGGTCATATCGTGTTGCAACGCGGCGCCAGTCTTTGAGTTTGCCGAACATGTTCTCG
>JAYGEH010000033.1:0-2819 GCA_046582475.1 Rhodospirillales bacterium
CTCGGCGATGGCGCGGGCCAAGTCCGGCGACACGCCTTGGGGATCGCCGTTCGCCGCCTTGCCGGTGACCAGGAGGCCATTGGCCATGTTGATGCCGGCGCGCAGGACGCCGTCCTTTGTGAGTTGGTCAATTGCCTCTTGGGGCGCGTCTTGGGCCATAATGCGTGTTTCCGGCCAAAGAATGATGGCGCCCAAGTTTATGCCGGCGATCCCCCGCTCCGCAAGCAGCGCGATTAGATCTCCAGTGGCCATCATTTTGCCCTTGGGTCTGTTCCGGGGGAATTCTGTTGGGTATAACGGGGGCATTATTTATTTTACGGGAGCCCAGCCATGGCTTTGGAAAAACCCTATAGTGACGTGCCCGGCACCACCATTTTCGATGCCGACATGCTGCGTAAGGGCTACCACCTCAACCAATGTTGCATGTCCCTGATGAAGGCCGAAAACCGGGACCGGTTTGCCGCCGACGAGCGCGCCTATCTGGATGAATGGAAAATGACCGAAGAGCAGAAGGAAGCGGTGCTGGCCCGCGATTACAACCGCCTGATCCGGTCCGGCGGCAACATCTATTTCCTGTCTAAGATATTTTCTTCCGACGGCAAAAGCTTCCAGTTCGCGGCCGGCTCGATGACCGGCATGACCCAGGAAGAATACGCCGAAATGATGATAAACGGCGGCCGTTCCGTCGAGGGCAACCGCTATAAGGGGGAACGGGAAAATGGCTAGGGTTACCGCCGGCGTCACAGCGTCCCATATTCCGGCTGTCGGCGCCGCCATCGATCTCGGCAAAACCAGGGAAGACTATTGGGCGCCTGTCTTCGATGGTTTTGAGTTTTCCAAGAAATGGATAGATGCCGCCAAGCCTGACGTTGTTTTTCTCGTCTATAATGATCACGCCTCGGCCTTCGATCTCAAATCCATACCCACATTCGCCATCGGCTGTGCCGAGGAATTCCAGCCCGCCGATGAAGGCTGGGGCCCGCGCCCGGTGCCGGCCCTCGAAGGCCATCCGGAACTGGCCTCGCACATCGCACAGTCGGTTATTCAAAGCGATTTTGATCTGACGGTTGTCAACGAAATGGATGTGGATCACGGGGCTACGGTGCCTTTGTCGTTGATGTTCGGCCAGTCCGACGCCTGGCCCTGCCGGGTCATTCCGTTTGCGGTCAACGTGGTTGTCTATCCGCCGCCATCGGGCAACCGCTGCTATAACCTGGGCAAGGCATTGCGGACCGCCATCGAATCTTTCGATGAGGATCTGAACGTCCAAATCTGGGGAACCGGCGGCATGAGTCACCAGCTCCAGGGTCCGCGCGCCGGCCTGATCAACAAGGAGTTTGACGCCGATTTTATGGACCGGCTGGTCGATGATCCGGCCGGGCTTTCGCAAAAACCGTTCATTGAATATATCCGGGAAGCCGGCTCCGAAGCCATCGAGTTGGTGATGTGGCTGATTATGCGCGGCGCCCTCGATGACGCCGTTGATGTGGTTCACAGGTTCTATCACGTGCCCGCCTCGAATACGGCGCTGGGCCATCTCATACTGGAAAATCACGCTTAAGATAGGTTGGAGGATTTGCCATGAAAGTAGCGCTCGCCGGGGCCGGCGCGTTCGGCCAGAAACACCTCGACGGCATCGCCCGCATGGACGGCGTTGAGGTGGTGTCTATCGTCGGGCGGCGCCTGGAACAGGCCCAGGAGATCGCCGACAAATACGGCGTTGGGCACGTCACCACGGACTTGGCGGAAGCCATCGGCCAGCCCGGCGTCGAAGCGGTGATCCTGGCGACGCCGACCCAGATGCACGCCGCCCAGGCGATCCAATGCATGGACGCGGGCAAGCATGTGGAGGTGGAAATCCCGCTCGCCGACACCTGGGCCGATTCCGAAGCGGTCAATGAAAAGCAGAAGCAAACCGGGCTCACCTGCATGGTCGGCCACACAAGGCGCTTCAATCCGTCGCACCAATGGATGCACAACAAGATCACGGCCGGCGAATTGACGATCCAGCAGATGGATATCCAGACCTATTTCTTCCGCCGCAAAAACATCAACGCTGCCGGCGGGCCGCGTTCCTGGACCGATCATCTGTTGTGGCACCACGCCGCCCACAGCGTCGATCTGTTCCGCTACCAGTGCGGCGAGGAAATCGTCTTCGCCGAGGCGACGCAAGGACCCATGCATCCCGAATTGGGCATCGCCATGGATATGGCCATCCTGTTGCGCACGGCGAGCGGCAAGATCTGCACCCTGTCGCTGTCTTTCAACAATGACGGGCCGATCGGCTCGTTCTTCCGCTATATCTGCGACAACGGCACCTACAACGCCCTCTACGATGATCTCGAGGACGGCAAGGGCGAGGCGATCGACGTTTCCAAGGTGGCGGTCTCGTTCGACGGCATCGAATTGCAGGACCGGGATTTCTTCGCCGCCATCGAGGCCGGCACGGAGCCTATTTCCAGCGTCGGCAACGTGCTGCCCTGCTACAAGACCCTGCACGATCTGGAAGTGTCGATGAACAAGCAGGGCTGATTGGCAGGGCATAATTCAAGGAGCGTTACGAAAAAGAGGGATATCCTGCCATGAAGATCGACGGCGGCTGCCATTGCGGGCACCTGAAATACGAAGGCGAAACCGATCCCGAAAAAGTCGCCATTTGCCATTGTACGGATTGCCAGACACTTTCGGGCTCCGCCTTTCGCACCGTAACGCCGGTGCCCAGCGATAGTTTTCGATTTCTCTCAGGCGATCCAACGGTCTATGTGAAGACCGCCGAGAGCGGCGCCAAGCGGCAGCAAACCTTCTGCCCGGTTTGCGGC
>JAYGEH010000043.1:0-2608 GCA_046582475.1 Rhodospirillales bacterium
AAGGCCCTTGGCGCGCAGGATGTCCGGCCCGAACTGATCCAGCAGGCCCGCGAAGGCCGCTTCGAAGTCCGCCCGCGCCATGGGCGCGCCGAATTGCAGCCAGCAGCTGGCAATGTCGGCGTCGTGCAGGGGGGCATCCTCCTCTTCGCCCAACAATCCCCGGCGCCTGGCATCGGCGCCCGATGCGGGCTTCATCAGCGCGTCAAAGGTCACACCCAGCGCGCCCTTAACCGCCAGATCGATGCCGGCGTCCGGGTTGAGGATTTGCAGCCGGCGGCGGAGATCGTCGATCCCGCCCGCCGCCGCCAGATCGGTTTTGGAGATGACCAAATGGTCGGCCATGGCGGCTTGCTGGGCCGCGGCGGCGTGGCTCTCAAAGGTTTCGGCGCCGGTCAGCCCATCGATCAGGGTCACCACCGAACACCAGTTGTAGCGGGCGCCGGCCAGGGTATCGCCGGCGACCATGCGCAGCACGCGGCCCGGATCGGCGAGGCCGGTGGTTTCGACCACGACCCGCGAAAAAGCGGGAATCTCGCACCGCAGTCGCGCCCAGAACAGCTCTTCCAGGCTGGCTTCCAGGTCTTCCCGCCGGGTGCAGCAGACGCAGCCGTTTTCGAGCAAATACATGGTTTCCGACGCGCCCACCAGGAGATGATGATCGAGGCCGATCTCGCCGAACTCGTTGACGATGACGGCGGTATCGGCGGCGTCCGCGCCGCTGAGGAGGGCGCGCAAAAGCGTCGTCTTGCCGGCGCCCAGAAAGCCGGTGAGCAGCAGCGCCGGAATCTGATTGACCTTGGGGGTCACCGGACTGCCGCCTCGATCTCCATCACCGCCGACGTGATACCGTCCAGCACCGGAACCCCCAATGCCTGCGCCAATGCACCGGTGTGATCGGCCGCCGCCGCGCCGCCGACGATCAGCACATCGGCGCCGCTTTCGCTGATGGCGGCCTTGCCGGCGGCTTCGATGGCGCCGCGAAGCGCGTCCGCGTCGGGCGCCACGCCGCCCTCCAGCCTGCAGGCAAGACTTACCCCCGCCAGATGCTGCTCGAGCCCGTAAGCCGCCGCCAGTTTCGGCATCAGCGTGAGGCCGATTTCCTGAAATCCAATATACCATATGCGCGTCCCCAACCGGCGGGCGCGATTGAGGGCCGCCTTGGTCATGGCGGTCACCGGCTTGGGCGTTGCGCTTACCGCCGCCTCCAAACCGGAATCGCTCGACGACGCGATCACCGCCCCATCAAAGCCGCCTTCGTGGCCGGCGATCACTTCGAGAACCGCATCGACGGCAACAGCGCTTTCTTCCGGCGTTGATATGTAGGAGGCGCCGAAGGGCGCCGTCGCGGCGATGATTTCGGTGCCCGGGGCGGCGGCGCCCCGCGCGATCCCGGCGATCTTATCGGTCAATGCCGCCGTCGTGTTGGGGTTGATAATCAGAAGTTTCATCGCGGCTTTCGCCCGGTGCTGGTGAACTGGCGGAAATATAGATTAGACTATCGCCATGCCGGATCAAGCAGCAGCCATCGGGGCCAGCGGCCTCAAAGCCGCCTATCGGGAGCGGACGCCGGGCTCGGCCAGGCTTTACGCCGAAGCCCTGGGCCGGTTTCCGAGCGGCATCAGCCACGATATCCGCCACCAGGATCCGCATCCGCTCTATGTGGAGCGGGCCGAGGGCGCCCGCAAATGGGACGTGGACGGCAACGAATACGTGGATTATTTCATCGGTCACGGGGCACTTATTCTGGGCCACGGGCACCCCGATGTGACCCAGGCCGCCGAGGCGCAATTGCGCGCCGGCACCCATCTCGGCGCAAGCCATGCCAAAGAAGTCACCTGGGCCGGGCTGATCCAATCGCTGATGCCCAGCGCGATGCGGGTGCGCTTCACCGCATCCGGGACCGAGGCCACGCTGTTGGCGCTGCGCCTCGCCCGCGCCCATACGGGGGCCGCCAAATTCGTCCGCTTCAAAGGTCATTTTCACGGCTGGCACGATCATGTGGTCACCGGCTATTCCGGCCATTACGACGGATCGCCGGCGCCCGGCGTGCTGGCGGACGTGGCGGCGGCGGCGATCACCGTCGCCGCCGGCGATGTTGCCGCCACTTCTCGCGCCTTTGAGACCGAGCCCGATATCGCCGCTG
This sequence comes from Rhodospirillales bacterium, assembly GCA_046582475.1. GTDB lineage: Bacteria > Pseudomonadota > Alphaproteobacteria > Rhodospirillales > UBA2165. The sequence continues at coordinate 2,144 of JAYGEH010000043.1, forward strand.
TCATCATCGAGCCCACCGGCGCCCATTTCGGGCGCACGCCGCTAGATCCGGAATTTCTGGAGTTCCTGCGGGCCGAGACGGCGGCCCGGGGCATCGTCCTGATCTTCGACGAAGTGGTCACCGGCTTTCGCGTCGCCCCGGGCGGCGCGCAAGGCCTGTTCGGCGTCCGCCCGGACCTGACCGCGTTGGGAAAAATCGTCGCCGGCGGCTTGCCGGGGGGCGCCCTGGCCGGGTGCACGGAAATCATGGAGCGCATCGATTTTACCGCCAGCGCTGAAGCCGGCGCCGAAAAAGTCGGACATCAGGGAACCTTCAACGCCAACCCGGTCAGCGCCGCCGCCGGTATCGCCGCCCTCAGCCTGATCGGCGATTCCGGCGTCTGCGAGCGGGCCAACGATTTTGCCGGCCAACTGCGCCGGCGCATGAACGAAGTGCTGGCCGGGCTTTCCGTGCCCTGGGCGGTCT
>JAYGEH010000051.1:0-5242 GCA_046582475.1 Rhodospirillales bacterium
AGGGAGCGGTATCCCCTTTGACGCCATCCGGTAGCATGATTTTGGTAATTGGCCTGTGCTTGGGATGCCATTCGTCCATTGTTCTCACCATCCAGACACACTTCTCCTGTCGTATTCATCTGGGCCGTCGATTTTCCCGGCCTACGCCGGCACGGGTCTTCGTCGCAGATCATCGATCAGGCTCAGAATTTTCCGGAACAGTTCCCTCGGCACCGCAACCTCGGCCAGTTGGAACGTGACGTACCGGCCATGGCGGACGATTTTTGCACCGATCTTGACCAGCTTCTCCCGCAGCGTCGTCAATGACCAGTGCTCGACCTCCTTCGGCAAGGCCAATGTCCGCATGAAGTTGGCGAGGTTGTAGGCCAGGACGTGAAGCTGGAGCCGGACGGAGTAGTCGCGGAACCTGGCGGCTCCGACACAATGGAAACCAACCGGACACACTCGTGTCCGGTTCTGCAAAACAGTCTTCGTTCTTAGGACAAGCGATCCAACGGCACGTTGGCCGTGAGAGATTGTTAAGAGTCGGCGGTACGACTCTTGACCACTTCGATAGAAATGTTTGGGCGGCAACGCCCCCCGTCGAATAAAAAGAGGGGGAATGTTGGTGGCGCAGGGCGCGTATTCAGATCAGGCGTCCCCCTCTTGGTAAGGGCTGATCCGATTTCGATAATTCACCAGGGTTTCCCTTGATGCTAAGCTGCATTGCACTGGGCAGCAATTGGGACTTTTCAAGTGGGCCGTGGTTCAGTTGGTGGCGTCATCAGGAAGAGGTGATGTTCAACGGGCTCGCACCCATGTCGGCCCAATCGAGGCTGGACGCGGGACTGACCCCCGACAAACGTCACTCGGAGTAACTATCCCGGCGATGTTCTCGACTCAAACGCCCAACGCGCGGCGGATGTCGTCGAGATTCTTCGGATCCGCGCAACCGGCCCGGTCCTTGGGATAGCTCTGGGCGATCACTCTCCTGGTCACTTCACGGCCGAACGCGAGCTTGAGCTCGTGATCCGCAGCCGGGTCTTGCGGTGCGGGAATCCGGGCGACCGTGTTGTGGCAGTAGGTAGGACGCATCTCCTCGCCGTTTCCGTACAGACCTTTGGGACGTTTCCCGGCTGCGACGGCCCTGATACCCCGCCGCACGAGTTTTCGAAACAGCGTGACCCCGCGGTCGCTGGTCGCCAGATGTTCGCGCCCGTGAACCGTGATCGCCCCTTGTGACACCCAGCAATCCCAGTCGCCGGGCGCGCGCTGGCGATCGTAGTAGGAGGGCTCGCCCGTCTGTCCGGCGTCGCCGGCGCCCACGACGTTCGCGCCCTTTGCCGCCTGACGATCGATGTAGCCGTTGCGTCCGGGGATGGTGAAGTCCTTGTCGATGTCGCTCCAGCCGATGCTGAAGCAGCTGGTGTCGTCGACCGGGACGATCCAGCTGAAGGAGCTGCCGCGGCGGTCGAACAGAGTCTCACCCTCCGCGTCGTCGATACCGGCGACGCGTACCGCGTTCGGCATCAGCATGTCGTTGGTGCGCAGGTAAAGATGATCACCCCAGCGGCGCACGGTGACATAGACCATACCTACCGGTGTTTCCATGAATTCCATGGAGGGGACCTCTTGATACACCGGCTCGAATTGCACCCCGAAGAGACGTGTGTGCAGGAATGTGAGATGCGCGGGGTCGGTCTCGTTCTCGTGCACCTGCAGCCAGTTGCAAGGCGAATGACTCACCTCCATGCGGCCGGTCGCGGCCGGCCGGTCGAAGGCGTCGAAGACAGGAAAGGGCGGGCGCTCCTCCGGCGGCCCCATGTAGGTGAATACCAGCCCGCGCCAGGTGTGGACGGGATAGGCGCCCTGGAACAGCCGGTCTTTCAGGGTGCTGCTGGACGGCTCAGCCGGGGTGTCGAGAATGGGGCCGTCCACATCAAACTGGCAGCCGTGATAACAGCAGCGGATGCCGCGCTCGACGATTTTGCCGAACTCGAGCGATGCCCCGCGGTGCGTGCAGCGCCTCTCCAGCAACCCGATCCTTCCTGAACCGTCACGAAAGACCACCAGGTCTTCCCCCAGTATGCGGATCGCCCGCGGCACGTCACCCAGCTCGTCCTCAGGGCAGATGGGTTGCCAGAAGCGGCGCAGATATTCGCCACAGGGTGTTCCCCGTCCGACCCGGCAGAGCTCCTCATCAAACTCCGTGATGTCGCGCCGCAGATAGGCACTGAAAGGTGTCTTCAGATGTTTGGTCGCCCGCGCCATATCACCTCCCTGAAAACCGGTGACAGTAAATCTATTTCTCTTAGCGGCCCGGATCGAGCGAAAATGTGTTTGTGGACAGGATCGACCAATTCTCGGTGGTGGTTGTAGGGGCCGGCGTTGTTGGCATGGGGATCGCGCGTGAGCTAAGCGAACACGGCCGGCGGCCCCGGTCCTGGATTCGGGCGCACCAAACACCAGCCGCGCAACCCGCTGGCGCCAGCGCACATCGCGCAAGGCTCTATGGTAACGTAGAGGGTGGTACCGGGCAGGCGAGTTGCCGGGCGCCCCGCCGGCAGAGCTGTGGGAGCGAGAGCAATGAAATTTCACGAAGAGCCGACCGAGGCCTTGATGCGTGGGGCGCCGCCGTCGGAGAGCGCACAGGTCACGATAGAGAACTTCCTGGCTCCGCCCTTCAACCGCTGGGGGTTCCGCAATATCAGACGCATTCTGCCGACTGCCAACGTGTGGCGCGGCGATGGTCCGACCGCGCCCTTCGAGACCGTGCCGCGAGACCTCGACGGAGTCGCCTTCGAGGACCGCGAGGGCCGGTCCATGACCGTCGCCGCCATGCTTGGCGAAGGCTATACGGACGGTTTTCTCGTTCTCCATCAGGGCCGGATCGTTACGGAACGGTACTTCAACGGCTTTCAACCCCACCAACAGCACCTGCTCATGTCGGTGACCAAATCCTTCGCCGGATCCCTCACCGGCATTCTGGTCGAACGAGGCGACCTGGATGTGGACAGGTTGGTCACCGACGTACTGCCCGAATTGGCCGGCTCGGCCTATGACGGCGCAACGCTCCGCCACGTGCTCGATATGACCGTCGGTACCGACTTCAACGATCTCATGACAACAGACTACGACGACCCGACCAGTGACATGGTGTGGCTCGACATGGCCTGCGGCTGGCGCGTTCGGGATGACCCGGCGGCGCCAGACAATCTGCGCGACTTCCTCAAGACCGTGCGGCCCAGCGGAACTCACGGCGAGGTCTTTCACTACGTCTCGGCCCATACCGATGTGCTGGGCTGGATGCTCGAGCGAGCCAGTGGCCGGCATTTCGCTGACTTGCTGTCGCGGGAAATCTGGCAGCCCATGGGCGCCGAGTTCAACGCCTATATTTCCGTCGACCGCCTTGGCGCGCCCCTGACCGACGGCGGGCTGTGTGTCACCCTCCGCGATCTGGCGCGGTTCGGCCAGCTTCATCTCCACGACGGTATCGCCAATGGCCGACGCATCGTGCCGTTCGAATGGATCACCGATATACGCGAGAACGGCGACCGCGAGGCTTGGGCCAGGGGCGACTTCGTCAAATATTTCCCCCATGCCCGTTACCGGAGCAAATGGTATCAGAAGGGCGACGCCCACGACGCCGCCTTCGGCATCGGCGTCCATGGCCAGACCATCTATGTGGACCGCACGGCGGGCATGGTGATCGCCAAGCTTTCAACCCACCCGCAACCGATCGACGACAAGCTGTTCGACGATATGTTCCGTGGCTTCGTCGCCATCGGCCACCACCTCGCCGACGGCTAGTCCGCTGCGTTCAGCCCCTTCATCCCCCCGGTCACGAGGCTGGCGTGGTAAGCGGTCTCGAGGTGGCTTTCGTGCGCCCCGGATGTCCCGTGTGGATGGTTCCCGCGTTGCAAGGACTATTTCCGGCGTAGCGACCTAGTCAGGTACAGTCTTGTGTCCGGCCTGCGCTTTGGATGGGCTCCAGCCAGATCAGCCCTTCCCATTCACCGTGCTAGGACTAACATAGCAACTGGTACATAAAATGGGGGCAGGTCACCCACGTGTTCTTTCCCTATCGCGACGACAACCCACGCCGCCACGGGCCGCCGTTGGCAACGCTCGCCATCATCGGCTTATGCACGGCGGTTTATCTGTTGGTGCAACTCCCGCTGGGACCACATGAAGGCCAAGCCTATGCGCTGAGCTTCGGCTTCATTCCAGCGGTGTTTTTCGGAGAGGCCGAGTTGGTCAGCGAACTGGCGCGAGTCCCTTCTACGGCTACGCTGGTCACCAGTATGTTCTCGCACGGCGGGTTGGTGCATCTATTGGGCAACATGTGGTTCCTCTGGCTTTACGGCGACAACGTCGAGGACGCCATGGGGCGGTTCCGCTATGTGCTCTTCTACTTGATATGCGGCTTTATTGGCACGCTCGCCCATGCGGCGGTGGATCCAGCCAGCCGGGTGCCCCTGGTCGGCGCCTCCGGTGCGATCAGCGGCGTGATCGCTGCCTATCTCCTGATCTGGCCTCGCGCCAACATCCGCGTCTTCTATTGGTTGTTCATCTTCATCGGCACGATCAATGTGCCCGCCTTCGTGGTGCTCGGCCTATGGATCGGCGAACAGTTGTTTGCTCTGCCGGTGGCGATGCAGGCCCAGGGGGGCATCGCCATCGTCGCCCATCTGGGCGGTTTTGCCACCGGGCTTGCCATGACCCCGTTTCTGAAACGGCGCGGCGTCCCGCTGTTTCAATCGCCGCACAGCGCTGCCTTCGCCCACAGTCGGACCAGATCCACCCGGCGCAGGGGCGGGTCCGTGCCCGAGGTACGACGAAAGCGTGACTGACACGGCGACGTGCCCATGACCAAGTCACCAGCCTGATGGCAGTCGACACCACGCCAACGCGGCCGCTCGACGAGCCCCTGAACACCCGCAAGCTGCCCCACAACTGGAAGTTCGAGCAGGTTTCGGTGACGGCGCCCCGGCGCCCTTGCGCGAGGAGGCGACACTTTTGCCATTTCTCATGTTGGCCGACGCCTCGGCGACAGTGCAGGTCGGCAACAGGGCTCTCGCCCTGCCGCAAACCGCAACGCCGTCGCAGCTGATGTAGCGGAAAGGTTCAGCTTAGCCGATGGGAGATCGTGGTCCAACCGCAACGAATTCAGCCACGGCCCAGCCTGCAATATGGATCGCCTACAACCAGGTCCGCCCCACCCAAGGGGTATCGCAGATCTGAATACACGCCCAGCGCCACC
>JAYGEH010000074.1:0-3296 GCA_046582475.1 Rhodospirillales bacterium
CGTGTGCTCTTCCGATCTCTGTGCAACGTATCCCCGATCACCTGCGGTTGTTCGTAGATTTCCTTGAGCATGTAATGGGGGTGCCCGTCTTTGCCAGGGACATTGTACCAACTTTTGGTCTCGTACACCTGACGATTCACCAGTCGCCCTGCTGCGTCTCGGATTTCTGCTCGGTTATTGCTTAGAATAACCCAATCTTCATCGTCCAAATGAGCAATAGTCTTAGTTAGCGGAGCCAAAGCCAAAGCGTCCGAACCAACAAACATTTCACCTTCTCCATAGCCAATTGCCAAAGGGCTACCGCGCCGGGCAGCGATCATTAGGTCATCTTCGCCAGCGAATAATATGCTCAGAGCAAAGGCGCCTTTTAACTTCGCTAACGCAGCAATTGTAGCTGCCTCTGGATCCAAACCATCCTCAAGATTCCTGGTGATGAGATGGACCACGACTTCCGTGTCCGTATCAGACTCAAGAACGTGGCCGGTCGCCTCAAGTTCATCACGTAATTCCTGAAAATTCTCGATAATTCCGTTGTGGACTAGGGCAACACGGTTGGTAGCATGGGGGTGGGCATTGACCTCGTTTGCAACGCCGTGAGTGGCCCAGCGTGTGTGACCAATACCCGTGGTACCGTCCAAAGGATCGGCCTCAAGTAGGGCAACAAGATTGGCGATTTTGCCTTCGGCACGCCGGCGCTCGATATTCCCGTTGACCAGCGTTGCGATACCAGCAGAATCATAGCCGCGGTATTCCAGATTCCGTAAGCCCTCAACGAGCCGCGGCGTCACACCGTCCTTACTTATGATTCCAACAATACCGCACATCGGTTCTCGTTCTCCTTTGAATATTTCTATGGGCCGTCCTAGACAACTACCACTGATTTGCCATATTGATCCATCCTCTGGTCTGCCTCAATAGCAGATTCGGGGGTCCTCGGTTGAACCGCCCTTCACAATTCTCGATGATCAGGTGAAAGTATTGTTTCGGAACACCGTTGAAGATTCGCACGTGTCACTTGGCATAATTCCAGAAGTTCTCGATGCCGTTGGTGTGGTTGTTTCGGTCGGCGAACAGCCCCGAACGATTGATCCAGACGCGATGGAAGTCCGAAATGTCGAGCGCGTTGTAGCTTGCCCGCGTGTCCGTGTTGACGATGCTATCTGTCAGGATTATGTGGTTAATGATCGGCACCAAAGTCTATGCGTGGGCGTCGGAGATCATTTATGTGTAGACCTTGGCGCCGCGCTTGAGGATGCCGGGGACGCCGGCAAGGGGATCGTCTTGCAGGCGGGATTGCAGATTGACCAGCTTGCCTTCGGCACGCCGGCGTTCGATGCCGCCGTTGGACAGGGTGGCGATGCCGGCCGAATCGTAGCCCCGATATTCGAGCCGTTTGAGACCTTCCAGCAATCTGGGCGCGGCCGCGGCCTTGCCGACGATGCCAATGATCCCGCACATCAGTCGTGGTCTGGCTTTTCGTTACCTTGCGTGGCGCGCCGTTTGGCGGCCCAGCCGGGCAGTTCGGTCTGTTTGCCGCGCGCCACCGCCAGGGCGTCGGCGGCCACGTCGCGGGTGATCACGCTGCCGGCCCCGGTGACGGCGCCGGCGCCGATGCTGACCGGCGCCACCAGCGCGGTGTTGGAGCCGATGAAGGCGCCGGCGCCGATCTCGGTCACCGATTTGAGGTAGCCATCGTAATTGCAGGTGATGGTGCCGGCGCCGATATTGGCCGCCGCGCCGACGCTGGCATCGCCGATATAGCTGAGATGGTTGGCCTTGGCGCCCGCCCCCAATTGCGCGTTTTTGATCTCGACGAAGTTGCCCACATGCGCTTCGCGGCCGATTTTCGCGCCGGGGCGCAGCCGCGCAAACGGGCCGACAATCGCGCCGTCCTCGATCTCGGCCTCCTCGATATGGCAAAATGCGCGGATATCCACATTGTCGGCGATGCAAACGCCGGGCCCGAAGACCACATTGGGGCCGATGCTGACGTCGCGGCCAAGCTTGGTGTCGTGCGAGAAATAGACGGTTTCGGGATCGGCCAATGTGGCGCCGCCGGCCATGGCGGCGGCGCGCAAGCGGCTTTGCAGCACCGCCTCGGCGGCGGCCAGCCCGGCCCGGGAATCGACGCCCAGAAGCTCCGCTTCCTCACCCTCCACCACCTGGCATTGGCGGCCCTCGGCCACCGAAATTCCGACCAGATCGGTCAGGTAGTATTCGTCCTTGGCGTTGGCGTTGCCGATTTTCTCCACCCAGTCAGGGAAGCGGGCGCCATCCACGGCAAGGACGCCGGAATTGCAAAGCCCGGTCATCAATTGATCATCATCGGCGTCGGCGGCCTCGACAATGCGGTCCAGGCTGTCGGCGTCACCCAGGATCAGCCGTCCATAGGCGCCGGGATCGGCGGCGTGAAAACCCAGCACGACGACACCCGGGTCCAATTTCCCGGCGCGGGCGGCCAGCAGCCGGCCCATGGTTGCGGCGGTGATCAGCGGCGTATCCCCATAGAGGATCAGGATATCGCCGGCGAAACCCTGCAACCCAGGCAGCGCGCACCCGGCCGCGTGGCCGGTCCCCAGGCGCTCTTCCTGCACGGCGGTCCGGGGGGCCAGGGGATGGTCGGCGACGGCGACCGCAACCGCGTCCATGTCCGGGCCGATGACCACGACCACGCGCTCCGGCTGCAAGACCTCCACATTATCCATCAGGTGCAAGAGCATGGGCCGCCCGGCGATCCTGTGCAGCACCTTGGGCAAATCCGATTTCATGCGCGTGCCGAGGCCGGCGGCCAGAATGATGACGGCGGTGGGTCTGGATTGCATCTTACGGAAATTCCGGGCAAATCGTTATGGGATGCTGGAAATTGAGGCGGACCTTGCCACAGGCCAGAGGGACCGCCAAGTCAATTCATGTTACGGAATTTTGCAGGCTTTGTAATTACCGGAACCGTGTTCTAACCTCATACCCAGTGAAATAATTCATGGGGACAGGTTATGGCGGAAATTAACGGATTGCGCGAGATAGCCTACGTCGATTGCAAGGGCGGCGGCCAGATCGAGGTGTCCGGCGGTATCGCCTATGTGGGCCATACGCAAGGCCCGGAAGCGACCACCATCATCGACGTCAAGGATTCGAATAACCCTAAGATCCTGGATACGGTGATGTGCGCCCATGGCGGCGTCCACGCCCACAAGGTGCGCGTGGCGGACGGCATCATGCTGACCAATTACGAATCCATCGGCTATGCCGGCGAGCCGGAAGAGGGCTTCCAGGCGGGCCTCAACATCTATGACGTC
>JAYGEH010000328.1:0-2282 GCA_046582475.1 Rhodospirillales bacterium
GCACGGCGGTTTCGCCTTCGATGCCGCCCAGGGCCATATCGATGGCTTTGAGGCCATGGACCCTGGCCTGATCGGCGTTGGATTGCAGATAGGGCTCGCCGAGCTGCACGATGTCGGCGCCGGCCCGCTTCAAATCCTTGAACTCGGCGTTCACCGCCTTGGCATAGGCGGCGATCATGGCTTCCTCGTCGTGATAGTAATCGTCCTGGACCAGCCGCGTCATGGTGAAGGCGCCGGGCACCGTCACCTTGATCGGCTCTTGGGTTAAGCTGCGCAAAAATTCCACATCGCGCACCAAAACCAGGTCGGTTCGCTCGATCGGTCCGGTTACCCGGGGCACCTTGGTCGGCCGCCCGGCCCGGCTCAGCGCGGCGCCGGGATTATCGGTATCGATGCCGGACAGGGCGTTGGCGAACTGATTGAAATAGCTTTCCCGGCGCACCTCGCCGTCGGTCAGGATGTCGAGCCCGGCGCGCTCCAACTCGGACGTGGTCACGCGCACCGCGTCGTCCTGGGCCTCGAGCAAATGCTCGGGCGCTACCTTCCAAACGTCGCCCATGGCCACCCGCAGCGGCGGCCGTCCGGTCAGCATCTCCTTGTCGATCAGCCAGTCCGGTTGCGGATAGCTGCCGACCAGGGTGGTGGGCAGCAAAGGGCTCAATGTTTCAACCCACCCGCATCGACGATGAAGCTGGCCACATCCTCAAGGCCGGTATTGGTCTTCAAATTGGTGAACACGAACGGCTTGTCGCCGCGCATTCTTCTGGCATCCCGGTCCATGACGCCAAGATCGGCGCCCACATGGGGCGCCAGATCGGTCTTGTTGATGACCAGCAGGTCCGATCGGGTAATGCCCGGCCCGCCCTTCCTGGGGATCTTGTCGCCCGCCGACACATCGATCACATAGATGGTAAGATCGGCCAGTTCCGGCGAAAAGGTGGCCGCCAGATTGTCGCCTCCGGATTCGATAAAGACAACGTCCAGGTCCGGAAAGCGCCGGCACATATCGGCCACCGCCGCCATATTCATCGACGCGTCTTCGCGGATCGCGGTGTGCGGGCAACCGCCGGTCTCGACGCCGATAATACGCTCCGCCTCCAGCGCGCCGGAGCGGGTCAGGAACTCGGCGTCTTCGCGGGTGTAGATATCGTTGGTGATGGCGGCCAGCTGGTAGGTGCCGCGCAGGGCTTTGCACAACCGGTCGAGAAGCGCGGTCTTGCCGGTGCCCACCGGCCCGCCGATGCCGACGCGGAGGGGAGATGTGGTTTGAACGGTCATGATCTGAACAACCTCGTATATTGGGTTTCATGTTGCATCGATGTCCAATCGACAAGCATCGCGGCGCTGCCGATTTCGTCCAGCGGCGTGTTTATTGCCGCCTCGGCGGCGGCGCTGACGGTTGCGCGCAATTCTTCGATGATGCGCTGTCCGGCCACCTGGCCCAAGGGGATCAGGCGCACCCCCGCCGATGTGAGGTTGGCGGCGAGCCCATGAAAATAGGCGATCAGGGCCGGGCCGAGGGGAATGCCGGCATCGGCGGCGGCAACCGCGACGGCGACGCAGTAGGCCACCGGCCGATCAGCGGCGCGGAGGGTTTTTGCATGATGCGCGAATGCCGCCGATGCCCAGGATTCGCCGACCGTGTTCATAAACGCTTCGCCCTGGGCGCGCGATTCCAGCGCCATTTCCGAGGTGGAGCGGTAGCAATCGGCCAGTTCCGCCGTTTCCAGCAATGCCCGATCATCGCCGCCATCGGCGGCGCTCCAGGCGGCGGCGAACAGCGGCCCGTCGATAGCCCCGGCGCCGAGGCTTAGAATCCCTTCGATCCAGGTGCAAAGACCTTGCGCATCGCTTACAAGGCCATCCTCGACGGCGAATTCCAAGCCGTGGGAATAGGCATAGGCGCCCACCGGGAAGCCCGGCGACAGCCAGGTCATCAGCCGGTAAAGGGCCGCGTCGGTGATTTGCTCAGTGCTCATGGCCTCTCGCATGTCCATGGTCTGCATAAGCGCCCGGTTCCGGCGCGAAGGGCGCTTGGACCCGGTCGCAACGCCCGCCTAAGCCGCTAATCATTGCTTCCAGCACATGATCGTAGGCAATGCGCAAGCCGCCGTCCGCCAATACCTGGACCGGCGTGTGCCGGTTGCCGATATGCCAGGCGATGCGCGCCGTCTCGGCGGCGCTTGCCGAGGAAATGTCGAGCACGTCTTCCGCCGCCGCGCGGACGGCGATGCTGCGGCCCGATTCCAGAACCAGCCCGTCGCCGTCTTCCAGGCGGGTGG
>JAYGEH010000390.1:0-3796 GCA_046582475.1 Rhodospirillales bacterium
CAGAAATAGACGCATGAGCATTACAAACCGTAGGGGCGGGTTTCAAACCCGCCCGGGTGCATTCCGGAAACGGAACACATGACCCCCTACGCCGAATTACAAGTCACCAGTAATTACAGTTTCCTGCGCGGCGCGTCGCATCCGCAGGAGCTGGTGCTGCAGGCCGCCGTGCTCGGACACCGGGCCATCGCAATCGCCGACCGCAACACATTGGCCGGCGTGGTGCGCGCCCATGGCGCCGCCAAGGATCATGATATTCAACTGATAGTCGGTTCCCGGTTGCTCCTCCAGGACGGCTTCGATCTGTTGTGTTTCCCGAAAGACCGGAGCGCTTATGGGCGGCTTTCCCGGCTCCTCACCCTGGGCAAACGGCGCGCCGCAAAGGGCGAGTGCATCCTGTTCACGGCCGATCTCCTGCACGACCCGATCTTCGCCGGCGGCCGCGGCCAGGTGCTGGTCGCGGTGCCGCCGGTGGTGCTGGACGCGGCTTTCGAAGAGCAGCTTTTAAAGTTATATAATAAGTTTAGTAGAAACTTATACTTAACTGTTAATTATAGTTATTTATCTGATGATAAGACCCGTTTAAATGCTCTTTCGGAGTTGGCTGAGCGGCATTTCATCGCCCTTGTAGCAACCAACGACGTGCATGCCCATGTGCCCGAGCGGCGCCCGCTGCAAGATGCCCTGAGTTGCATCCGCGAGCATTGCACGGTCGCGGCGGCCGGCTTCCTGCTTAACCCCAACGCCGAGCGCCATCTCAAATCCGGCGATGAAATGGCGCGCCTGTTCAGCGCTTACCCGGCGGCCATCGTCAACACCGTCAAGATCGCCGATGCCTGCCGCTTCAACCTGGATGAGTTGCGTTACAAATACCCCATCGACCCGGCGCCCGAGGGACGCACGCCGCAGCAGGAATTGGCGCATCTGACGGCCGTGGGCCTGGAAACGCGCTATCCCAATGGCGCGCCGGAGAAGGTCTTGGGCCAGGTGGCGCACGAGCTGGACCTGATCGGCGAATTGAAATTTGCGCCCTACTTCCTCACCGTCCACGACATCGTGCGGTTCGCCCGTTCGCGCGGCATCTTGTGCCAGGGGCGCGGCTCGGCGGCCAATTCGGCGGTCTGTTATTGCCTCGGCATCACCTCGGTGGATCCGGCCCGCATCGATGTTCTGTTCGAGCGTTTTATCAGCGCCGAGCGTGATGAGCCCCCCGATATCGATGTGGATTTCGAACACGAGCGCCGCGAAGAGGTTATCCAGTATATTTACGAGAAATATGGCCGCGACCGGGCCGGACTGACCGCCACCCACATCACCTACCGTTCGAAAAGCGTCTTCCGCGAGATCGGCAAGGTGATGGGCCTATCCGAAGATTCCATCCAGGCGCTGGCGGCATCCTCCTGGGGCCGGTCCTCCCGGGACAAATCTTCCGGGGGCGGGCCCGCCGATGAACGCATCGCCGAGGCCGGTCTCGACCCCAGCGATCCCACGTTGCGCTTGGTTTTGCGCCTTTGCGAACAAATCGCCGGTTTTCCGCGCCATTTGAGCCAGCATACGGGTGGTTTCGTGATCACCAAGGGGCCTTTGGACGCCCTGGTGCCGATCAAAAACGCGGCCATGGCGGAGCGCACGGTGATCGAATGGGACAAGAACGACCTGGATGCCATCGGTATTTTGAAGATCGACGTGCTCGGCCTCGGCATGCTGAGCTGTATCCGCAAAGCGTTCGAGCTGATCGAACGCCATCATGGGCGGGCCTTGACCCTGGCCAATATTCCCGCCGGCGACACCGAAACCTACGACATGCTCTGTCTCGGCGATTCCCTCGGCGTTTTCCAGGTGGAAAGCCGCGCCCAGATGAACATGCTGCCGCGCCTGAAGCCGCGCTGCTTCTATGATCTGGTGATCGAGGTGGCGATCGTCCGCCCGGGCCCCATCCAGGGCGACATGGTGCACCCCTATTTGCGCCGCCGCAACGGCGAGGAAAAGGTCGAATTTCCGTCGAAGGAATTGGAACAGGTGCTCGGCAAGACCATGGGCGTGCCTTTGTTCCAGGAGCAGGCTATGAAAATCGCTATCGTCGCCGCCGGTTTCACACCCTCGGAAGCCGATGGATTGCGCCGCGCCATGGCCACCTTCCGCCGTTCCGGCACCCTGCCCCTCTATAAAGAGCGATTGGTCAAGGGCATGGTCAAAAACGGCTACCAGGCGGATTTCGCCGAACGCTGCTTCAAGCAGATCGAGGGCTTCGGCGAATATGGCTTCCCCGAATCCCACGCCGCCAGCTTCGCGCTGCTGGTCTATGTCTCGGCCTGGCTCAAATGCCATTATCCGGCGGCCTTCGCCGCCGCCCTGCTCAACAGCCAGCCCATGGGTTTCTACGCCCCGGCCCAGATCGTGCGCGATGCCCGCGAGCATGGGGTTGACGTGCTGGGCGTCGATGTCAACGACAGCGACTGGGATTGTACCCTGGAGGGGATTGGGGAGGGAGCCGAAGCTAAGGGCGATAAAGAGAACGCCTGGCGTCACGCCGATGACCGAAAAATGGCCCTGCGCCTTGGTTTGCGCCAGATCAAGGGGTTGGCCGAGGATGCCGCCGACCGGTTGTGCGATGCCCGCGACGGCGGTTATGAGCATATGGAGGAAATCAAGAGCCGCGCCGGGCTCAAGCGCGGCGCCTTGGAAAAGCTAGCCCGCGCCGATGCCTTCCAATCCCTCGGCCTGGACCGGCGCCGGGCCTTGTGGACGGTCAAGGGGCTGACCGACGAAAAACCCCTGCCTTTGTTCCAATATGCCCTCGAACACGGCCCAGAGCATCAATTCCTGCGCGAGCCGATGGCCGATTTGCCGGCGATGAACGCCGGCGAACAGGTGGCCGACGATTATCTGGCCCTCCGGCTGTCCTTGCGCGCCCATCCCATGCAGCTTCTGCGCCCCCATTTCGAGGCGGAGCGCATGCTTACCTGCGCCCAGCTGGCCGATACCAAGCCCGAAAGTCTGGTGCGCCTGGCCGGTATCGTCCTGATTCGCCAGCGCCCGGGCAGCGCCAAGGGCGTGGTCTTCGTCACCATCGAGGATGAAACCGGCATCGCCAACCTGATCGTCTGGCCGCACAAGATGGAACGCTACCGACGCCAGGTGCTCGGCGCCCACCTGTTGGGCGTCGAGGGGCGGCTGCAGCGGGAAGGCATCGTCACCCATGTGATCGCCGAGAAGGTGTTCGACCTCTCCCACCGGCTCGGCTGGCTGACCGCCGCGCCGCCGGACGGCGGGCTGCAAATCCCCGATGGCCGCAACATCCCGTCGCATATGGCCAAACCCCGCAAACTGGTGCCCGGATCGCGGGATTTCAAATAGGCCCAACCCGCCGAAATCGGCCGCCAAAACTACACGGCGCCAGCTATCGTTGATTCCCACAGTTGCCGCGCCCGTGCCAGATGCCGTAGCCCACTGCTGCGCCTCACTTTGACACTGATTCTGGTCCTGGCTTTGGCCGTCACCGGCATGTTCATGCCGGACCGCCAGGCGATCCTGGCGAGCGCCACAGGCGCCGTGCTGGTGCTTTTGTTTTCGATCTGGATGGTCGGCAATAAGATGATCAAGCAAGGGCTGCAGGGGGCCAAGAACCCGGCGCGCATCGACCGGGAAGCAAAACAGCTTATCGACATTATTTCCAAGGCTTTCAACGAAGACGGCCGCAACCAGATCGGCAGCACCGCCCAAAAAACCATCGTCAGCACCATGCGCAACATCAAGTCCGGCAAGATCAAGAACGCCGGCGCGGCGGCGTAGGAAT
>JAYGEH010000399.1:0-2430 GCA_046582475.1 Rhodospirillales bacterium
CGTGTGCTCTTCCGATCTCGCTATTTACGTTCGAGAATCAGTTTCTGCATGGCGAGGGCGCGCAAGCGTTGCTTGGTTTCCGGGTCCAGATCGTCCAGCAGCCGCGACTGAACTTTGTGCACGGCCATGGCCTGAGCGATCAGTTTCTTGCGCCCGTTCGGGGTCAGGTTGCCGGGCTCATCCGATTGCAACGCCGCCTTGGCCGCTTCCAGCGATTTCCCGGCGTCGAGGGATTTCTTCCGGTGTTTCAGCGCGGTGGGGATATCTTCCAGGAAGATACCTTGGCTTTTGGGCATAGCCGAATTCTGCTCCAACGGAGCCGCCGCCAACTCGTCTTTGGCACGCGCCTTCTTGCCGCCTTTGGCTTTGGCGCCCGCTTTCTTGCCGCCTTTGACCTTGACGGTCTTGGCCTTGGGCTTTGGCGCTTTTTTGCCTTTGTTTTTTGAAAAAAAATTAAACATCGTTTCTGATTTTGCTAATTCCAGGAGGGCCCAGTGCGATCACAAATCTAACCGATCGCGGCGGCAATGTCCCAAATACAAACAGAACTGGCGGACATCTATCCATCAACATCCACCGGCGTTTCATCAACCTGTCACAAAAGTGTCAAAAAATTCAATGCATTATTGCGTGACACCCTAAATACAAATGGGTGAATATCCGGTGAAGGTTTGATTTGGTTGCATCGAGGCATAGCTCATGAGGCGCCACCGGGCGGCACGCATCGTCTCCACCTTGGGTCCGTCGTCTTCGTCGCCGGAATGCATCCGCGCCCTGTTCGAAGCCGGCACCGATGTGTTTCGTTTGAATTTCAGCCATGGAACCCATGCCGAACATAAACAGCGCTTCGATATCGTGCGCGGGCTCGAGGCCGAGTTTGATCACCCGGCGGGCATCATCATGGACCTGCAGGGGCCGAAAATCCGGGTCGGGGCGTTTGCCGGCGGCTCCGTGCAACTGGAAGCAGGAGCAGGGTTCCGCCTCGACGGGAACGCCGATGAAACCGGGTCCGCCGAAAGGGCCTCGATAACCAACCCGGAAATATTTGCGTCTCTCGAGACCGGCCGTCCGTTGCTGCTCGATGACGGCAAAATCCGCCTCCGGGTTACCGAAGCCGGCGCCGATTTCGCGCAAACCGAAATTGAGGTCGGCGGCGTGCTCTCCGATGCCAAGGGGGTCAATATTCCGGGCGCGCTGCTGGCGCTGTCGGCGCTGACCGCCAAGGACCGGCGCGATCTGCAATTCGGTCTCGACCTGGGCGCCGACTGGGTGGCGCTATCGTTTGTGCAGCGGCCCGAAGACGTGGCCGAGGCGCGCAAGCTTATCGCCGGGCGCGCCGGAATCCTGGTGAAATTGGAAAAGCCCCTGGCCATCCAGCACCTGGACCAGATTGTCGAACTGGCCGATGCGGTGATGGTGGCGCGCGGCGATTTGGGTGTCGAGGCGCCGCCCGAAGACGTGCCCGGCCTGCAAAAGGAAATCATCGCCAAGGCCCGCGATGCCGGCAAGCCGGTGATCGTCGCGACGCAGATGCTGGAATCCATGGTCAATGCGCCGACGCCGACCCGGGCCGAGGCTTCGGACGTTGCCACCGCCGTGTTCGATGGCGCCGACGCGGTCATGCTGTCGGCGGAAACGGCGGCCGGCACCTATCCGGTGGAATCGGTTGCCATGATGGACCGTATCATCCGCCGGGTCGAAGGCGGCGGCCACTATCAGGTGACCCGAGGCTTCGACCGTCGCGGCGATAGCGGCAGCGACGCCGACGCCATCACGGCGGCGGCGCGCCAGGTGGCGGCAGCGATTCGCGCCGCCGCCATCGTCACCTTCACGACCACCGGCTCAACCACCTTGCGCGCTTCGCGGGTGCGGCCCGACGCGCCCATCTTGGCGTTGACGCCGGAGATTTCGACGGCGCGCCAACTGGTCCTCGCCTGGGGCGTCCATCCGGTGCACACCGCCGATGTGGCCGGCTTCCCGGAGATGGCGGACCAGGCGGCGGCGATCGCCAAGGCCGAAGGTTTCGCCGCACCCGGCCAGCGTCTGGTGGTCACCGCCGGCCTGCCGTTCGGAACCCCGGGCGCGACCAACGTGTTGCGCATCATTTGGGTGGATTGACCCTTAGTATAATGTTGGAAACGAAATGCGAGGATCGATCTTGATCAAAACAAACCTGGCCGGCGCCGCCTGGCTGGTGTGCGTTGCCGCTCTGGCCGCTTCGCCGGCCTTGGCCCAGAAATCCAGGGATACCTTCCGTGTCGCGTTCCTGGAAGCCACCCAGAACGCCGACCCTTATACCGACCCCAAGCCGGAAATTAATTTCCTCGGCTCGGTTCTTTATGACACGCTGATCGAGTTCGATGGACCAAGCGGCAGGTTCGAGCCGCTGCTCGCCACATCCTGGAAACAGATCAATCCGACGGCATCGGC
>JAYGEH010000456.1:0-14744 GCA_046582475.1 Rhodospirillales bacterium
AAGGCATCTTCCAATTTCACTCCCGGCCTACCAATCTCCTCTAGTAGTGCGCTCGTATAGGGAAGATGCCCCCGCCCATTTACGTGAGCAGATAATGGCAAACGCTGATGCCGAGTCGGCGCTGTTCGGCGGCAACCCCCCGAACATCAACTCGGCAAAATTGACGGCGCACATCCCGCTGATCGCCCGGTGGATGCTACCGGTGATCGTTTCCATGCAACGAAACGGCGCGGGCAGTATTCTCCCCGCCCGGATCAAGGCGCTGGCCGATATTAAAACCAGCCTGGTCAACGACTGCGCCTACTGAATCCATCACAATACGTCGCTTGGTCAAGCGGCTGGATTGGAAGAACATGAAATGGAGGCTGTACAGTCCGACACCTATAAGGACTCCGAGCATCTGACGCCCCGGGAAAAAGCGGCCATCTTGTGGGCGGAACATGTGTCCCTAAACACCGCCAAACACCGGGACGATGTCTTTGAGCGATCGTAGAGTATGTCAAACTCACCAAATCAATGCAGTGTTGAATTGATGGCATAGTCCGCTCTGGGTCATGTGTGGACGGCTCCCATTTGGCAAGGGTAAATTTGACGTATCTGCAAATTGGCCGGCTGCAGTCATGTGTCCGGCCTGTTGATGCGGTGTCTAGAACCGCTGGCCTTGACGGTTTCCTCGGATTGGGTCCCATTCTGCTCTGCGGGCCCCTTTGCGAGGGACATCAATCGGGTTGTCCCGATCCCCGGCTCGACCGGTTGGCTATCACATCTCGTCGTCCTCGCGTTCGTCGATAAACTTTTTGATCTCTGGTGTTCAGTTTCTCATGCCGCCGCTTTCACGGTTTCCGGCTGCGGCGCCCGGTAAACTCGCTCGGTGTCATGACCGCCCATACGATGCGCGCGGTTTTGTTGGCCATGGCGACAACGACCAGCTTGTCGGGCTGTCTCCGCATCAGGCTGGTGGCCCAGAGATGGGCATCCGGATTGCGCCGGTCCGATTGGCTTTGCGATGTCCGTCAACGCTGAACTGGTCCGAAGGATACCGCCAATTATTCGGCAATTTCCGCCAGCCGGTCGCTCCCACCCCGTTAGCGCAGCACAAACGGGTTCGGGGCATCCGCATTCGAGGTTTCTATCCACACCGATTTCAGTTGCAGATATTCCTTGATCATTTCCTGACCCGACTCACGGCCTATCCCGGACCGCTTGTAGCCGCCGAAGGGCGATAGGTAGCTGACCGCCCGATAGGTGTTGATCCAGATCATGCCGGCTTGGAGTTTCCGGGCCATGGTAATGGCGCGGCCGATATTTTGCGTCCAGACGCCCGCGGCGAGCCCATAGGGCACGTCGTTGCCGATGGCGATGGCTTCCTCGTCGTCCTTAAAGGGGATCACGGAGAGTACCGGGCCGAACACTTCCTCTTGGGCGATCCGCATGTCGTTGCGGACGCCGGTGAAGATGGTCGGCTCGATGAACCAGCCATCACCGCATTCCGGTCGTTCCGCCTTGGCGCCTCCGAGCGCGGTTTTCGCACCCTCTTCTTTGGCGATCCGGATGTAGTCGAGCACCGTCTCGAACTGCGCAAGGTTGGTGATGGGCCCGACCTGGGTTTCAAGTTTTTGAGGATCGCCCATCCGGGCCTGGCGGGCAAGATCGACGACTTTCTCGACAAACGCGTCATGAATCGATTCCTGGACCAGTAGCCGGGATCCGGCGATGCAGGTCTGGCCCGTGGCGGCGAAGATTCCGGAGATTACCCCCTTGACGGCGTTGTCGATATGGGCGTCGGCGAACACGATATTTGGGGATTTGCCGCCCAGTTCCATGGTCACGCGCTTGATCCCGCGTGCGGCGCTTTCGTAGACCTTCACACCCGTCTCTTCCGAGCCGGTGAACGCGACCTTGGCGACTTTCGGATGCTCCACCAACGGCGTGCCGATCTCGGAACCGGTGCCGGTCACGACGTTGACGACGCCCGGCGGAAATCCCGCTTGCTCGAAGATCTTCATGAACTCAAGCATCGAGGCCGAGGTGTACTGGGACGGTTTGACGACCACCGTATTGCCCGCCGCAAGCGCCGGTGCGAGTTTCCAGGTGGTAAGCAGAAGGGGCGAATTCCAGGGCGTGATGGCGGCGACCACGCCCAACGGCTCCCAAAGCGTGTAATTGAAGTGGCCGGGCTTGTCGATGGGGATGACCGAACCCTCGATTTTGTCGGCCAGCCCACCGTAGTAATGATACCACTGAGGCAAGTACTTGCACTGCGCGCTCATCTCGGCGATCAGCTTGCCGTTGTCGCGGACCTCGATCTCGGCCAGGTGGTCCGCGTGCTCGCCGAGTAGGTCCCCCAACTTGCGCAGCATGGCCCCACGCTGGGTTGCGTTGATCTCCGGCCAATCACCCGTGGTGAATGCCTGGTGCGCGGCCCCAACGGCACGATCGACATCCCTGGGCTCGCCTCTGGGGATCAACGCCCATGGCTGGGCGGTGTAGGGATCGTAAGTCTCGAAGGTTTCGCCGGAGGCGGCGTCGACCCACTCGCCGCCGATGTGCATCTGGTAGGTTTTCAATGCCTGTACGCCCGTGTCCATCTCTGCCCTCCCAGGTCCGAATATCGGCGCGTTATTTTTTGCGCGGTGTTCACTTCATCGGGCTGGAAAATTACCCAATGCCAATTGCCATGGCAAGGATTGCCTCGGACGCCGTTCCCGGCGCCGGCCACCCGGGTAGAAGGACAAGAGCTTGAACAGTCGATGCCCCTAGCGCAAACTGCTCGCATGGCCCGGCCGGGTTGCTTTCGGCAACGTCGTTCTAAAATGTTGAAATTTACAATGAGCAATGGATAAGCAGACATGCAGGAAAAAACCGTGGAACGCCTTAACGCGGAACAGATTCAGGCGATGTTCGATCGTTCACCATTTATTTCGGGACTTGGATTGCAGGTTCAGTCTCTCGACTACGACGAAATGGAATTGACCGTCAGTATGCCCTTGAATCCATCGATGGAACGGCGTGCCGGAACCAAGCAATTCCATGGCGGCCCGATTGCCTCATTCATTGACACCATTGGCGATTTTGTCGTCGGCATGATGGTCGGTGGTGGCGTGCCAACGATCAACATCAGAATCGACTATCTCAAACCAGCCGTGGGCGATGCGTTGACGGCAACCGCGCGCGCGCGGCGCCTAGGCAGGACCGTTGCGGTCGCCGACATCGATGTGTTTGACGAAAAAAACGCGCTGGTCGCGATCGGGCGTGGCACCTATTTTCCAAAGGCCGGCTGACTGGGACCTCGCCGGGGCAGAAAGGACGCAACGCTAGAGCGGTTCCGGATAAATATGAACCATTTGACCGGGGCAAAAGCACCGGCCTGCGGTGGGTCAAATCGGCTCCTAAGGCGACGCCCCGGCGCTTGCCCGATGCAAAGGCCGCGCACCGCGCCTACCCGGAAAACCGATTTGTTCCCATCAAATTGATTCATATTTATCCGGAATCGCTCTAGACCATCCGCAGCGGCGTCAGGCCGGCCGCATGAGCCGCTACCGCCCGAGCGATCTGCGGCAGCGGGCGAGCACCGAGAGCACCTCGAAGGGCTCTTCCACCTGCATGTAGCAGGGCACGCCACGGGGCTCCAAATACGCCTTGGCGGCGACATTGTGTTCGTGCTGGCCCATAAAGGTCACGTAGAACGGTTTGCGGCGGTGTTTCCTGGCCAATTTCACCAGGAAGTCGTAACCGGGGATGCCCGATTCGGTGGTCAGCATCATGATCACCACCGCGGCGTCGATGTTCCGATCCGATAGCACCGCATCCAGCGCATCGCCATAGGCCTTCTCATAGCCCACCAACCCGGCGCTGCCGAAGATGTCCACAGGGTTGCGCATGCGGATGAAGGGAGGGGCGAATTTCTGAAGCCGCTTGCGGGTATTTTCCTCCAACTGGGGCACTTCAAGCCCCATGGCGCGGCAGTAATCGGTCATGCACACTGTGAACGCGCCCGAGGGCGACAGGAAGGAAACCCGGTTGCCGGCCGGGACCGGCATGGCGGCCAGCGCCTTGGCCAGGTGGAAGAGCTGGGAATATTTGTGGATGCGGGTCACGCCGGCCTGTTCCATGGCGCCGTCCACCACGCGGCCGTCGGCGGCAAGCGAGCCGGTATGGGCCTGGGCCGCCTTCGCGCCGTCGTCCGACGCACCGCCCTTCAAGAGGATCACCGGTTTCTTCCTGGTTACCCGTGAGGCGACGCGGTGGAACCGCTTGGGATTTTTGATGCTTTCCAGGTAGAGTAGGATGGCATGGGTCTCGGGATCATCGCCGAGATAGTCGAGTAGTTCGCTTTCCTCCATGTCGGCTTTGTTACCGAGACCGACCACCCGGCACACGCCGAAATTCTCCGCCGACATGATATGGCGCAGGCTGATGCCGCAAAAATTGCCGGTCTGGGTGATATAGGAGATGTGGCCTCTTGGCACCTTGCCGAGGGGGAAGAAGCTGGACGTGAAGTTGGCCGGCGTCGAGACATGACCGGTGGTGTTGGGGCCGATCACCCGCGCCCCGGATTCGGCGATGGCGGCGCCGAGTTTGGCCTGCAGCGCCGCACCCATCTGGTCCACTTCGGCGAAGCCGCTGGCCGCCAGTACGATGGCGGGAATGCCCCTGGCGCCGAGCGCCCGCACCGTGTCCGGCGCCACCTCCGCTGGCAGGGTGACGATGGCCTGGTCGATGCCGTGTGGCAGTTCGTCTATCGAGGTACACACCGCCAAGCCCTCAATGCGCCCGCCCCGCGGGTTGACCAGATACAGCTTTCCCTTGAACCCGTTGTCGCGAATGTTCTTGATCACCACGTTGCCGGGCTTCCCGGTGGTCGCCGACGCGCCGATCACGGCCACCGATTTGGGTGCGAAGAATTTTTCCATAATTCCGGTCATGCGCGCTTCATTCTCCCAGCACGATGAGGCCGTCGACGGCCACCGGCAGGCTGCCGCGGATGATCATGGGGTTGACATCGATCTCGGAAATCTCGGGGAAATCCAACCCGATGCGGCCCAGCGCCATGATCGCTTGGGCCATGACATGGCGGTCCACCGGCTTCATGCCGCGCACGGGCCCAAGAATTCGGTGGGCCCGGATGGCCGCCATCATGTCCAGCGCATCACGCTTTCTGATCGGCGCCACGCGGAAGCTCACATCCTGCAGGATCTCCGTGAAAATGCCGCCGAGGCCGAACATGACCGACGGGCCGAACTGGGCGTCGCGCACCATGCCGATCATCACCTCGCGCTGGCCCGAGACCATTTCCTGCACCAGCCAGGCGCCGCCGTAGTCGGGCCCGGCGCGCTTGGCGATGCGCCGGAAGGCTTCCAGGAGCTCTTTCGCTGTGCCGAGGCCGACGGCGACCAGCCCCAACTCGGTTTTGTGGGTGGCGTCCGCCGAGCACGCCTTCAAGACCACCGGATAGCCGATTTTCGAGGCGGCCGTCCTGGCGGCGGTCTGGCTGGTGACCAGCACTTCCTTTGAGGTCGGCACGCCGTAGAGCTTGAGGACCCGTTTGCTGTCATATTCCGACAGCGTGGTCTGTCCAGCGGTGCGGGCGGCCTGGATGATGCGGGCTGCCTTGGTGTTCACGCCTGGTCCGCCGCCTGTCTGCGCGCCGAAGGAGGCCCGTTGCCGCCGCCGCGGTCGATCCAGAACTGCCAGTTTGCGGCGCCGTCCGCCTCGCTCATCCCGTGCTCCCGGAGGGGAATTTCAGAGGCGTTGTCTTATCCCATCGGCGCGCCGGGATCAAATGCCCCATGGAATGGTTGGCGCCCGCACCTATATCCGGCAAGGTAACATTTGATCCAGCACCGGCAGGGCGATGGAAACATGGCGACACAAACCATAGCGGTGGACAACAGCGTCCGGCATGCGCGGACCGGCTAATTAATTCTAGATCGAATCCCACGCTATTCGAATGCATTGTCACCCAAAAGCGCCTGGCGAAATCGGACACTCAGTGCTGAGCCATGTCGGATCGGTAACTCCAGAGGCACCGATTTACAAATTACTTTGACCGCAGCAAAGACAGGTCCAGGTGCATGATAAAGGACCGGCGCTAATGTGTTCATGTCAATTTCAGTCCAGGCGCAAGTACTTTTGGGCCATCCTGCCGCCGAAGCCATACCGACGAGATCGACGCCTGAGGCGGTGTGGCTTTCCTGCATCCCGGTTTCTCCATAATGCTCGTTATCAATGACCAATACGGCGAGATTGGCCGGTGCAGCAACGGCAATTGTCGCGAGAGATCCCAACCCAAGTAACATTTCACCATCACCGGTTATCACCAGTACGCGCCGCTCTGGTTGCGCAAGGGCAAGCCCCAGTCCCAAGACGGCGGCGCCACCCATTCCTCCCCACAGGTAAAAATTATTCGGATTGTCACCAGCCGCCGCAACATCCCATGTGGATGATCCCAGTCCGGATACGACCAACGTCTGATTTCGATCGCTGAGGATCCTGGCCACCACATCGCGTCGGTTGAGCGTTGCTTTATTTTTCACCACGACTATTTTGAAAACTCCTTGAAGCCGATCAGTCGCTGGCCAATCAAGACAGCGACCGATCGGTAAGACAGGAAGGCCTGGCGCGCCGCTGCGCGCACGGTTTCAGCCGCCTGGGCGTCTTCGTCCAGACGGTGGACAATGACTCCAACCGCTTCAAGTGCCGCCCGAGAGCCTTGCCCCATGGTCGTTTGCCATGGATTGAATTCACCCCATTCGCCACGCATGGTCACAAGCATCAATATCGGGATCCGGCATTCTTGATTGATACTAAGCATGTTGATGCAGTTTCCGACGCCGGATGATTGCATCAATAGCAAACCTTTCTTACCACCTAGCCAACTTCCCGCCAGCATCGCAACGCCCTCTTCCTCGCTGGTAAGTGCTACCGTGGTCATTTGGGAGTCGGCGATACAGCGCTCGATCAGATTTTGATGCCCGGCGTCTGGAACGAAGCATACGTGTTCTACCGCGGCATCTTTTAGAACTTCAAAGATGTCGTTCGACCACGAAATGGTGGTATCTACCCCGATCAAAGAAATTTGGCTCCTTACCCTTCAAGCTCTAATCCGTCTTTTATTGCGAACCTTGGGCATCATTAACCTAATCGAATAATCGGATTTGATGGCAACGCAAGATTTAACAGCTAAGACCAATTTTACAGAGACGGCGCCATCAATATTGGAGTGGGTTATTTCGGTCAAGTCCGTTGAACGAGATTTAATATTTATTTTCAAAAGAGTGGCGGCACGCCCGCTCAGCCTTTATACCCGACCATCAATTCAATACGAGGGACACATAAATTCACGCTGGCAAACGCGTTGTTGGGAATTTGGAGTAAGATTTGACTATGGCGTACGCTCGATTGGCTGCCGATATCGGCGGAACATTTACGGATATAGCGGTCGAATCGGAAAATGAAATTTTCACCTGCAAAGTTCTGACCACGCCCCAGGCTCCGGAAAACGGTGTTTTTGACGGCATCACAAGGGTGCTGGACCAAACCGGACTGTCGCCATCCGATTTCGGCTCGGTCATTCACGGCACCACACTTGCCACGAACGCGATCATCGAACGTAAGGGTGCCCGCACGGCGATGATCGTAACCGAAGGGTTTCGCGATTCCATTGAAATTGGTTACGAAAATCGTTTTGAGCAATACGATATTTTCATCAATAAGCCACCGCCGCTGGTTCCGCGTGAATTACGCTTTGGCGTGACCGAGCGGATGGACGCACGCGGCAATGTTCTGATCCCGCTCGAAGAAGCCGCCTTGGGTGAGATCATTGAATCTCTGAGGTTGGCGGAAGTCCAATCCGTTGCCGTTGGCCTATTGCATTCCTACATCGATGATCGTCACGAGCGTAAAGTGGCAGAAATCCTATCCAAGGAGCTGCCCCAGATTTCGATCACCCTTTCGAGTGAGGTTTCCCCGGAAATTCGGGAGTTTGATCGTTGGTCGACGGCATCGGCCAATGCCTATGTACAGCCGCTGATGTCCAGTTACCTTGGGCGCCTGAACGAAAAGCTAGGGACTATGGGGTTTGATTGCCCGCTTTGCATGATGACGTCGGGCGGTGGCATAGCCGCTATTGAAATTGCACGCCAATTCCCAATACGCCTTGTGGAATCCGGTCCCGCCGGTGGCGCGATCCTGGCCGCTCAAATTGCCGGCGAGTGTGGACTGGATGAAGTATTGTCCTTCGATATGGGCGGCACGACAGCGAAAATATGTCTCATCGACGGTGGCGAACCACAACAATCCCGGACCTTTGAGGTCGCGCGGCAATACCGGTTCATGAAGGGTAGCGGATTACCTTTGCGTATTCCGGTCATCGAAATGGTCGAAATTGGCGCTGGCGGTGGATCCATCGCTTCGGTCGATACGCTTTCGCGTATCCACGTTGGTCCGGAAAGTGCGGGATCCGAGCCCGGTCCGGCCTGTTATGACCGTGGCGGCGTTGCTCCCACCGTCACCGATGCCGATGCTGTTTTGGGTCGAATCGATCCAGACAGTTTCGCCGCTGGAACGATACCGCTGAACGTGGAATTCGGACGAAACGCCATCCAAGAGGCTGTTGGTGCGCCCCTGGACCTTTCGGTTCTGAATGCCGCATTCGGCATTTCAGAAATCGTTGAAGAAAATATGGCTAACGCCGCCCGCGTTCATGCGGTGGAACGTGGCAAGGAGTTGGAGAACCGTACCATGATTGCGTTTGGCGGCGCGGCGCCGGTCCATGCCGTTCGTTTAGCCCGCAGTCTGGGGATCGAGCGCATTGTGATCCCGACCGCGGCGGGAGTCGGTTCGGCGATCGGTTTTCTACGTGCGCCGGTGGCATTCGAAGTGGTTAGAAGCCGTTACACCCTCTTAGACGAAACCTTCGACGCAGACGCCTTGAATGCAATATTCGCAGCAATGCGGCGCGAGGCGGAAGATATTGTATCCCAAGCCGCACCAGAAGCGGAGCTGATAGAAACCAGGACGGCTGACATGCGTTATTGCGGCCAGGGCCATGAAATATCTTTTACACTTCCGCCCGGACCCTATGACGTTTTCATGCGGGAACAATGTTCTGAACTCTTCACCGCTGCCTACGAAACAGCTTATGGCCGTCATATCCCGAATGTCGAGATCGAAGTCTTGAATTGGACGCTGCGACTTTCGGCGTATCAGGATCCTCCCACCGCCTGCCCAGATGTGCCTGTTTATGTTGCCGCTGAATCTGCTTCATCTCGCGACGTTTTTGATCCCGATGAGGGGACTATGAAATTGTTTCCGGTGTACCAGCGGCGAGACCTTCGGCCGGGCATGATTGTACAGGGGCCAGCCATCATCTCGGAAGATGAAACAACCTCAGTCGTTAACAAGGGTTATGTAGCGCGTATCAATGGTCTGGGCTATATAGTGATATCCAAGGAGTCACCATGACAATAAATGATCCTCTTTCCCCAATTCGTTCGCAGCTCATGTGGGACCGTTTGATTGCGGTGGTTGAAGAACAGGCTCAGACATTGATCCGGACCGGCTTCTCGACGTCCACGCGAGAGGCCGGCGACCTGTCGGCCGGCATTTTTGACGCTTCTGGAAATATGTTGGCTCAAGCGATAACGGGAACCCCTGGTCATGTTAATGCCATGGCCCGTTCGGTCCGCCACTTTCTAAAAAAATTTCCGGTCGATACGATGGCCGAGGGCGATATTTTTCTGACCAACGATCCTTGGAAAGGAACGGGCCATCTGCACGATTTTACCTTCGTGACGCCGGCATTCCGCGAAAATGTACTTGTGGCGCTTTTTGCCAGCACCTGCCACGTCGTCGACATTGGCGGCCGTGGCATGACCCCTGATGGCAGGCAAATATACGAAGAAGGCCTGTTTATTCCCCTGATGCGGTTTGCCCGCGCCGGTAAGGTAGAGGAGGCGTTGATCGACATCGTCGGCGCTAACGTCCGGGAATCGGTTCAGGTGGTGGGTGATCTATATTCCCTTGCGACCTGCAACGATGTCGCATGCCGGCGCCTATTCAAAATGATGGACGATTTCGATATTTTGAGCCTCGAAAATTTGGGTGACCACATTTTAAAGCGATCCAAGGCTGCAACCCTTGAAGCAATAGGCAAGCTGAAACCAGGGACCTATACCCATTCCATGCGTATTGATGGTTTCGAAAAACCGGTTGACTTGGTTGCAACGATGACAATTGGAAAATCCGGTATCGACGTCGATTTTGAAGGGACATCGGGCATTTCGTCCTACGGCATTAATGTGCCGATGTGCTATACGGAAGCGTACGCGTCGTTCGGCATCAAATGCATCGTCGCTCCGACGGTTCCAAATAACGAAGGATCGCTTTCCGTGATTAGGATCAGCGCGCCGGAAGGCTCGATCCTCAACGCCTTGCATCCTTCGCCCGTCGCGGTGCGCCATGTAACTGGTCAAATGCTGCCGGATGTTATGTTCGGGTGCTTGAACCAGGCAAGAAATGGAATTGTCCCAGCTGAAGGGACTTCATGTTTATGGAATCTCTACGCCTTTGGCGGTCCAGGCCGGGTCGATGCAGAGCCAAACGAACTGATCAACGCCGCGCCATTTACCGTGCTCAGCTTTCATTCGGGGGGAACCGGGGCCAGACCCGGCATGGATGGTCTTTCCGCGACCGCCTTTCCTAGCGGCGTGCGAAATGTCCCCGTTGAAATCACCGAAGCAATATCCCCGTTGGTTATCTGGCGAAAGGAATTTAGGCAAGATTCAGGTGGAGCCGGGACCTATCGGGGTGGTTTGGGGCAAGTTATGGAGTTAGGGCTAACGGAAGATGTGCCGTTTGCCTTTAGCGCGCTGTTCGACCGGATCGAACATCCCCCCGAAGGCAGAGATGGGGGTCAACCGGGAGCCGCCGGCAGATTAAGTTTGGGTTCCGGCCCGGACCTGGCCGGAAAAGGTACGCAGACTATTCCAAAGGGCGATCGCGTGGTGATTGAAATGCCGGGCGGTGGAGGATTGGGCGATCCTAAATCTCGTGAGGTGGAGAAGGTTGTCGACGATGTGCGTTCGGGGCTGGTTTCATGTGCGGTGGCCCGAGAATGCTATGGCGTCTTCATCGATGATTCGGATAATCTGGATGTTCGAGCCACCAATCTAGCCCGCCAGCGCGTTGGTGAATAGTTCCGCAACATATTTTCTGGCTTATCGAATAATTCCGAGAGCGGTTCCGGGAGTATTTCTCGCTGTAGAATGAAAGCCAATCGGGGCGAACCCAAGTTTAAGAGCCCGTCGTCAGCACCAGTTTCCCTTTAGTCTTGCGCTCGGCAAACATGTTTAATGCCGTTTTAAATTGCTCGAAGGGATAGGCTGTAGTGATTTCCGGTTTGACTTTGCCCTGCTCGTACAAATCGAACAAGTCGGCCATTGCGGCGTGTACTATCTCGGGGACATGTTGGAAATGCAGGTCAAGCGCAACCCCCGCGAGGGTGAGATTCTTGACGTTGAAATAATTCGCCCGGGCCTCCGGGATGCGTCCGGAGGCATATCCAATAGTGATAATGCGGCCCGCAAATGCCAACGCTCTGAGAGAGCCATCGAATACGTCGCCACCAACCGGATCAAGGCATATATCCACGCCGCGGCCGTCGGTTACAGCGAAGACTTGAGATCGCAATTTCTCCCGCAAATCCTCAACCGAAAGATCGATCACGTGATCGGCGCCGTGATCCAGAGCTAACTGACGTTTATCTTTTGATATATCGCCTGCGATAACCGTGGCACCCTTGGCTTTTGCGATTTGAACTGATGCAAGTCCAATGCCGCCGCCGGCACCATTCACGAGCACTGTCTCACCTTCTTTATAGTGACCGCGGATCATTAATGAGACGTGCGCAGTAGGATAGACAGTCCCCAGAGCGGCCGCGTCGACAAAAGGCATATTCTTTGGGATCCGAAAACACCGATCTGTTGGCGCCGCCAATTTTTCGGCGTAGGCCCCCCAACGCACCTGTGCCACGACACGATCACCCACTTCAAATCCCGTGACGCCTTCACCCAACCCAATGACCACGCCGGCGGCGTCTCTTCCTGGGACGAAAGGCCGTTCTGGGCGCGTCTGATACTTGCCCTGTAGCATCAGTGTATCGGGAAAATTCAGGCCGATAGCTTCAACGTCGATCAAAATTTCATTAGCTTCTGGCGTGGGATCCTTTATTTCTTCGATGGCATGGGAATCGATAGGGCCAAACTCGTTAATTACAACAGCTCGCATGGTCTATGTCCTTATAATCGATCTATATCAGAAAATTTTTCTTTGAAGCCGGTCCAACAATCCTGTGCCACTGAGTATCATTGAGACCACAACAATTGGGCTAGCAGCGGCGTAGATTACCTAGCAAATCCGGCAGGGCAAGAGAAATCCTTTACCCAACACCATTGGGCACAATGGGAGGCCTGGAAAATTCCTTAATATCGGCGCCACCGGAAAAATATTCGCCCCGCACCGACGATTATGGCTGCCTCTCAGATGGTATCGGCTTCAAAACGATCCAGAGTTGCCATAAGTGTGGATCGAGGCGAATGGCCCAATGCCTTGACCGGTGGATCGAAGTTTGTCTGTCGCCTCTCGAATTGAAAGTGTAGGTTCAATTCCCGAGGCCCTCCAAATTATAATATACCTCTGGAAACAATAGGTTTTATCGGGGTTCTCTTGGTCCAAATTTTGCAAAAAAAATAATATCTAAGCTAAGATACTCGGCTGAACTTTTGGGTCATGAAGGTCCGCAGTCATGCAAAAACGCGCAACCGAAGATGCATTTATAAAGGACGATCCCCTGACGCCGTGCGCCGAGGCGCTTGCGGCGGCTGAGGAAGTTCTTCTCGCCTCGAAGCGAGCCATCCGTGAGCGCCTCCTTCTCGATGGTCAGGTTTCGCCGAAAGCCCTCGACGCCGAGCAATTCGCAGCCCATGGCTTTGCCTGGCTGTCCACCTATGTGGAAGGCATTAAGCAAATGCTCGATTGGGCCACGCGTCTTCGCGAGCTGGGGGAACTGGGCGAGTTGGAAACCCTCCTGGTCCAGGCCGCCTTCGGTGAATATTTGAACCAGATCGTCGGCGGCATCGCCATAAGCCAGGTGGAAATCGTCAGGCCCGCCGATATGGGTCTGGCGGATGTTGATCTAAAGCCTCTGTTTGAGGGCGCCGCGGCCCGGCTCCGGGCCGACGGAAATACGGCCCAAACCCGGAGCCGCATCGCCGAGCTCATCGCCGACGGTGATTTTGGAAAGTTGGGCCTGGACGACGAAACCCTGGATGCTATCCGAGACCAGATGCGCCGTTTCGTCGGCGAGAAAATTACTCCCTACGCCCACGATTGGCATCTCAAGGACCAATTAATTCCCATGGATTTAATCGATGAGATGTCGGCGCTGGGGGTTTTTGGGCTCACCGTGCCGGAACAGTGGGGAGGTCTCGGCTTGGGTAAAATCGCCATGTGCGTGGTCACCGAGGAGCTTTCCCGGGGTTACATTGGCGTTGGCTCCCTGGGCACCCGCTCGGAGATCGCCGCTGATCTGATACGCCACGCTGGTACCGACGATCAAAAACAAACCTACCTGCCGAAGATCGCTTCGGGAGAAATTTTGCCGACCGCCGTCTTCACGGAACCGAACACGGGTTCTGATCTAGGTAGTCTCCGCACCCGCGCGAAAAAGCATGGAGATGTTTACAAAGTCCGTGGCAACAAGACCTGGATCACCCATGCTGCGCGAACCGACCTGATGACCCTCCTGGTGCGCACCGATCCTGACCAGTCCGGTTACCGTGGTCTCTCCATGTTCTTGGCGGAGAAGCCCCGCTCGGACGATCCGGACGATCCGTTCCCGGCCCCGGGCATGTCCGGCGGCGAGATTCAAGTGCTTGGCTATCGGGGTATGAAGGAATACGAAATCGCCTTCGACGATTTTGAGATTCCCGAAAGCCAGTTGTTGGGCGGCCAGGAGGGCCAAGGATTCAAGCAATTGATGGCGACCTTCGAATCCGCCCGTATCCAGACCGCGGCACGGTCCGTCGGTGTCGCCCAGAATGCCTTGGAACTGGGCCTCGCCTACGCCCAGGAACGGCCGCAGTTCGGCCAGCTGATCTTCAAATTCCCGCGGGTATCGGGGAAGCTCGCCTGGATGGCAGTCGAGACCATGATCGCCCGTCAACTCAACTACTTCGCGGCCCGGGAGAAAGATTCCGGCCGGCGCAGCGACATCCAGGCCGGCATGGCGAAACTGCTGGCCGCCCGCGTTGCCTGGTCGAACGCGGACAACGCCCTGCAAATCCACGGCGGCAATGGTTACGCCCTGGAATATCCGATCTCGCGGGTGCTCTGTGATGCCCGCATCCTCAATATTTTCGAAGGCGCGGCGGAGATCCAGGCCCAGATCATCACCCGGGGATTGCTCGGTGAGCGCAACTGAAATGCCAGGCACACCATCTGGAATACTTTCAGGCATGCGGGTGATCGAAGGCTCCGCCTTCATCGCGGCGCCCTTGGGTGGCATGACACTGGCGCAACTAGGGGCGGACGTCATTCGCTTCGACAATATCGGCGGCGGAATTGACGCCAAACGTTCGCCATTGACGAAAAGCGGGACCAGTATTTATTGGGCCGGCTGGAATAAAGGCAAGCGCTCGATCATGATCGATCTTCGTTCCGATGAGGGCCGCGAACTGGTGTCC
>JAYGEH010000477.1:0-15138 GCA_046582475.1 Rhodospirillales bacterium
TCATCGCCTGAAACTCCCAAGGTTAAGTTCCAGACCATTGAACCATATAATGGTTAATGAGTTCTGACCCTAGGCCAGCACCCTAGGCCGGCGCGATTATCCCCCTTACGGGACTGGATTTTTTGTATCAAATCAACTACATGGAGTATAGATCATAACCATTCTTAAACATCCAACGCGGCCGCCATGGCCGTGGGAGCGATAGAAATGTTCATTCAAACCGAAGCAATGCCCGATCCCATGCGCATGAAATTTTTTCCGGGCGAAGCGGTACTCGCCTCCGGCGTGGCCGAATTTCCCGATGAAGAAGCGGCCGAACGCTCGCCGCTCGCAGGCCGTTTGTTTGACGTGGAAGGCGTCGATGGGGTGATCTTGTACGATGAATTTCTAACCGTCGCCCGCGAAGAAGGCGCCGACTGGCAGATGCTGAAGCCCCTGATCCTGGGCGCCATTATGGACCATTATACATCCGGCGATGAAGCCGTTCTCGGGCTGCCGGGCACGCCGCTGGATGGGGCAACTGCGGAAGCCGAGCCGGAAGAATATCCGTTCGAGGATTCCGAAGACGACCGCGAGATCATCGACCAGGTGGTCGAGTTGATAAAAAGCCGGGTGCAGCCGGCCGCCGAACAAATGGGCGGCGATGTGATTTATAAGGGCTTCAAGGACGGAACCGTCTATGTGGAATTCGTGGGCCCGACCGTGGCCCTGGCCGGCGGCATGACCAATGTGCTGGCCCACTACATACCGGACGTAAAAATGGTCAAGGATTTCCACGAAGCCATCGCGAAGCCGGGGCTGGACACGCCCCATGGACGCGCCGTGCAACAGGTTCTGGATGAGCGCATCAACCCGTCTGTCGCGTCGCACGGCGGCCACATTGCGCTAATCGACGTCAAGGCGGATACCGCCTATATCCGCCTCGAGGGCGGCTGCCAGGGGTGCGGCATGGCCGACGTGACCTTGAAGCAAGGCATCGAGGTTGAAATCAAAAGCGCCGTGCCGGCGATCCTTCAGGTTCTCGACGTCACCGACCACGCCGGCGGCACAAACCCTTATTACTCCCAAGGGAAATAAGTGCCTATCCGGGCAATGGCGAAGCCCCACCCGAAGGCGTTACCGTGAACGTTACCCTGATCTCCACCTACGATCTCGGACACCAGCCGTTCGGGCTGGCATCCCTGGCCGCCTGGCTCGGCGCCGAGGGCGCCCATGTGGTTTGTAACGATACCGCCGTGTGCGCACTCGACGACGATGCGGTGCGCAGCGCAAACCTGATCTGCATACACCTTGCCATGCACACGGCGACGCGCCTGGCCCTTGAATTGATGCCGCGCATTCGCGCCCTAAACGGGGGCGCCCATATTTGCTTTTTCGGCCTCTATGGCCCGCCCAACGCAGACGCCTTGTCGGCCTATGCCCCCTGTTCGGTCATTGGCGGTGAATTCGAGGCGGAGATTACAAAGCTTTACCGGCGGCTGTCTGTGTCTGGCCGGTGGTCAAGTACCGAAGTCACTATTTCCACCGAAAAGCTGGCCTTCCGGACGCCGGAGCGGGGCGGCCTACCAAGCCTCGACCAATATGCAAGCCTGACAATCGGAGCCGAGACGCGAATCGCCGGCTACACCGAAGCCAGCCGCGGCTGCAAACATCTCTGCCGCCATTGCCCGGTGGTGCCCATCTATGGCGGCCGCTTCCGCATCGTTCCGGTGGACGTGGTCTTGGCCGACGTCGGCGCGCAGGCGGCGGCCGGCGCCCGCCATATCTCCTTCGGCGATCCGGATTTTTTCAATGGGCCGGGCCACGCGGAACGGGTGATCACGGCCTTTCACGCGGCGTTCCCGGACATCACCTACGACGTCACCATCAAGATCGAACACCTGCTTGCCGAGGCCCATCGGCTGGCCTGGCTACGCGAGACCGGATGCCTGTTCGTCACCACGGCGGTAGAGGCAACCGACGACAAAATTCTCAAAATTCTGGACAAGGGTCACAGCCGAGCCGATTTCATCAGCGCCGCAAAACTGGCGCGCGATGCCGGGCTTATCCTGTCGCCCACATTCGTGCCTTTTACCCCATGGACCAGCCTCGCCGGCTACCGGGATCTGTTGCAACTGATTTTGGAACTGGGGCTGGTCGGCCAGGTGGCGCCGGTTCAGTTGGCGATCCGGTTGCTGGTGCCGGCGGGCTCCTTGCTGCTCGCAATCCCGGATCTGCATTTGGAAGACTTTGCGCCGGAGCAGTTGAGCCATCCCTGGCGCAATCCGGATCCGGCTGTCGATGCCCTGCAGCGCGCCGTTCAGGCGCAGGTGGAGGCAGGCGAAGCCCAAGGCCTGTCCCGGGTTGATATATTCGCGGGCCTCTGGCGCCTGACCCACGAAGCATTAGGCATTGCCGCCGCGCCCATAACGCCGGAGGCAGAGGGTCCCGATATCCCGCAGATGAGCGAGCCCTGGTATTGCTGCGCCGAGCCCACCGAATTGCAGCGCGCCCGATTGTAGATCGCGGCGCATGCGAATTTTGCTTCTGATACCGACCCACTCTTACCGCGTGGCCGACTTCATGAAGGCGGCCCGGGCCGGAGGCGCCGAAGTGATCGTCGGCACGGAATCGCGCCAAACTTTAGAGGCGTTGTCGAAGGGTGGAACATTCATCGTCGATTTCGGCGATCTTGAAACCGGGCTCCGGCAAATTGTCGAGCATTGCTCCCAATTCCCGGTCGATGGGGTGATTGGCGTCGATGAAGTCACCCTGACCCTTGCGGCGCGCGCATCGGCGGCACTGGGCCTCAAGGGCAATGATGCGGATGCGGCGGCCAAGGCGGTCAACAAACTGGAATTTCGCCAGGCGCTAAAAGATGCTGGAATGCCGGTGCCGGAATTCAAGCACGTTCCCGCAAACATGGCTGTGCAGGAAGCGGTCGTCGGCCTCCCCTACCCTTGCGTTCTCAAACCCACCGGACTGTCGGCGAGCCGGGGCGTCATGCGCGCCGACACAAGGCAGGAAGCCGAGGCGGCGATCCGGCGGATACGGGAAATCCTAGATACACCCGGCGCCGACGGCGAGCCGGCGCGTGACCGGGACATTATTGCCGAAGCCTTCATTCCCGGTGCCGAGTTCGCCCTCGAGGGAATTTTGGAAGATGGCCGCCTGACCAGGCTGGCCCTGTTCGAAAAGCCCGATACCCTCGACGGCCCCTATTTCGAGGAAACCATTTATGTGACGCCGCCGCGCCTGAGCGAGACCCGCCAGGCCGATATCCTCGGCGCCGCCCAAAGCGCGGCCAAAGCCTTGGGCCTGAAAGAGGGCCCGGTGCATGCGGAGCTGCGGTTCGATCTGGACGCCGCGAGTGGGAGCAACCAGGGGCCGCAGTTAATCGAGCTTGCGCCGCGCACCATCGGCGGCCAATGCGCCCGTTCTCTGACGTTTGCATCGGGCCAAAGTCTTGAGGAGATTGTCATTCGTCATGCCCTTGGGCTGGCGTTCGAGACGGCTCCAGGCGGCGAGGCATCCGGCGTGATGATGATCCCGGTTCCGAAAAAGGGAACCTTGCACCGGACCCGGGGCTTAACCGAGGCCCGCGCCGCCGCGTATATAACCGAGGTCACGATCTCCATTCCAATCGGCGGCGACGTGATCCCATGGCCGGAGGGGTTTCGCTATCTGGGTTTCATTTTCGCCCGGGCACCGGACCCAAGGAAGGTGGAAGCGGCGCTCCGCCAGGCCCACGCCGCCTTGCAATTCGAGATCGGCTAGAGAACATCCCGAAGCGCTTCGGCGGCGTCTTCCACGCCGGCCCGGTCCACATCCAAATGGGTGACGGCGCGTATTTTATCAGGGCCCATGGCGCCCATGCGGATGCCTTTGGCCGCCAGCCGGTCCGAAATTTCCGGCGCCGGGATGCCGGTTCCGGTCACATCCAGAAACAAGATATTGGTTTCCACCGAGGCCACGTCGATCTCGATGCCGGGGATTTTGGCGGCCAGTTCGGCGAGGCGGCGGGCGTTGGCGTGATCCTCGGCCAGCCGCTCCACATTGTTATCGAGGGCATAGAGCCCGGCGGCGGCGAGCACCCCCGATTGCCGCATGGCGCCGCCCAACCTTTGTTTCCAGAACCAGGCCGCTTCGATGAAATCTTCAGCCCCCGCCATCACCGCGCCCACCGGACAGCCGAGACCCTTGGAGAGATCGATCCAGACGCTGTCGGTGATCGCCGCATAGTCACGGGCCGAAACGTTGGAGGCGACGACCGCGTTCAAGAGCCGGGCGCCGTCCATATGCACGGCGAGGCCGGCGTCCCGGGCGGCATCGGAAACTTCCGTCAACCGGGTCAACGGCCAGACGCTGCCGCCGCCCAGGTTCGATGTCTGCTCGACGGCGACCAGCCTGGCCTTGGGCGTGTGGCGCAGGGCCGGGCGCAGGGCCGAGGTAAGCTGGCCGGCGTCGAACATGCCCCGGGTTCCGTCGATGGCATTGATCATGGCGCCGGCGATGGCGGCGGCGCCGCCCACTTCGAAATTGACGATGTGCGAAGTGCGCTCACAAATCACCTCGTCGCCGGGGCGGCAATGGACCGCCAGCGCGATCTGGTTGCACATGGTGCCGGACGGCAGAAACAACGCCGCTTCCTTGCCCAGCATTTCCGCCACGCGGTCGCAGAGGGCATTGGTGGTCGGGTCCTCGCCGGCCTGCTCGTCGCCGGTTTCGGCGCGCGTCATGGCGTCGAGCATGGCTTCGGACGGGCGCGTCTTGGTATCGGAGAAGAGTTGCACCCGGATCGGCGGCAGGGCCTGATCGCTCATCGGACCGGTCTCATGGGATCAGGCCCCGGCGGCTGCAATCCACATAGTGCCAGAGCATGCGCGCCGCGACACTGCGCAAGGGCCGCCACGCCTCGCCATATTCGATCATCGCATTTTTGTCCGGACGGTCTTTCAGCCCCTTCAAACCCTGCATGCCGATGACGATGCCCAGATCATCCACCGGCCAGATATCGGGGCGGCGCAGCGCAAACAGGAGATAGACCTCGGCGGTCCAGCGGCCGACGCCCCGGAGCTTGATCATTTCGCTGATCGCCGCCTCGTCCTCCATGCGCGCCACCCGGCGGAACGAGAATTCGCCGGCAAGCACGGCGGCGGCGATGGCACGGCCATAGGACATTTTCTGGCGGCTGAACCCAATAGCGCGCAAATCATTATCGCTCAGTTTTGTGAACACTTCGGGTGTCATGGGATTGGCCACCGCCTCCATGCGGCCGTTGATGGCGCGCGCCGCCGCAGTCGAGACTTGCTGCCCGGAAATGATCTTCATGATGGTCCCATACCCGGTAGAGCGTGAACGCAGGTCAGGCAGAGCAGCGGCCTTGAACAGCCGGGCCATATCCGGATCGCGCCGGGCCAGTTCCCGCACCCCGTCGCGAAAGGTGGATTTGGTGATCCTGGTCATTCTTTGATCGGCAATCCCTGCTGTTTCAAAAAAGTCAACTTGTCCCAATATCCGCGTTGCACGGCAATATTCCCATCACGGATTTGAAAAACCCACATCCTCTGAGGCCGAGCGGGTCGCGCCATTCCATGATCGCCCATTCACCATCTTCAAAGAATTTCTCGACCATGCAGGTCATCTCGGCCGCGGCAAATTCGCGCTCGAACATTTCACAGATGGCGCCCCGGCCGTTAACCGGATCGTCCATCACCTGATGGTTGACCGCATCTTCGTGGTAAAGATTCGCAAGCGCTTCCACGTCAGCGCGATTGAACGCTTCGACCCAGCTTCGCAGTACATCTGTTGGCTTCTCGGACATGACAGCAAGGTAGCGTGGCACACCGCCGGCAACAATAACGATCACCGATAGCGGGTGACGGCTGGCAATGGGGCGACTACAATATCCCAAGCATAACCAAGGGAGAGCCGCCGTGCTAGTTGAACAAATCTGGACCGAGAACGATTACCGCAATTTCAATTACCTGATCGCCTGCCCCGAAACCGGCGAGGCGCTGGCCGTCGATCCCTTGGAATACGAACAATGCCTGGCCGCCGCCAAGGATAAGGGCTGGCAGATCACCCAGGTTCTGAACACCCATCACCACCGCGACCATACCGGCGGCAACGACGGCATGGTGGCGGCGACCAGCGCCAAGGTTCTGGCCCATGCGGGCGCCGCCGATCAAATCTCCGGCATGGATACCGGCCTTGCCGCCGGCGACGTGGTCCGGGTCGGCAAGACCGTGGCGTTGGAAGTTCTGGATACCCCCGGCCACACCATGAGCCATGTCTGCCTGCTGTCGCACACCGATCAGCCGGCGCTGTTTTGCGGCGACACTTTGTTTAACGCCGGCGCCGGACATTGCCGGGGCGGCGGCCATCCCGACGCGCTGCACGCCACCTTCGATGCGCAGCTTTCCAAGCTCGACGACAATACGCTGATCTATCCCGGCCACGACTACATCAGCAACAATTTGAATTTCACCCTTGACCGGGAGCCGGACAACGCGCGCGCCCTTGAATTGAAAGCCGATGTGGATAACCAGGACACCCACGATGCCTTGGTCACCACTTTCGGGCTGGAGCGGGAAATCAATACGTTTTTTCGGCTGCAAAGCGCCACGGTGATCGCGCGTTTGCGGGAATCGTTCCCCGATCTTCCCGATCAGCCGGACGAAAAGACGGTGTTCCTGAAACTGCGTGAGCTGCGCAACGACTGGTAGGGTTTATTCGGCCGGTTGCGCCGCGAGCATGCGGCGGCCGACGACGGAAGCGGTCAGCGCCAGGACGATGGTGAGCATCATCAGCGCGGCGGAAACAAAAAACATCGTCTTTGGTAGCCCGGCATCCATCAATGAGGCGTAGATAAACGGGCCGATCACGGCGCCGGCGCTAAAGCCGGTGGAAACGAAGCCGAAGGCCTTGCCGGCCGATCCCGCCGGGGTGATGGATTTCACCATGATATCGCGCGCCGGCATGACGACGCCGATCATGAAACCGGAAAAGAACAGGGCGACGGCGGTCGAATTGAAGCCCAGAACGCCAAGCCCGATCAGGCACAGCAGCACCGCCGAAATCGTGTAGCCGCCGCCGGCGATAATGTCGAAGCGATCGATCCTGTCGACGATGATGCCGCCAGCGAGAACACCGATGGTCATGCCCCAGAGGTAGGCGGCCAACGCCGAATTGGCGAGCACCAGATCGATGTCATAGATTGCCATCAGCGCCGTATTGCCGAAATTCTGGATACCATTTCCGGACAAGGTCGTCGCCACGTAAAACAAGAACATGAGCAGCAGCGCCGGCGATGTCAGGAATTGCAGCGCGCCGCTCTTTTCACCCCCGATTTTTTTGGCCGGCTCATAGACGGCGCCTTGCAGCAGTCGGCGGCAAAGGAATGCCACAACGGCGATCGCCAGCCCGAATATGCCGACGGCGACCAGCGCCGCCCGCCAATCCCACACGGAAACCAGGAAGGTCATCACGATCGGCGCCGCGGCAAATCCCAGAAATCCGGTGGTGGTATGGATGGCGAAACATCGCCCCATCCAGCTTTGCCGGACCCGGGCGGCCATTATTGTGTAATCGGCCGGGTGGAACACGCTGTCCGCTGTCCCATTGAACGCGGCGATCACGACCAGGAACAGGATACCGGGCGCGAAGCTCATGGTGATGATGCCCAGCGACAGGCACACCAATCCACCGATAAAGAACGGCGTCGCCCCGTAGCGGTCGGAGAACACGCCCATGGGATACTGCCAAACCGTCGCAAATATGGCGTAACTGATGAGGATCGCGCCCATCGACAGGTTGGAGACGCCAAACTCGTCGCGCATCAGGGGCAAGATGGACGGGATCGAAAGCACATAGAAATGGCTGAAAAAATGTCCCGCCGAAACCAGCGTGACGGTCATGATTTCATTGCATTTTTTGCTGCTCTCGCTGGCGCTGTCGCTCAATGGATGGCCCTTTGCATGTGCTGACCAGATTACTAGTGCCGCGTCCGCTCGAAAACATCAATCAGAAACCGCTCGAACTCGCGCGCCGCCGGTTCCTGCTCGAACAGAACTTCTCTGGCATCCGTGATGCGCGCTTCCATATCTTTGCGGCGGTCTTCATCGCGGCCCAGGGAAAGCGCGATTTCGGCGCATTCTCCCAAGCTTTGGCCGGTGGCATCTTCTATACCCATGGCCCGGTACATGCCGGCGGTGACCCGGCCACGCATGAAATTGCCGTCATGGGCAACCACCGGCTTGGCCATCTGGAAGGCTTCGAACGATGTGTTGCCGCCGGAAAAATGCGGCGGATCAAAGATCACATCGGCGGCCTTCATCAGGGCCAGGAAATCGTTGGGCCCCATGCGCGGCACCGAGGCGACCCGCCCGGCCACATCGGGGATCGTCTCTGCCATGCGCGCCGCCACCTGGCGCGTCCAATCGGGCACCGCGCCTTCGACCAGCAGAACCTCGGCGGCGCCATCGCCGCGCAAAATGCCGGCGACGATCTCATCCAGGTCGGGATGGTGCTTGATGACGCTTTGCGGGCACAAATAGATGCGCTTGGCGCTGCCCAAGCCCAATTCGTCCCGTGATTTGAGATCGCCGGGGATTTTCGGGCGCAGGTAATAGGTGGGCAGCGTTTGCAGCGGATAAAGGGTTTCGCTGTAATCGGCATCGGCGCCGTCCGGCTCGATGAGGGCGCTGGAAAGATAATAATCGATGTTGGGAATGCCGGTGGTATCGGGATGCCCCCAGGTTACGCACTGGACCGGAGCCAGCCGCGCGAAGGCCAGGAAATAGGTGCGCACGTCCATCCCGATATCCGCATAAAACAGAATGTCCAATTCCTCGGCGACAATGGCATCCCGGGCTTCGGTCAGATCGGCCGGCATCGAAATGGTTTTGTCGGCGGCCGCTTCGATGGCACGGACGATTGCGTCGCGCTGTCCGGGCTGGGTAATCACGACAATCTCGAATAGTTCTTTCGGCAGCCGTTCGATCACCCCCTGCATGAGCCGGCCGACCGAATGACGCCGGAAATAGGTAGACAGGAATCCAACCCGGATTTTGTCCCGGCCAGCGGGCGGGTTTTCGACGTGGGGCGCAACGGTGCCCAGCCACGGGCAAGATTTCAAATGCAACTCGGCCACCAGCTCCTGCAGATGCCGGTCGCCAAGGCCATGATAGGCGAGGAAAAATGTGGTCGTTGAGGTTTCCAGGCTTGGGTCGGTCACCAACACATCGTCCTCGAGCAAGGCGCGGACGCGTCCCTCGAAATCGCGCCTGATCTCGCCGATATGCTCCCACGATTGCTGTACAATGGGCAGCGTAGTGGCACTTTTGATGCGCAAGCCGTCATGGCGGCGGCGGGCCAGGGCCTTGGCATAGGCGTCCCTGGCGGCATCGGCGTCGCCTTTCCTGCGGTAAGCGTTGCCGAGATTTATCAGGGCGCGGCCAACCTGGCGGTTTTCCGGATCCCCCGCCGCCGCCGTTTCGAAACAGCTAATGGCGTTGTCCAGGCGATTAAGATCGAACAGGATATTGCCCATATTGATGAGCGAATCGATACGCTCGGGCTGGATCGATAGCGCCTGTTCGAACGCCATCAGCGCCGCGTCGAAGAGTTCCATCTGCTTGAACAGCTTGCCCAGATTGTAATAGGCATCGGCGAAATGCCTGTCGATTTTCAAGGCCCGTTCGAAGGCGCGTTTCGATTCGTCGTAGCGCCCCAAATCCATCAGCACGACGCCGAGATTGCAAAAATAGTTGGGCACGTC
Source organism: Rhodospirillales bacterium (assembly GCA_046582475.1). Taxonomy (GTDB): domain Bacteria; phylum Pseudomonadota; class Alphaproteobacteria; order Rhodospirillales; family UBA2165. Next base: position 9,761 of record JAYGEH010000477.1, read on the forward strand.
GGAGTTGGCCTGGGTTGCCCGGCGCATGAAGCCAACCGCCTGTTTGGCACGCCCCTGCTGGGCGAGGACGGCGCCGAGAAGGTTCAGGGCATCGGCATGCTCCGGGTCTTCTTCGATGATCTCCGCATAGACGGCCTGGGCATCGCGAAACCTGCCCGCGTGGTGAAGGCTTTGCGCTTGGGCGAACAGTTCTTTTAACGAAGGCACGGGACTACCCCCTGCCCGGCGATGCAGTCAAATCAGGCCGGCAAGCGGTGACGACGGGTCGGCATATTTCTTTTTCGCCATGCGGCCCGCCTGATAGGCCAAGCGCCCGGCTTCCACCGCATGCTTCATGGCGCGCGCCATTTTGATCGGGTCCTTGGCCTCGGCGATGGCGGTATTCATCAATATTCCGTCGCAGCCAAGTTCCATGGCGATGGCCGCGTCCGATGCTGTGCCGACACCCGCATCGACGATGACCGGGACGTCCGATTGCTCCACGATGAGGCGAATACCGACCGGATTTTGAACGCCGAGGCCGGAACCGATCGGCGCCGCCAAGGGCATGATCGCATGACATCCCATGTCTTCCAGTGTTTTGGCCAGGATAGGATCGTCGGAACAATAGACCATGACCTTAAATTCTTCCTTAAGCAGCAATTCCGCCGCCGCCAGGGTTTCGACCATGTGCGGATAGAGGGTTTTCTGATCGCCCAGCACTTCCAGCTTGACCAGATCCCAGCCGCCCGCTTCGCGCGCCAGGCGCAGGGTGCGCACCGCTTCGTCGGCGTTAAAGCAGCCGGCGGTGTTGGGCAGATAAACGTATTTTTTCGGGTCCACATAATCCACCAGCATGGGCTGCGAGGGATCGGACACATTGACCCGGCGCACCGCGACGGTGACCATTTCGGCGCCGGATGCCTCGATAGCCGCGGCGGTTTCCTCGAAGTCCTTGTATTTCCCGGTGCCGACGATCAGGCGCGAGGTAAAGGTGGTTCCGGCAACCTCGAAGACATCATCGGTGAGCGCCTTGCCGGAGCCTTCGGGCAAACCGCCGCCGATGAAATGAACGATCTCCAGCTTGTCGCCATCGGTGAGGGCAACGATTTCGTAAGTGGAACGGGGCACAATCTCCAGATTACGCTCGACCGCCACTTTGCGGCCATCCAATCCCAGATCACCGAGAAGCTGCAACACGTTCATGGGCGCGTTTACCGAGCGCGCTTCGCCATTGATCGTCAGGTCCATGGGATGTCCCGCCATTGCTTGCCAAATTTTAAGAACATAATTATGTGCTTCCCGGACGGCGCTTGCAACCGCCTCGGAGGCGGTTAATGGTTCATTCATGCCGAGCGGTTAAGCAGACTTTAGGATAAATTTTTGTAACGGTCATGGCGAACACGGTCCTGATACTCAACGGCCCCAACCTGAATATGCTGGGCACCCGCGAGCCAGAAATCTACGGCAGCCAAACGCTCGCCGACATCGAGGCTTTGTGTGCGGCTCAAGCCGAAAGCCTCGGCCTCGGCATCGATTTCCGGCAAAGCAACTCGGAAGGCGAACTGGTCGATTGGATCCAGCAAGCGCCGGAGAGCGCCGCTGCCATCATCATCAATGGCGGCGCCTACACGCACACATCGGTGGCCCTGCTGGATGCGTTGCGGGCGGCCCAATTGCCGGTGGTCGAGGTGCATCTTTCCAATATATTCCAGCGCGAGGCGTTTCGCCATGAAAGCTATATCTCGCAAACCGCGGCGGGCGTGATCTGCGGTTTCGGCGCGCACGGCTATGAGCTGGCGTTGCAGGCGGCGGCAAGAATACTGGCCGAGGCGTAGGCCGGAGCGGCGAAACGTCTGATTATTGGGTTACAATTTGCTTATCTGCCCAAAAAGTCCAATATCTATCCCAACCGAAACCAGCGAAAACGGCCGGCCATGAGCGGATCAGACGAGCGTTCGCGTGAACGATTCAAATTGACACCGGATACCTTGCTGCGCGCCTATATGGCGGGAATATTTCCGATGGCCGAAAGCCGCGACCAGCCGGAAATATTCTGGGTCGATCCCGAGGATCGCGGCATCCTTCCCCTGGATCAATTTCATATCCCCAGAAAGCTGAAAAAGACGGTGCGCCGGGGCGAATTCGAAATTCATTGTGACCGGGATTTCGATGGCGTCATTCTGGGCTGCGCCGGCGCCCAAGGAAACCGCGAAGACACCTGGATCAACGAAGAGATAATGCAACTCTACGGCAAACTGTTCCGCATGGGCTTCGTGCATACGGTTGAATGCTGGCGAGACGGCGCCCTGGCCGGCGGGCTTTACGGGGTCGCCATCAAGGGCGCATTTTTCGGCGAAAGCATGTTCTCCAAGGCGCGCGATGCCTCAAAGGTTGCTTTGGTGCATCTGGTGGCCCGGCTGCGGCACGGCGGCTACACCCTTTTGGATACCCAGTTCCTCACCGAACATCTGGAACAATTCGGCGCCCACGAGGTGCCGCGCGATGTCTATCATATGATGCTCGACCGGGCGCTGAACACGGATGCCGAATTTCAGGGCGCGCTGCCCCCCGGCGATGGCGATGGCGGCGGCGGCCCGGTGCTCGAAGAATTTTTGCAGTCGAGCACCCAGACGTCATAAACCGGATGCTCCATGGCGGCCAGCGCCGGACTGGAAGCGAACATCCAACCCCGGTAGACGCTGACCACCGGCTCGCCCGGGCGGGCATCCCAAATATCAAGGAAAGCGGTGCTTTCGGGGGTTTCTTCGGGCGGGCGCTTGTCGCAGGTGCGGGCGATTATTTCCAAAGTGCCGAACCGGATGGTGGCGTTGACGGGGGCATCGAAGGTGGATACCCGCGCCGTCACCTTATCCAGCGCCTGCAGTACCGCGACGTTGTAGGTTTCCGCAAATGCCGGGAGCGGGGCCATGGCCGCCAAAAGGTACGCCAATCCGAACGCCGGAAGAATCGCCAGTGTGGCTCGGGGCAGGTTTATCATGGGATCAAGGGTTGGCTTTGATCGCCTTGAAACGCAAGCGCACATAATCGACGGTCCAATTACCGTGGCGGTCACAAAGATCGTCGCGCACGGCGTTTTCCACTTCGGTCTTGAGGGCGGCGCGCTCGCTTACGTTAACGGCGCCTAAAAAGCTGCGCGCGAACACGTCCAGCCAATCGGCCAAGGAACCCGGGATTGGCGTTGGCCGGTTGATCAATTCAATGCCTTCGACGTGAAACCCCGCGGCTTCAAGCCGGGCGACATAGGGCTTGGCTTCGGGAAAATACCAAGGATCAAACGCTTCGGCGTCGATGCCCCGGCCGCGCAAGGCCTGGTAGAGGCTTGTCCGGACGCTGGCGACATTGCCGGCGTCGCCCATTTCGGCAACGAATCGCCCGGGGCTCCGCAAGGCCCGCCAAACGCCGGCCAGCAGCGCATCCTGATCGGCAATCCAATGCAAGGCGGCGTTGGAGAAAACCGCGTCGAATTCGCCGTCGAAGGACAAATCCTCGCCATTTAAAAGTTGTGCTTCGACGCCCTTGGCGCGCGCCGCCGCCACCTGATCGGCGCTGGAATCGATGCCCAGCACGTTGGCGCCGGCGGCGGCGATGCTTTTGGTCAGAACGCCGTCGCCGCAGCCGAGATCGAGAATACGCTCGCCTTCCTTGGCGGCCAGCAAATCGAGCACCGGCATGCCAAGATCGGAAACGAAACGCGCACTCTTTGCGTAACTTGCGGGATCCCAGGTTTGCCGGACCGAGTTCTGGCGGTCCGGCCCAGATCGATCCCGATTAGTTGGATTTGTCGTCATTCCCACCCGTCGCCAGGAAGATGATTTCCCCGACTTGGCGTTCCAGAGATTGATAATCCTCCGACTGCGTTAATCGACCGCCGGACGCCAAATAGTCTTTGGATCCACCGGGCTTCAAGCGCACATAATTACCGCCGATCAGGCCGGCGCTGGTGATCGCGGCGATGGTATCCTTCGGCACCTTGATGTCCGGATTGATCGAAAGCGTGACTACGGCTTCATAGGTTTCCGCATCGAGGATATTGGATTTTACCGTTCCAACGGTGATACCGCTGATGCGGACATCGCTGCCCGGTTGCAAGCCGCCGGTATCGGTATAGACCGCGGTGATTTCATAGCCTTTGATCGTTGCCACCTGGGCCGTGGTCGCAAAGATATAAAGAAAGCCGGCGGCGATCAGAAGAACCACCGCGCCCAAAACCGTCTCGGCTAAATTTCGTCCCACGATCCGTTCCTTTTCATGCCATTTACGCGTCGGGGTTAACCGCCCGACCGGTTATTTATCCTTTGCCGCTTTCGCTTTGGCGCGGTTGGCCTTGGCCTCGCCGATAATGAGATCCAGGAGGTCCTGGACGACCACCGAGTCCTGGTTCAGATCAAGGCTGTCGCCGGCTTTGACCATATCGTCTTCGGCGCCCGGTTCCAAAACGATATATTTGGATCCGAACAGTCCCTCGGTATGGATGGCGGCGGATGTATCGGTCGGAATTTTGGCGTCGGTATCGATACTCAAATCCACGGTGGCGGCAAAATCCTTGCCCAGTTTCATGGCCGTGACCTGGCCGATTTTGATGCCCGCTATCCTCACTTCGTCGCCCAGTTGCAAACCGTCGATCCGGTTAAATATGGCATGGATGGTAAAGCCGGACGCGCGGTCAACTTTGCTGCCCGAAAAGGACAGGATGGCGACCAGGACCAAGACAACCACGGTCACCGCGCCGACCAGAATATTTCGGGTATCTTCGCGCATGGGAACCTACGCGGCTCGTCCTATTCCGGCGACCAGGCTTCGTAATCGCCGGTCGCCGGCGCCCGCGCGCCGCCCTTGAGATCGTGCCCGCTGGGGCGGTAGGCCGCCTCGGTTCCGGTCAGGTTGGGCAGATGCGGCTTTTGCCAGTCTTTTGCCGTGGCCGCCTGTTCGGTCAATGGATTTTCCAGCGTATGATGCAGCCAGGCGTGCCATTCGGGGGGAACCTTGGACGCCTCGGTGGAGCCGTTATAGACAACCCAGCGCCGTTCGCGGCCATGGAGCTTCTTGCCCTTACCCCTGTAGTAACGGTTTCCGAACGCGTCCTTGCCGACGAGATCGCCGTTCAACAGCGTATATATCCAAGTTCCGAGACTCATGCGCGTTACCCGCCGGCTATCCATGGGGCGCACAATATGGCACCAAGCAGGCCAAGCGTCTACCCCACGGATCGGCGGCGCGGCGTTTTACAAGTGACTTGACGGCCATTGCCGGCCAGCGCCTTATGGCCTTGTCGTTTCGATCATTAGTGGCCTGTGTCATCTAATTTGCACCCCCACGACGGCGTTGCAAGGTTTCCGGCGAGGAGCGCGCCCAGCCGTGGTGCCAATCCACCACAA
>JAYGEH010000567.1:0-6597 GCA_046582475.1 Rhodospirillales bacterium
TCGATCTGGCGGACCACGGTATCGGGGCTGCCCACCAGGATCTGGCCGTTTTCGATGCGCTCCTCCAAATTTCCGCGGGACAAAAGCCGGCCGCGCTGGCCATCCCGGTCGCGGCCGTAATAGCCGGCCGCGTCCACCGCCCGTTCGACGGCGGCGTTGGCCATCGAGATCCCGATGCGCGGCTGGCGCATACTGGCGGCCAGGTCATCGCGCGCTTCGCCGTCGGTTTTGGCCACATGCACGCCGAGCCGGTAGATCACCTGGCCGGGCTCCGGGTCCCAGCCATGCTCCCGGGATTTTTCGCGCCAGTAATCGGCGGCAACCACGGCGCGCGGCAGCGTGGTGAAGGCGAAGCCGATGCCGAGCCGGTTCTTGGCCGCGTAATCGCCCGATTCCGGGCTCGAGGCGGACATGTAAATGGGCGGGTGCGGGTCCTGCACCGGGCGCGGCCAGATCGAGATCGAGCGGTATTGATAGAACCGCCCCTCCCAGCCGAAGGGCTGTTTTTCGGTCCAGGCCATGCGAATCAGTTCCAGCGCCTCGGCGAAGCGGTCGCGGGATTCGGTGGGGTTGATATTGTAGGTGACATATTCGTTCGGCGTGCCGCGCATCAACCCGGCGATCACGCGCCCGCCGGTCAGGGTATCGAGCATGGCAAATTCCTCGGCCACCCGGAGCGGGTTGTTGATCGGAATATTGGGTCCCAGAAGGGCGATTTTGGCGTTCTTGACTACTTGGCTGAGGGCGCCGGCCATGACCATGGGATTGGGGTTGAGGGAAAACGGCGCGAAGTGATGCTCGGCCACCGTCACCCAATCGAAGCCCACCTGGTCGGCGAGGGCGAATTGATCGAGGGTGGTCTGCATGGAGCGCTCGGCCACTTCGGCGGAATAATCCTTCGCCGGCACCGGCCAGCCCTCGGGCGCCGGCCCCATATAGCGGCTGGTACAAAACAACGCTGCTTTCATCTAAATCGCCCCCCTGATCATTGATCGGACCATAGTATCCGCGCCGCGAACTGGCGATGCAAGCGAGCCCGCACAGGCTCGCAGCCATGCACCAGGAACATGGCCGGTGCGACATGTTTTGGGCGAAAATCCGGTATGGATTGGTATGGGTTTGTATGGATTCGTATGGGTAAATGGGGAAGCTGTTGTTGCATGGGGACTTGGTCTCGGTTCAAAACGGTCAAAGGGGCTGTCAGGCCTGCGGCGCACGCATGGCTAAGCGGCCGGCGGGGCGGTTTCCGGAAATTCTTATTGGATGTATTCAGGAAAAGATAGTATAGAACAAAATCGGTACAAATGCAAGGAAATTCTACCCTCCGGTCTGCCTCCGCAGCATGGGGAAGAAGATTTCCCAGTCCCGGTTGGCGGCGGCTTTGTCGTGGATATCCCGGTCCGGCAAGGCGTAACCGTGATCGGCGCCGGCGTGGACGTTGAAGCGGTACTGCGCACCGGCGCCTGCAAAGGCGCGCGCCATGGCGGCCACCAGTTCGGGCGGCGCGAAGGCATCCAATTGCGCAAAGCCGCAATAGAACTCGCCCTGCATTTTGCCCGCCGACAGATGCGGCGAATCATCTTTCTCGGTGAAAAGGTTGGTGCCGTGCAGGGACATGGCGGCGCGGAAATTCGGAAGATGGCCGGCCACCGCCAGCACCTGGCGCCCGCCCATGCAATAGCCGACCGAGCCCATGGCATCGGTGCGGATGTCCGCCTCGCCCGCCAGGAAGCCGATGTTCGCCGCCGTATCGGCAATGGCCATGGCGTCGGTGAGCGTGCGCGAGACCGCCACCGCTTCATCGCGCACCGCCGCCTCCAAAAGGTGCGCCGACATTAGTTTGCCGCCGGGCCCCCTTGTATCGAAGCGCTTGCGCCCCTGGCGGTAATAGAAATCGGGCACGATGCCGCAATAGCCGGCCGTGGCGATACGCCGGGCGATGTCATAAAGCTCTTCGCGCACCCCCAGATATCCATATAGACGATGACCGCCGGAAACGGCCCGCCCGCCTCGGGCTGGGTGATGAATGTCTCCATGGCGCCTTCACCGGTGTCGATATCGATGGTCCGCTCTTGCATTTGGCGCCCCCTCACCCCCGGTTCGGCTTGCCGACGAAGCCATCGCCGTGGCCGGCTTCCGCCGCCGCCCAGCCACCGGCGACGCGGCCCGAGAACAGGGACGGGCCGAGCATGGTGCCTTCCAGGGCGGCGGCGCCATTGATGTGGCCGCCGGCCATGCCCGCCGCTTCGCCGGCCGCATAGAGGCCGGCGATGGGCTCGAAATGCTTGTCCAGGACCCGGCACCTGATATCGGTCTTGATGCCGCCGAAGTTTTTGCGCGCCAACGGGAAAATCTGGATGGCGTGATAGGGCGGCGTGTCGAACGGTTTCGACAAGTTGAGGGGCTTGCCGAATTCCGGTTCCACCTCCAGCTTCGCATCGAAAGCGGCGTTATAGCGGTCCACGGTGCCGGTGAAGGCGGCAACATCGACGCCGATGGCTTCGCCAAGTCCGGCCATGGTATCGGCACAGTGAATGAAGGGGGAATCGGCGAGCAGCTCCTCGACCCGATCCCGATCGATGCGATCGCCATCACGGTAGTTGGGATCGGCGATTTCCAGGCCGGCCGACATGATTGCGTCAAAAACGGCCCAGGCATGGCGCGGGGTCTGCGCCAAAAGCGCCGGGCTGGCGGATTTGCCGCCGGAACGGGCCTCGTTATGGAAGCGGCGGCCCTGTTGATTGACCCAGATGTAACCGGGCGCCCGGCGAAACACCAAACCGCGCCGCTGCTCCGGATCCCGGTAATCGGGCGTGGCATAAACATAGAACCAAATATGGTCCATATGGGTGAGGGTGCCGCCAAGCGCCTCGACCAGCCGGTGGCCGTCGCCGATGGAGCCCGGCCCGGAACCGACCAGGATTTTATCGTGCTTCAGTTCGGGCCGGAATTCGAGGACCATGTCGAGATTGGAATTGAAGCCGCCCGCCGATACCAGGACGGTACGGCTGGAAACGGAAGCGGTTGCGCCGGTTTCGGTGTTGATGCCTTCGATACCGGTAATGCGATCACCATCCCGGCTGATTTTGGTGATCTTGGTATTGACGGCGATGTCGCCGCCGCGCCCCAGAAATCCGCCGATAAGAGCGCTCATCAAACCGAGACCGCTGCGCTCGGTCCGGGTCCAGCGCATGACCGAGTTGCCTTCCTGCGGTTTCATGTCGACCCATTTGACGCCGAACCCCTCGGCCCAGTGATAGAGATCGTGCAGGGTATGCTCGATATAGTATCTGGCCCAAACCTGGTCGACCGACGGGCCGCCCATTTCGAGCCACTCGGCGAAGGCCAGATCGGGCGAGTCCTGGATACCGTTTTCCGCTTGCAGGGGCGAGCCGACAATCATGCAGCCGCCGCCCGAAATGATCGCCGCGCCGCCCGGCTCGGACCCCATTTCAAAGGCAATCACCCGGGCGCCCGCATCCAAGGCTTCGATACCGGCCGCGATGCCGGCGGCGCCGGCGCCGATGATCGCCACATCGGTTTCATATTTCTGAATTTCGGCCATCGCCGCCCTTCCCCCTTTAAGACCCAATTCGCCGTTTGGCGGTTCAACTCTGCTAGCACAATTGGGCCGCGCTTAACAACGCCCGGCGTGCCGATCCGCCAAAAAAGCGTGACGCGCCGGCCCCGGTCTGGCAGGTTTTGGGCAACGGCAAATTGCAATGGGGCGGAATTATCCGATGGCTGCTTACACGCTTCGGGTTAACGGCCGGAAGCATGATCTCGATACCGACGCGGCCAAGCCGCTGGTCTATGTGCTGCGCGGCGAGCTCGGCCTGACCGGGCCGAAGATCGGCTGCGCCCTGGAACAATGCGCCGCCTGCGCGGTGCTGGTGGACGGCGAGCATACGCTAAGCTGCAACCGCGCCGCGTCCGAATTCGAAGGCGCCGAAATTACCACCATCGAGGGACTGGCGGCGGACGCCATCGGGGCGCGCATCCAAAATGCATTTATCGCCGAGAACGCCGCCCAATGCGGCTATTGCACGCCGGGCATCATCGTCGCCGTGGCGTCTTTGTTGAAAGCCAATCCGGGCCCGAGCGAGGCAGACATCGCCGCAGCCCTCGCCGATCACCTCTGCCGCTGCGGCTCCCACAACCGGGTGCTGGGCGCGGCCCGGAACGCCATCGCGGGGGGCCATATTTCAGGGAGCGAGACCGATGCGGCGTAATCCCAGCCTGGAAAACAGCCCCAACCTGGACGATTGGATCGCGATCGAGCCCGATGGCCGCGTCACCGTGCGGTCGGGCAAGGTGGATATCGGCCAGCACGTCTCCACCGCCGTCGCCATCATCGCGGCGGAGGAGTTGGATATCGAGCCCGCCCGCATCGATGTCCCCATCGCGGTCACCGGCATCGCCCCCAACGAGGGCATCACATCGGGCTCCATGTCCATGGAAACCTCGGGCGAAGCGGTACGCCGGGCGGCGGCGATGGCAAGGCGGCACTTGCTCGGCCTTGCCGCCGATGCGTTGGCGGCGGACCCCGGTGATCTGGAGGTCCATGACGGGCTGGTCCGGGCGGCCGACAGCAACCGGACCATCAGCTATTGGGAGCTGATGGGCAGCCAGGATTTCGGCATCGAAGTGGACGAGGACATCGCGCTGAAATCGCCGGATAAGTTCAAATTTATGGGCCAAAAGACGATCGCCAGGGAAATGAGCGGCATCGTCACCGGCGCCCATATTTTCGTCCACGACATGGTCTGGCCGGACATGCTGCACGCCCGCCTGGTGCGCCCGCCCCATTATTGGGCGAAACTGAAAAGCCTGGCCGACGGCGCCGGCGGTAGGCTCAAGGATCAAGGCCTGGAGCTGGTGGTGGATGGCAGCTTCGTGGCCGTCGCCGGCGCCGACGAATGGGCGGCGGTGAAGGCGGCCGAGCGCCTCGCCAACGATATCGAATGGGATATGGGCGATGGCCTCGATGCCGGCGACGTGTTCGCCAATCTGCTCGGCAATGCGCGCGTGGCGATGCCGGTTATCGACGGCGTGCCACAACAAAAAGATGTGCCGCCCTTGGGCGATCCACCGGGCCACGCGGCGCTCACCCTATCGGCCCATTTTGAGCGCCCCTACACCATGCACGGCTCGATCGCGCCGTCATCGGCGGCCGCCCTGTTCGAAGGCGGCAAGCTCACCGTCTGGACCCACAGCCAGGGCATCTACCTGCTGCGTCTGGCCTTGGCCGACGCGCTGCAAATGGAGCCCGCCGAAGTCACCCTGCACCATGCCCTCGGGTCGGGCTGTTATGGCCATAACGGCGCCGACGATGTGGCCTTGGACGCGGCGCTGATCGCCCGGGAATTTCCCGGCCGTCCGATCCTGGCGAAATGGACCCGCGACGACGAACATGCGTGGGAGCCCTATTCCCCGGCCATGGCCATGCGCCTTCGCGCCAGCCTCGGCGACGACGGCCGGATCATCGATTGGAGCCACGAAACCTATTCCGACACCCATGTGATGCGCCCCCGCCCGGGCGCCAACCGGGCCGGCGCGGCGCGGCTTTTGGCCATGCGCCTGGTGGCGGACCCGCTGGATGCGCCGGTGGCGGAACCGGCCATGGGTTTTCATATCGGCATCCACCGCAATTTGGACCCGTTGTATGATTTTCCCCAGCGGCGGCTGGTCAAGAACCTGGTGCGCGATTTGCCCTTGCGCACCTCGGCGATGCGCACCCTTGGCGCCTATTCCAACGTGTTCGCCATCGAAAGCTTCATGGACGAGCTGGCCGAGGCGGCGGGCGCCGATGCGGTGGAATTCCGCTTGATGCATTTGCGCGATGGGCGCGCCCGCGATGTGCTCGAAGCCGCCGCCAAGGCCTTGCGCGCCGGCGCCGAGGCGCCGCCCGAGGGGCGCGGCTGGGGCTTCGGCTTCGCCCGCTACAAGAACGTGCAAAGCTACGCCGCCGTCGGCATCGAGCTGGAAGTCACCGATGCGGCGGAAGTCAAATTGCACCGGGCCGTGATCGCCGCCGATGCCGGCCAGGTGGTCGATGCGGACGGGCTTTCGGCGCAGATGGAAGGCGGCCTGATCCAGGCGGCAAGCTGGGCACTCTACGAACAAGTTACCTATGACCGGGACGGCATCACCAGCCGCGATTGGGATTCTTATCCGATCCTGCGCTTCAATAACGTGCCGGACATCGAGGTGGTCCTGATGGAGCGCCCGAACGCGCCGTTCCTGGGCGCCGGCGAAGCCTCGGCGGGGCCGGCCGGCGCGGCCATCGCCAATGCCGTCTACCACGCCGCCGGCATCCGCATGCGCCGCCTGCCCCTGACCCCCGACGCCATAAGGCGGGCGGCGTTGGCGTAAAGGAAATACCACTGCTGCTGGCCACCGTTATTTAATGCTGATAGTCTTTTTAGAAGCCAATTCAGAAGGAGGCAAATCATGAGCCCGGACGAGAGCAAACCCGATACCGGTTCCGCGACCCGGATCGACAATTACGCCGACGCCATCGTCGCCGCCATGGCGGCTGGCGGCATCGATCATCTGTTTTTTACATCCGGTTCCGACATCGGGTTTTACCAGGAA
>JAYGEH010000584.1:0-2812 GCA_046582475.1 Rhodospirillales bacterium
GACAGCTCGCGCATGGTATATCGGATGTCGTTGAGCGGCGGTGTGTATTCTGACATGGCTTTCCGGCGGACCGCGAAGCGGCGGTCAACCGGCTCCTCTTTCGAATATCTGGCGGCGGGCGGCGCCCAATCCAGCCAATTCATATGTATATTGTTTGTTACCTGTTGTTACAAATTATTCCAATCCGGACATCAGCCGATTACACAAATTGGCTATGATGGTCTTCATTCCAATACGGAATGCAATCACTCCCCCGGTGATTGTATCGGTCCGGCGACACCCCAGGACCGACGGTCCGCGTCCCCGACACCACACGCGGACCAACGCTTAGACGTGAAGCCTCCCTGTAAACTCGCCGGGCTCCTCAAAGGAGCCCGGCGTCCCCTTTTATACCAAGGATCAGTGATCCTTGGTATTAGGGCGCATCATCGAGCCGGAATATCTTGCCGGGGTTCATGATGTTTGCGGGATCGAAGGCTCGCTTGATGACGCGCATCATCTCCAATTCTATTTCGCTGGCGTAATGGCCAAGCTCGTCCCTTTTGACCAGCCCGATGCCATGTTCGGCGCTGATGCTGCCGCCCATGGCAACCACGATATCATGGACAATGGTGTTAAACGCGCCCCAGCGGTCGAGGAAGGCCTGTTTGTCGTGGCCCTCCGGCTGGGTCAGGTTGAAGTGGATATTTCCGTCGCCCATATGGCCGAAGGCGCAGACCCGGATGCCCGGCATTTCCGCTTGCACCGCTTCCGAGGCGCGGGCCACGAATTCGCAGGCGCTGGATACCGGCACCGACACGTCGTGCTTGATGGAGCCGCCCTCGCGGGTCTGGGCGGCGGGTATTTCTTCGCGCAGCTTCCAAAGGGCCGCGGTCTGCGCTTCGCTTGCGGCGAACACCGCGTCCGATATCTCGCCCGCATCCAACGCATCGCCAAGCGCGGCCTCGATATTGCCGCGCAGATTGTCGCCGGCCCGGGGCGAGGTCAGTTCCAGCAAAACATACCAGGGATGGCGCATCGCAAAGGGATCGTTGCAATCGGGAATATGGCGGACCACCAGCTCCAGCCCGATCTCGGCGATCATCTCGAAGGCGGTCAACCGGTCGCCGCAGGCGGCGCGCACCCGGTCAAACAGGGCCAGGATGTTGTCCAGCCCGGCCAGCGCCGCCATCACCGTGACCTTGGCGCGGGGCAGGGGATAAAGCTTCAACACCGCCTTGGTGATGATGCCGAGGGTGCCCTCGGCGCCGATGAAAAGATGCTTCAGATCGTAACCGGTATTGTCTTTACGCAGCGCGCCCATGGCGCTCCAGACGCGGCCGTCGGCGAGCACCACTTCCAGCCCCAGCACCAGATCGCGGGTATTGCCGTAGCGCAGCACGCCGATGCCGCCGGCGTTGGTGGAGAGATTGCCGCCGATGCGGCAGCTTCCCTCGGCGCCGAGGCTCAAGGGGAACAGGCAGTCTTCGGCTTCGGCGGCATTTTGAATGTCGGCCAGGATGCAGCCCGCTTCCACGGTCATGGTGTGGTTGAGGGCATCCACCTCGATGATTGTGTTCAGCCGTTCGGTGCTGATGATCACGCCGCCATCGGCGACGCTGCCGCCGACCAGCCCGGTATTGCCGCCCATGGCGACCATCGGCACTTTGGCGGCGGCGCACAGCTTGACCACCTCGGCCAGCGTTTCGGTATCGGCCGGGCGCACGACGGCGTCGCAAGTGCTTTCCAGCAGCCCGCGCTCCTCGGCCTCGTACGGGGCCCGGTCCGCCGCTTCGGTCAATACCCCGTTGCCGGCGACGGCTCTCAGCTTTTCAATAAAGTCATCGGGTACGGGCATAATCGTCTAATACAGCACGGCCAAGCGGTTGGCTATTGCCGATTTGCCGCCCGCCGGAGGCGGTCGTTGATGGCCCGCCCGAGACCCGATTCGGGGACCGGCATGACGGCGATGGCGCCGGTGCCGGGCGCATCGAGGCAGCGGAGATGGGCGAACAGATTGGCCGCCGCTTCGATTATGTCGCCATCGGCGCTCAAATTGAGGGCGCCGTCCGGGGCGCCGGGGCCGAAGCCCAGCAACACCTCGCCCGCTTCGGCGGCGGCGGCGTTCAGGCGCAGGCGGGCCTTGGTGGCATAATGGCGGTCCCCCATGCCTGGCGATTTGATGGTGCCGGCCTCTGGTATTTCCGGCATTGCGCCAACCAACGCCCCAATTTCTTCGGCGCTTACGCCGCCCGGGCGGAGCAATTTGGGCGCCGGACCGGTCAAATCGATCACCGTGGATTCGAGGCCGATACGGCACGCCCCGCCATCGACAATATAGGCAATCCCCTTGGCGAAGGAGGCCGCCACATGGGCCGCCGTGGTCGGGCTGACGGCGCCGGATGGATTGGCGCTGGGCGCCGCGATGGCCACCCCCGAGCGGGCCAGCAAGGCTTGCGCGATGGCCTGATCGGGAACCCGGAGGGCAACCGTATCCAGCCCGGCGCTGACCAGGTTCGAGAGGCGCGCGCCGCCCCGGCGCGGCAAAACCAGGCTCAGCGCGCCGGGCCAAAATTTTTGCGCCAGGGTTTCGGCGCTGTCATTCCAAATGCAGAACTCCTTGGCATGGGCGGCGTTCCGGACATGCACGATCAGCGGGTTGAAGCTGGGCCGGCCCTTGATCTGGAATATGCGCGCCACGGCTTTTTCGTCGGCGGCGTCGGCGCCGAGCCCATAGACCGTCTCGGTGGGAAAGGCGATGAGTTCACCGGCGCGCAAAGCCCCGGCGGCTTGTTCCAGGCCCGGCCCGTCGGGCCGCAAAAGGACGGGTGGC
>JAYGEH010000097.1:0-10538 GCA_046582475.1 Rhodospirillales bacterium
GGTTTAATCGCGATTGTCGACGCGCTTGTTGAAGGCGCGGATTTGAGAATATTCCCAGATGTCGGCCTGGATCAGCGGATCGTTCTCGCAAAACTCCTCGATAGCGGCGCGGCCTTCGGCCTCGACCACGTAGAGGCTGCCGACGATGTCTTCGCCGTCGTCGGATGTGAGCGGCCCCGACATCACCAGCTTGATCGGCGCCTTGTCGAGATATTCCACATGGGCGGGCATGACATCGGCGCGGGTGGCGCCCATATTTGGCTTGTCGATCCCAAAAATGCAAAAAAGCATAATGTCCTCCCTTGTGGAAATATTTCCCCGCTAAGTTAGGAGCGCGCCGGCACCGGCTTCTTCCGTGCGCCGGGCGACACGCTCAATGAGGGCCAACGTGTCTTCCACGTAGCTTTTGTCAAGACCGTCGGTGATAAAAACAATGCGCGTGCGCCGGTCTTCGCTGGGCCATTTGGGCAACCAGTCGAGGGAATGGAAGATCATCTGGGCGCCCTGGATGACGGCCGGCTGGTCGGGCCGGTCGGCGACATTGATGATCCCCTTGACGCGCAGCAGATCGGGGCCGGCTTCGCGGGTCAATCCTTCCAGGAACATGCGCAGCATATCCAGCGACATGGGCTCGTCGCGGGTGATACAGAACGAATTGATGGCGCCATGGTTGTGACCCTCTTCCGGCGTATGGCCGTGTTCCTGGTAATAGGCGCGCGCCGCGGCGTCGGGCTCGGCGCTCCTGTTGGCCCCAGCCGCAATGTCCGTATCCGCATCGTCGTATAACGCCGGGTCGATCCAGGATTGCAAATCGATCTGCTTGGAATCCGCGTCGAACATGCCGGTGCCGAACAAATTTTCGGGATCGATCTCTTCGGTCGCGGTTTCGATAATTTCGGCCGCCGGGTTGAGGGCGCGCAGGCGTGTCCGCAGCGCCTGAACGGTTTCCCCGCCTTTGCCGCCGTCGACCATATCCACCTTGGTGACGATCAGCCGATCGGCGATGGCCGCCTGTTTGACGCATTCGGGGAAGCGCTCCAGGGACGACAGCCCGTTGATCGCATCCACCGTCGTTACCACGCCGTCCAGGGCATAATGGTTCATAATCATCGGATTGGTGAACACCAGTTGCAGGATCGGCATCGGGTCCGCGATGCCGGTGGTTTCGATTACCACCCGGTCGAAATGGGGAATGGTGCCGGCATTGCGCTGGATGAAGAGATCGCGGAAGGTGTCGATCAGATCGCCTTTCACCGAACAGCAGAGGCAGCCATTGGCCAGTTGCACCACCTTTTCGTTGGACTGCTCGACCAGATCGTAATCGATGCCGATCTCGCCGAACTCGTTGACGATGACGGCGGCCTGGCTCATCGCCGGATGGTGCAGCAATGTGTTCAGCAGCGTCGTCTTGCCGCTGCCCAGGAAGCCGGTAATTAGGGTGACCCATATACGGTCCATGTGCCGCTCCTCTCGGGTTGCCTCTCCCCCCCCTTAATATATCTCGCAGCCCGGCAGTCCGCAGGAAATCAAATGGTCGCTGGGGAAGTTGGTGATGATCACGCAGCCGTCGTCGGTGACCACCACTTCTTCCTCGATACGCGCCGCGCCGGAACCGTCCTCGGCGCCTTTCCAGCATTCGACCGCGAACACCATGCCTTTTTTCAGCTGGGTCTTCTGGCCCATGTAACGGCGCGAAATGATCGGCCGCTCCCACAAGGACAAGCCGACGCCGTGGCCAAACTGCAAAAGAAAGGCTTCGTCCTCGTTGGCGTAGCCGAACTCTTCGGCTTTCGGCCAGACATTGGCGATATCGTCCAGCTTGGCGCCCGGCTTGATGGCGTCGAGGGCGGCGTTGACCCACTGCGAGCAGATTTCATAGGCCTCTTTCTGCGCCTCGTTGGGGATGCCGCAGATGAAGGTGCGGTAATAGCAGGTGTGGTAACCGTTGAACGAATGCATGATATCCAAAAAGATCATGTCGCCGGGCTGGATCATCCGGTCGGAAAAGGTGTGCGAGTGCGGCGCGCCGCGCGGCCCCGAAACCGAGTTTACGCATTCGACCCGCTCCGATCCCATGCCATAGAGCTTCTCGTTGGCAATAGCGACCAGGTCGCTTTCGCGCGCGCCCGGCCGGATGGCCTTGGTGATATCCAGGTAGGTGGCATCGACCATGGCGGCGGCCTGTTTCAACAGCTCGATCTCTTCGTCGGTTTTGACCTCGCGCGCATCCATCAAGGCCTGCTGGCCGTCGACCACTTCGATGCCGGCGGCTTCCAGGGCGCGCAGCATGGGCAATTCCATAATATCGATGCCGAGGGGCTGCTTATCGATGCCGAGATCGATCATCTTTTCCTTGATCTGCTTGGCAAACACGTCCTGGATGCCTTGGTCCGGCGGCAGCGCGCCTTGCATGGTGCTGACCGGCGCATCGACCCGGTTGCCCAGCCAGGGCGAGCTTTTGCGCTTTGCCGGCGGCGCCGGATCCCACAAAAAAGGTGACGAATCGCTGGGGCACAGGCAATAGCGGTCGAACTTGTCACGGCCCCATTCGCCGATATGGGTGCTGGTGATATAGCGGATATTGTCGAAGTTGAAACAGAGGAAGGCGCCGAACCCGGCGTTCTTGGCCGCCGCCTGGGCGCGCTCCTGACGATCCGATTGCAGCTTCCTGAAATCAACGCCGGCTTCCCAGTCCTTGGCGATGGTGCCCCAGGTGGCGGTCGAACGCGGCCGATTATAATGCATAAATTCCTCCTCCAGGCGGTGGCCAGGCGATGCCGCCGCGCCTCAACGATAGGCAGTAGTTGCGGCGGCCATTGTTGCCATTCCGCTCTGATTAATAAAGCACAATTTCCCATCGCCAATGGGGTTCTATTTTGATAAGGCTAACCCCGGAAACCTACAAAATTTTTATAAAGGTGCGCTTGGTAAAGGCGCGCATTAACGGGCCGGGGAGGACAGTCATTGGCCAAAAGAGCGAAATCGAAGGCGCGCCAGAAAACCAAGGCGGCTGCCAAATCAGGCAAAAGCCGGGCCCAGGCGCGCCTCAACGACGATATCGGCGAGGCAAAACGCCTTGAGATGTTCCAGATGCAGTTGGAAGTGCGGCTGTTGGAAAACCGCGCCAACGACTTGTTCCTGCAGAACCTGGTCAAGGGCACCATCCATCTGTCGGTCGGCATGGAAGCCGTGGCCGCCGGCTGCGGCGCCGCCATGCGCAAGAACGATTACTCCTTCTGCACCTACCGGGGCCACGCCCACACCATGGCGCGCGGCGTCCCAATGACCGCCGTCCTCGGCGAGTTGATGGGCCGCGAATGCGGATTGCTGAGCGGCAAGGGCGGCTCCATGCACCTGACCAGCGTCGAACATGGCGCCATGGGCTCCTACGCCATCATCGGCGCCCATCTGCCCATAGCCGTCGGCGCTGCGTGGTCCGCCCAGTATCGGGGCTCAAACCAGGTTTCGGTCTGTTTCTTCGGCGATGGCGCCACCAACATCGGCGCCTTCCATGAAGCTTTGAACCTGGCCGCCATCTGGAAACTGCCGGTGGTCTTTGTCTGCGAAAACAACCTCTACATGGAATATACGCCGATCGCCGATGTGACGGCGGTGGAAAACCCGGCCGCCGACCGGGCTTCCGCCTATGGGCTGGAAAAAATTATTGTCGACGGCAACGATCCCGATGCGGTCTACCGGGTGGCGCGGGAAGCCATTGAGATGGCGCGCGGCGGCGGCGGGCCGTCGATCATCGAAGCCCTGACCTACCGCCATTTGGGCCATTCCCGGGCCGATCCCGGCACCTACCGGCCGCCGGAAGAGATCGAAGCCTGGAAGAAGCGCGACCCGATCCCCATGTACCGCCAGCGGTTGCTGGATTACGGCGTCGCCGAGGCCACCGTCAGCGGTATCGAAGACGCGGTAATGCAGGCCCTCGACGAAGCGACCGAGGAAGCCAAGGCCTCGCCGACGCCGGCGATCGCGCTGGCCGATACCGAAGTGTGGGCAGATGGAGGCTCGTCATGGCGGAACTGACCTACCGGGAAGCCGTCGCGGCGGCCATCGCCCAGGAAATGCGGCGCGACGAAAACGTCGTGTTCCTGGGCGAGGATATCGCCGATGCCGGCGGCGTTTTCAAAACCACGGTCGGGCTTTTGGATGAGTTCGGACCCTCAAGGGTCCGCGATACGCCGATCTCCGAGCAAGCCATCGTCGGCGCCGCAATGGGCGCCGCGATGACCGGGCTGCGCCCCATCGCCGAGATCATGTTTTCCGATTTCTTCGCCGTCTGCTGGGATATTATCGCCAACCAGATCGCCAAATCCCGCTTCATGACCAACGGCCAGGTGAATGTGCCGCTGGTCATCCGCACCGCCAATGGCGGCGGCGTCCGCTTCGGCGCCCAGCATTCGCAAAGCGTCGAAAACTGGGCGATGATGATCCCCGGTTTGAAGGTGGTGGCGCCCTCGACGCCGGCCGATATCAAGGGGCTTTTAGCCGCCGCCATCCGCGATCCCGACCCGGTCATGTTTTTCGAGCAGAAATCCCTGTACGGCACCAAGGGCGAAGTGCCGGAGGACGACCATGTGGAGGAGCTCGGCACCGCCAAGATCGTGCGTTCCGGTGACGATGTGACCATCCTGGCCCTGGCCGCCATGGTGCCCAAGGCGCTGGCGGCGGCGGACATCCTGGCCGCCGAAGACGGCATCGGCGCCAACGTGATCGATCTGCGATCCCTGGTGCCGCTCGACACAAAGACCATACTCGCCGAGGTTTCGCGCACCGGGCGCGTGGTCACGGTGGAGGAAAATCCAAGGCTTTGCGGCTGGGGCGCGGAATTGTCCTCGATCATCGCCGAGGAAATTTTTTACGATCTGGACATGCCCATCGTGCGCATCACCACGCCACACGTGCCGCTGCCCGCCGCCGACGATCTCGAAGATCATGCGATCCCGTCGGTGCAGCGCATTGTCGAAACCATCCGCCGGGAAGTTGATTAATGGACATCGTCATGCCGCAACTGGGCGAAACGGTGTCCGAGGGCACCCTCACCATCTGGCACAAATCGGTCGGCGACACGGTGGCGGCGAACGAAGTGTTGTTCGAGATCGGCACCGACAAGGTCGAGATGGAAGTGCCGGCCCCGGCGTCCGGGGTGTTGAAGGAAATCCGCGTCGAAGCCGGCGAAACCGTCGGTGTCGGCACCGTACTGGCGGTGATCGATGATGGCAGCGCGCCGTCCGTGGCGGCGTCGTCCGATGCGCCCAAGGCAGCGGCAAAGGTAGAACCGCCAGCGCCGCCAGCCGCAGCGCTGCCGATAAGGGAAGCGGCGCCGGTGCGCGATAAATCCGTAAAGCTGTCGCCGGTGGTGCGCAAACTGCTGGCCGAGAATAATTTGCAGCCCGGCCAGATCAACGGCACCGGGCGCGACGGGCGCATCAAGCGCGGCGATGTATTGGCCTTCCTGAAAGGCGCACCGGCAGCGCGCCCGGCGCCCGCACCGGCGGCGCCATCCGGAGACGGACGTACCGTGGTTCCGTTCAACCGGCGGCGCAAGATGACCGCCGAGCATATGGTGCGCTCCAAGGCCACCAGCGCCCATGTTTTGCAGGCGGTGGAGGTTGATTTCTCGACCGTCGAAGCGGCGCGAAGGCGGGCCGGCGCCAAATGGAAAGCCAAGGAAGGGTTTTCGCTCTCGTACCTTCCGTTCATCGCCAAGGCGGTGTGCGACGCCATTACCGATTTCCCCAAGATCAACGCCCATGTGGAAGGCGAAAGCCTGGTGGCCTTCGATGCGGTCAACTTGGCCATCGCCGTCGATCTGGATTTCGACGGATTGGTGGCTCCGGTGGTGCGTGATGCCGGCTCCATGGCGGTGGTCGATCTGGCCCGCGCCATCAACGAGATTGCCGCCCGCGCCCGGCGCGATGCCCTCGGCCCCGACGATTTCGCCGGCGCCACCTACACCATATCCAACAACGGCACCTTCGGCACCCTGATCACCGCGCCGATCATCAACCAGCCGCAGGTGGCGATCCTGTCCACCGACGCGGTCATCAAGAAACCGGTGGCGGTGGTGGTTGACGGCACCGACGCGGTCGCCGTCCGGCCGGTCGGCGTGCTGGCGCAAAGCTTCGATCACCGCGCCATCGACGGCGCCTATTCGGCGGCGTTCCTGAGGCGCCTGAAAGAGATCATCGAAACCCGCGAATGGGCGGCGGCGGTGCCTTAATTCACCGTCGAAATCCGAATTCCAAATTTAGAAATTTGCCGAAAGGATTGATCAATCATGGCTGACACGGACTTGAATAAAGCGCGCGTCGGGTGGATCGGGACCGGGCGCATGGGTTCGGCCATGGCCAGGCGCCTGGTGGAAGCCGGCGTTAAACTGTCGGTCTGGAACCGGACCAAGGAGAAGGCGCAGCCCTTGGCCGAACTGGGCGCCACCATCGTCAATGCGCCTCGCGATCTGGCCGGCATGGACATCGTCTTCACGATTTTGGCCAACGACGCCAATTTCACCGAGGTGACCACCGGCGACGGTGGGCTGCTGGCCGAAGGCGGGCCGAACCCGGGGATCATGGTCGATTTGACCACAATTTCCGAAAACGCATCGCGCAACGTCCGCGCCATCGCCAAGGCGCGCGGCACCGCCATGCTCGATTCGCCGGTCAGCGGCAACGACAAGGCGGTCGAGGCTGGCGCCTTGAGCATCGTTGCGTCGGGCGACAAGCACGCCTTCGACCGTGCCAAACCCTATTTGGAAGCCATCGGCAAAAGCGTTTCCTATGTGGGTGACGGCGAAAAGGCGCGCATGGTGAAAATCTGCCACAACGTTATTTTGGGCATCGTCGCCCAATCGATGGCCGAGATCACGGTTCTGGCGGAAAAGGGCGGCGTGCCGCGCCACGCCTTCCTGGAATTTCTTAACAGCAGCGTGATGGGCTCCACGTTCTCCGCCTATAAGACGCCCGCCTATGTGAATTTGGACTTCACACCCACCTTTACGCCGGTGTTGCTGCGCAAAGATATGGATTTGGGTCTTGCCGCGGCGCGCGAACTGGGCGTACCCATGCCGGTGGCCGCGGCGGCGCGCGAATGCGTGCAGGCGCTGATCGGCAACGGCTATGTGGACTGCGACTTTGCCGCGCTGATCGAGCAGGAAGCCAAGAACGCCGGTTACAAAATCGAATCCGAAGACGTCGAAGTGGGCACCGGGCTTTAGGTCATATGGGCAAATTTCGTCTGAGGTAAGCCGTTTCGCCGCCGTGGCGCCGCTGGATTGGGGACGAAGCAATTTGTGTATAAAAAATGCCCCAAATGCCAAATTTTTGACGCCCGAGCCCTTTTATTTCTGGCGGCAATTACAATATTTATTTTAAGCGGAACCAATCCGCGCGTTGCCGGCGCCAGGGCCCACGGCGGCGCATTCCCGCAATGCAACTTTGATTTAACGGCAATAGGACGATGACGCAACAGGCTCAAAGCAACGACAATACCTTTGTCGGCATCATGATCATGAAAGACGGAAAATGGACGCCGCACAGCAAATTTGCCATGGGCGCTCTTGGCAGCGCGCTTTTGAAGGCCAAGGAGTTGGACAAGGATACCGATTTCGGCGGCGTCAAGGTCTTAAAGATGTCGCCCGGCCAAACGGGCGGAAGCAAGGAAGTCTGGGTCAGCCCGCGCTTCGAGGCACCCATGAAGGCGCAGTCCGAGGCCAAGCTTCGCGACGGCGAATCCCGGACCCGCGAGCAGTTCGCCAACGCCTATCAGGAGCGCAAGGCGCAAGCGCGGCGGAAATAGTCCGGCCCTCGTCGCCCAAGAAAAACCCCCGATCGGTGACCGGGGGTTTTTGCTTTTGCATCGTAGCTTGGTTCACGCTCTCGCGGGCAAATTCATGATTTTTGCCGCGTTGCGCCAATAGAGGTCTTCGCGCCATTCGTCGTCGATGTCCAAGCCATCGATGATCTTGATGGTTTCGCGGATATACATGGGGCCTTTTTCCGGATCGAACGGCGCGTCCGATGCGAACAGGACCCGGTCGCGGGGATAATATTCGATCCCGCAGACGGTCGCCTCACGGGAGCCGAAGACGGCGGTGTCGGCGTAGAAATCCTTGAAATACTCGGCGTGGGGCTTTTTTAGCCCATCTTTGGCGGCCCGGTATTCATCGCCGGCCGCACCCGACGTGCGGTCGCCCAGGAATTGCCAGCCGGGCCCGGTGCGGCCCGAATGGAAGGGGCTGAGCCCGCCCAGATGGTGGGTGATCAGCTTGAAGTTTTCGAGCTTGTCCATCATCCCGGAAAACACCATGCGCGCTTGCGCCACGGAAGTCTCGTAAGGCCAGCCGAGGGTCCACCAGATTTCGTATTTGGACTTATCCTCGTCCTTGTAATCGGCCATGTCCGAGCCCCGCGCCGGGTGCATCCAGATGGGGATATCGAGATCGCTGGCCTTCTGGAAGATGGGAAAATATTTGGGATTGTCCAGCGCCCGGCCGGCCACGTTGGTGAATATCTGGATTCCCAGCGCGCCGCTGCCATCCATGACCCGCGCCGTCTCTTCGACCGCCTCGTCGGGGTTGTTCATGGGCAACGAGGCCACATAGCCCGGGAACCGGACCGGATATTTCTGGCAAATCTCGGCCATGCCGTCGTTGGCGATGCGCGCCATTTCGGGCGCCGTGCCGGTATCGAACAGCACTTCCAGGGGCGGCGAGGTCAGCGACAGGATCTGCTCATAATCGCCGAACATGTCCATCACGCGGAAACGCTCGTCCATGTCCATGAGCATGGGCACCGAGCGCACGCGCTTGCCCATATCTTCGAAATCGCCGACCAATTCGAGCATCTTGTCCCAGTAAGTGATGGGGAATATGTGGTTGAATACGTCTACTTTTCTCATTAATTAGAATCCTTCCGTTACACATGAATTTCCGCCGGGATATCAGTCCCAGCCGTAAATTTCCAGGGATGTTTCACCGCCGCGGAGGCGGTCCATCACGGCCGTTTCCTTGGCGTCCCGCTCCTTGGATTTCTGGTTAACTTCGGCGATGCGGCTCCGCGGCACGACAACCACGCCGTCGGTGTCGCCGCGCACCAGATCGCCGGGCTCGATCAGGATATTGCCGATCGAAAGGGCGCTGCCGAGGGAGCCCTTGCCGTTGAAATCCTTGCCCGTGCCGCGCATGCAATAGCCGCGCGCGAACACCGGGAAGCCGACGCCGGGCAAAATGGCGCCGTCGCGGACGCAGGCGTTGATCACCAGCCCGCCCAAATTGCGCGCCATTGCGGCGGTGCTCATGATCTCGCCCCAATAGCCGGCCTCATGATGGTCTTCGAGATAGGCAACCAGCACATCGCCGGGTTCGGCATCGGCGATGGCCCGGTGCAGCCACAAATTATCGCCCGCCGGTCCCGATACCGGGTAGGCCGGCCCGCAGACCTCGAATTCCGGCGATGCGGGCTTGATGGCCGACGGCAGCGCACCGATCTTGCCGCCCGCCTCGTGCATGGTGGCGGTGGAAATTTCGGCCGCTTCCGATAGGAGAGCGGCGTCCGGACGCTTGAATTCCGCCATCCCTTATTCCTCCCGGCTCTGCAATTGGTGATAGCGGAACTCTTTCCGCGCTTCATCCAGGCGCATGCCGCCGTCGATGGCGGCGCGGATATGTTCCTCCGCCTCCTCGATCTGGACGCAGATTTTCAAGATATCGTCCACCTTGGCTTGCGGCAGGCAGACAACGCCGTCGGCATCGCCGAGCAAGATATCGCCGGGTTCGACGCGCGCGCCGCCGATCGAGACGGGCACATTCACCTGGTCAAGCTGCACTCTGTCTTTGCCGGTGCGCATGGACCAACCCCTTGAATACAGGGGATATTCCCGCTCCAACGCCAGATGCACATCGCGGCAATGGCCGTCGATCACGGTACCCTCGACGCCCATTTTCTTGGCCACGAAGGTCAATATATCGCCCCACACGGTCATGTCTT
Source organism: Rhodospirillales bacterium (assembly GCA_046582475.1). GTDB lineage: Bacteria > Pseudomonadota > Alphaproteobacteria > Rhodospirillales > UBA2165. Next base: position 9,996 of record JAYGEH010000097.1, read on the forward strand.
CACGGCCATGGTTGTCGATCACCACCACCTCGCCCGGCTTCACATCGTCGATGTAATCGCCCACCGAGCCGGCCGGAATTTCCGCCGGCGTCATATGCATGGTGAAGGCCCGCCCGCAGAGCCGGAAGCCGGGGTCCAACGGCTTGATGCCCAGGCATTGCCCATTGATGCCGAGCCGGTCCATTGCGTCACTGACCGAAGACGTGGAAAGGGTGCGCAGTTTGCCGATGATTTCGTCACTCATAATGTCCTATCCGTTTGGCTTGGTTTATTTCTTGGCTAACATTTGTTCGTAATCGCCGCCCATGACCTGGCTTACCGGCTTGCCGTCTTCGACGGCGCGGGCCATGGCGGCTTCGCGGGCGGCAATATCTTCGGCCTTGTCGAGGACCTCGTTCTCGGACGCTTTCGGAATAAAGACCACGCCGGAGCCGTCGGCGATGACCAGGTCGCCCGGTTCCACATTGATGCCGCCGATGGCGATGGGAATATCCCAGGCAAGCTCGGCGATGCGGCCCCTGGCCGTGAACGACGTGGCCGATC
>JAYGEH010000135.1:0-13654 GCA_046582475.1 Rhodospirillales bacterium
TATGGGCGGAACGCTGGTGCGCAGCATTGGACTTGTCCGGGCCAGGGCGAGGATCGGACTGAAGAACCTGACCTACAACATGCGCCGCTTGGTTCAGTTGGAGCGTCTCGCCATGGCTGGCTCCCCATGAGTTTTGTTGGAGGAGTCTGTCTGGAGTTGGGATTTAGGGAAAAATGACCCCGCGGAAGCGTGGTAAACACAGAAATTCTGGTCAAAGGGCTTCATGGTGAGCTGATATTGGCATACGGTTGCACAGCAGGTTATTTTTAGAGGCGCCCTATATCAATGTTGGAGATAGAAATTGGTTTGATCCATTTTCTGTACTCAACCCATATTTCCAGTTGTGAAATATTTGTAATATTTCCTGATATTGATCCCTATGCTGAATATCGGTTGAAGTGGCGCGTAGATCAGCCATTCGGATCATTTGAAATCACCCTGATTAAGGGGCCTCCCCGGCGGGTACCGGTTTTTGCCCGCTTCCCCTCGGGAAATGTGAGATTGATCGATGAAGCTTGGTACCATACGGCACAATATGGTAAGGAGAATTTAGACTCGCCCGTCGAAATTTTCTTTAATCCAGGTTCTGTAATTAGGTTTGAATTGGTCGTTTACTCTGGAAACCGGCGATTCAATTGCGACATGAAATATCACTTGTCGGTGCCGGACGACCATATGGATAACACAAATTTTCATATTGCGGCGAAGCGCAAGGGCGAACAGTTACCATTGAACGTCCCTTGGATGGTCGGTAGTGAGCTACGGTCCCGCATCCAGCGAAATTACCATCTGTTCGAACAGGATCGGCCGGCAAACGATTCGAAATAAAATTCAAACGATGGTAGTTGAATTTAAGTTGCGCGCTGTCGCGGCCGGGCGTACCCCTCCGAGCTCGCCAAAGCCGAAACCCAAATACCCTTCTGGCGCGGTTAAAGCTTGCGGTCCACTTGGGGCTCGGTGCCGTCGGCTTCCCGGTCGGCGGCGTCGGACTGTTTTTCGTAGGCCGAGGCCGGGCTGGGGCCAACGTCCCCGGCTTCCGCATCGGTGTCCGCCTCCGCATCCGCTGGCGCTTCCGCCGGGGCCGCCGCCTTGGGGCCGCCCTTGGTAACACCGACCATGGATGGCCGCAAAAGCCGGTCATGGATCACATAGCCGCGCTGCACCTCCTGGACAATGGTGCCGGCGGGCTGATCCGCATCTTCGATCTCGAACATAGCCTGATGAAAATTATGATCGAACTTCTTGCCCATGGCCTCGATGGGTTTGATGCCGAACTGCTCGAAGACATTGACCATTTCGGTTTCGGTCAATTCGATACCGACGCAGAGATTGTTTAATTCCTCATCCGCTTGCTTGGCTTCGTCCGAAACACTGGCCAGCGCCCGGCTCAGATTGTCGGCGACGCTCAAGACCGCACGGGCCATATTGGCGGTGGCATATTTGGCGGTATCGGCCTTCTCGCGCTCGGCCCGGCGGCGGGTGTTCTCGGTATCGGCCAGGGCGCGCAGCAATTGATCCTTCAGCTCGGCAACACTGGCTTGCAATTCCTCATAGGTGAGCGGCCCGTCGTAGCCATCGGCGGCGGCGGCATCATCGGTGGGCGCTTCGCCTGCCTCCGGCTCGGCGCCGAAATCGAAGGTGGTTTCCGGATCGGTATCGGTTTCGCTCTCCGTCCCGCTGCCGGTTTCCGCGCCCGCTTGGTCATTATCGGCTTTATCTTTCGGGCCTTCGGCGGTGTCCGGGATTTGGTCTTGATCGTCGGTCATGTTGGTTCGGGTTCCTTCCTTGTCGGTATCTTAAGCCCAAAATAATCAATCAAACAGGCTGCTGACCAGCTTCGCCGTAAAATCCACCATGGGAATGATGCGCGCGTAATTCATGCGCGTCGGGCCGATCACGCCAATGGCGCCAACCAGATCGCTCTGGCTGGTGTGATAGGGCGCGACGATAAACGAGCATCCCGACAGATTAAAGAGATCGTTGTCGGCGCCGATAAATATCTGCACACCCTCGGCGCTTTCGGTCATTTCCAGAACTTTAAGCATCAACTCGCTGGTTTCCAAAGCCGCAAAGAGATTGCGCACATGCTCTAGATCGGTCATCGCGCTGACATCATCCAAAAGCCGCGCCTGGCCGCGCACGATCAGGGTGCCGCTATCGGCGTCGGCGGCGCGGTCCGCGAGGCCGGCTTCCACCAGCCGCGCCGACAGAAAATTCAACTGGCTGCGGTCGGCTTCCAGGCTTTTGGCGATCTCGGCGCGGGCGTCGTTGATGGTATGGCCGACCAGCCGTCGATTGAGGAAGTTGGTGGCCTCGATAAAAGCCGATGCGGGCACATCGGGCGGCACTTCGATCACCCGGTTTTCGACGACCCCCTCGGCGGTTACCATGACAACCAGGGCGCGCCCTGGATTGAGGCTGACAAATTCGATGTGGCGAAGCGGCGAATCGGTCTTCGGCGCAAACACCAGCCCGGCGCAGTGGGACAAACCGGAGAGCGCCGCGCCGGCCTCTTCGAGCACGGCTTCGATATTCTTGTCGGTTCCGGCAAAGCGGCTTTCGATGTCACTGCGTTCCTGGCTGGTAAGGTTGCCGATTTCCAGCAAGCCATCGACGAACATGCGAAGGCCCGCCTCGGTCGGCAGGCGCCCGGCGGAAACATGGGGCGAATATAAAAGCCCCGCATCTTCCAGATCTGCCATGACGTTGCGCACCGTTGCCGGCGATAGGTTGTTGCCCAGGCGCCTGGACAGGGTGCGCGATCCGATCGGCGCGCCGGTTTCCACATAGGAATCGACAATCACCTTGAAGACGGCGCGGCTACGCTCGGAAAATTCCATCACCGGGGGATGCTTGGTGGTCATGACCCCCTTAATCTATGCGGTCAGCGCGCCATTGCAAGAATTGGCATTCAGAAAATTATGCTCTAGGTTGCCGGACAAATTTTTAAAACCATTGCCGGACCCGAAATTTATGAGCCAAACTCCCCGCCCATCGGCGCGCGCCGCTGATCAGATGCGCCAAGTCAGCCTTGAAACCGGGGTCAACAAATATGCCGAAGGTTCGTGCCTGGTACGCTTCGGCGATACCCATGTGCTGTGTCTGGCCAGCGTCGAAGAACGGGTTCCAGGCTGGATCAAGGGTTCCGGGCGCGGCTGGGTGACGGCGGAGTACGGCATGCTGCCGCGCTCCACCGATACGCGGACGGCGCGCGAAGCGGCGCGTGGGCGCCAAGGCGGGCGCACCTTGGAAATTCAGCGCCTGATCGGGCGCAGTTTACGCGCCGTCACCGATTTGGAGGCTTTGGGCGAAATTCAGGTGCGCATCGATTGCGATGTCATCCAGGCCGACGGCGGCACGCGCACGGCGGCGATCACCGGTGGCTACGTGGCGCTGCATCTGGCGTTCATCCATCTGGTCGAACTGGGCCTGCTGGCCGAGGTGCCCCTGATCGGACAGGTGGCGGCGGTCTCGGCGGGACTGTGGCAGGAGGTTGCCGTCCTCGATCTGGATTACGAAGAGGATTCGAACGCCCAGGCTGACGCCAATTTTGTGCTCACCGACACCGGCGCCATTGTCGAGGTGCAGGCCACCGCCGAGGACAAACCGTTCTCCGAGGACCAACTTGCGGCCATGCTCGGCCTCGCCAAAAAGGGCATCGGCGAGTTGGTCGAATTGCAAAAAGCCGCCATCGCCGGCGCCGGCGATTAAGGCTCATGGCGCGCAAATTTACCGGCGGTGCGCTCCTTATCGCCAGCCATAATCAAGGCAAGGTGCGCGAAATCGAAGTCTTGCTGGCGCCCTTTGGCGCCGCAGTGACATCGGCCGCCGAACGGGGCCTGCCGGAACCCGAAGAGACCGGCAGCACGTTCATCGACAATGCCATCCTCAAGGCGCGGGCGGCCGCGGAGGCGGCTGGTATCCCCGCACTGGCCGACGATTCCGGGCTCGGCGCCAATGCGCTGGACGGTGCGCCGGGCATCTATTCGGCGCGCTGGGCGGGACCGGACCGGGATTTCAGGCTTGCCATGGCAAAGCTGGAAAAAGAATTGGCGGGCAGCGAGGAGCGCAGCGCGGTCTTCGTCTCTGCCCTGGCCTTGGCCTGGCCGGACGGCCACGTGGAAACGGTGGAGGGCCGGGTTCACGGGACTTTGGTCTGGCCGGCGCGCGGCGGCAAGGGGTTTGGTTATGACCCCATGTTCGTGCCAGAGGGCAGCACCAAGACATTCGGCGAAATGGAGGCGGCGGAAAAGGAAACCTTCAACCACCGGGCCCGGGCCTTTCAAAAATTGGTGGCGTTGTGTTTCCGGAGACATAGCGAAAGCCGGGCTTAGTTGCTACAGTGGCGCCGGACCGCCGGGAGCCGGACCGCCGGGAGCCAGACCGCCGGGAGCATAGACAATGGAATTCGGCTATTTCACCTTGAGCGACAATCACTACCCGGACGGCACCCGCTCGGCCAATCAATTCGTGCTCGATATCCGCGAGCAATGTATCCACGCCGACCAATTGGGTATGCATTCCACCTGGATCGGCGAGCATCATTTCGACCGGCTGGGGGTCAATTCCAGGCCCGGAACATTGCTCGCCAGTATCATTCCGGTGACCACCAGGGTGCGTCTGGCGCCGGCGGTCAATGTTTTGCCCCTGCACCATCCCATCCACGTGGCCGAGGAATGGGCGACACTGGACTTGTTGTCGGGCGGGCGCGTCGATTTTGCCGCCGGGCGCGGTTACGACCGGACCGAATACCATCCCTTCGGCGGCGATTTCATGAATTCCCTGGAGCAGTTCGAAGAAGGTGTCGACGTGCTCCTGAAGGCTTGGGGCGAGGCCGGTGAATGGTCGCACAAAGGCAAATATTACGATATTGAGAATATGTCGATCACGCCGAAGCCGGTGCAAATCCCGCTGCCCTTCTATATCGCCTGTTTTTCCCCTGTCAGTTTGGATTTGGCGGCGCGCAAGGGGCTGAATATCCTCTATGCGCCGTTCGCGGCGGCGGCCATCTTCGGCGGCGTCGAAGTGGCGGTGGAGCGGTATCTGGAAGCCTGCAACCAGCACCAAAACCCGGCCGGGCGCCCCATGTGCAGCTATTTCATCCATATCGCCGACAATCGATCAGAAGAGGATTTCGGCCGCGCCGCCTTGATCAGCTATTTCCAGAACTGCGTTTTGCGGGCAATACCGTCAGATCCGACGAAAATACCAAAAAATATGCAATATTTCATCAAAATGCATGAAAATCTGGGCAAGGCGCAAAAATCAGACCTGACCACCCAATCGATCCTCATCGGCGGCGCTCCGGAAATCATCGACCGATTGAAAGAGGTGGAGGCCACCGGCATCGCGGAGGTGATCCTCTATTTCAACGTGGGCAACAAACCCCACGGCATGGTCAAGGACCAGATGTCCAAATTCATGGACGAGATCGCCCCCCATTTCGTGGGTAAGCACCAAAACCTGGAGAAACTGGCCAGTTGACCGCACCGGCGCCCGCCTTCGGAATCTATATCCACTGGCCCTTTTGCCAATCCAAATGCCCCTATTGTGACTTCAACAGCCACGTGGCGGAGCATATTGACCAAGCCGCCTGGCGCGCCGCCTATCTGGCCGAACTGGATCATTACGCTAGCGAAACTGACCAGCGCACGGTGACCAGCCTGTTCTTCGGCGGCGGCACCCCCAGCCTGATGCCGGCGGCGACCGCCGCGGCCATTATAGACGCCGTGCGAAATCGTTGGAATATGGCGGAAAACCTGGAAATAACCGCGGAAGCCAACCCGTCCTCGTCGGATATCGCCACATTTCAGGGGCTCGCCGATGCGGGTGTTAACCGGTTGTCGCTGGGGGTGCAATCCTTCGATGATAAGGCCCTTAAATTTCTCGGCCGCGCTCATGATTCGGCTCAGGCCGTGGAAGCCATAACGCAGGCGAAACGAATATTCCCACGCCTGTCGTTCGATTTGATCTATGGGCTGCCCGGGCAGAGCGAGGCGGCCTGGCGAGACGAGCTGAAAACCGCGCTCACCTTGGCCGACGGGCATATATCGGCCTATCAGCTAACTATCGAGCCTGGCACCGAATTTCACCGCCAGCGGGTTGCCGCCGCCGACCCGGACACGGGCGCGCAACTTTTTGAAGTGACCCGGGAGATTCTCAAAAAAGCCGGTTTGCCCGCCTATGAAATATCCAATCATTCCCAAAAAGGTGCAGAATGCCGCCATAATCTGGTCTATTGGCGGGGCGAGGACTATATCGGCATCGGTCCAGGCGCCCACGGCCGCATCAGCGGCGCCAACGGAGACCTTTACGAAACCGAAATGACCCTGGCCCTGCGGGCACCGGGGACATGGCTCGGCGCCGTACAGATATCCGGCTCCGGCCTCCATAAACGTCAGAATATAAGCCTTTCCGAGCGCCGGGATGAGCTGTTTTTGATGGGATTGCGGCTCGCCGAAGGGGTGTCGGCGGACCGGTTTCAGCGCCAGACCGGCGTTGCCTTAACGGACAGCGTCAATGATAAGGCGCTCGAAGCCCTGATCGGGGAAAATTACCTGGTTTCCGACGCCGATGGCCTCTGCGCCACGGAAGCCGGTCTTCTGCGCCTGGACGCGGTGCTCGCCCATTTGCTTGCCGGCGCCCCGGATTTGGACGGCGGGCGGCGTTAATTTAATTGATCGGCGGCCCAAAGCCGGTCGGCGGCGGATCGATGACCTGGTTGCGGGTGCGCTTGACCTGTTGCACCGTCAGCCCGCGCTGGGTGATGCCTTCGACGAGAAACCGGAACAACCCGTCGCGCCCGGTGAAGCCCTGGGGCGAGAGAATTTCGCTGAGATCAAACTTTCCGCCATCGCGGGCGAAGACGGCGGCGATGGCGGTGGCGTCATAGGCAAGGGTGGCGATACGCGCCGGCGATTTGCCGTATATCTGCTTATATTGGGCGATAAATTCGGCGCGCTTGCCCGGCGGCGGCGCCGCGAACCAGGCATCCAGGAGCGCCGGTTCGCGGCCGATCCCGGAAACATCCCATTGGCCGGTACCGAGCATACGGGTTTGTTTCGGATCGATATCGAAATGAGGCAACAGCGCGGCGATGGCTTCCAAGCGCTTGCCGCCGGCGGCGATGAGCAGGGCATCGAACGATACGTCCCCCAATGTCTGCCGGTTTGCGAGCCGTTTCAGCGCCACCCGCGCCACCTCGTCGTTGCGGGACTTGAGGGCGTTGCGTTCATCCAGAAGATTTCGCCGGCGCGCATCGTAATCGGCCAGATTGCGCACCACGGGCCGCAAATCCTCGGCCAGGGGATCGTAAAATTCGGTGCGCGTAATGGCCGCCGACAGCGCCGTCGCGGTGTCGTTCATGGCGGCGGCGACGGCAGTGCCATAATCATTGTCGGGCGCCAGAAGGGCAAAATTGCGCAGGCCCTGGCGGTAGGCGTAGCGCATCACCCGGTCGACCTGCTCGCCGGGCAAAAAACCCATGGTGAAGATGCGATTACCGACCACCCGGCGGTCATTGGAAAAGGCGATGACGGTGACATCGGCGGCGCGCGCCGCCGGCGCGATGGCTTCCACCGAGGCGGCGAACAGCGGCCCGAGAATGAGCGAGGCGCCGTCGCCGATGGCCAGGGCGGCAGCATCGGCGGCGCCATTGGCGGTGCCGCGCGTGTCTTGGGGCAAAAGCTCAAACCGCTTGTCGGCGAAATGGAACAACGCCAACTGGGATGCGTTCAGCAAGGCCTGACCGATGGCGGCATGGGGACCGCTCAAGGGCAAGAGGATGGCGACCCGGGGTACATCGGATTTTTGCGGCGGCGGCGGCGTCTGATACCGGTCGTCGTCCTCGGGTAGCGGCCCGCCCGCCGCCGGCGGCTGTTCGGCGGGCGGCAATGGCTGATCCGTCGGTAGCGCGGACGCCAGGCCGGTTCCAGCCGGTGGCCGCGCGGGCGGCCCGCCTGGTGCTTCGATTGGCGATTCAATTCGCGGCGCATTTGGGCTTTGGGCAGGCGGCGGGACAGGAGCCGGGACTGGGGCTGCGATGGGCGCCAGCGTCACGGTGGGCTGCGGCTGGGAGATAGGGGGCTGCGGGATCACCGGCTGCGGGTTCGCCAACGGCGGAATTTGCGGTACCGGTCTCGAGGCTTGCCTATTCGGCGCGTTTCGCGAAAACTGGTTTTGCACACAGCCCGACAACAGGACCACCAGCAAAGCCACCACCCATGGCGCGCAAACCTTCTTACAAAATCCAGCCAAAAAAATCGTCACGGCGGCCATCTTCTCCCGTTGCCCAAAATGGCGGCGGCGCTGCCAGCCCGGCCGGACAGCCGGGCCTCGATGCGCAGCCTAGTCATGGACCGGGCGGAAGTAAACGCCAGCCAGCGGCGCTTGAGCCCGGCCTTTATCTGGTCGCCACCCCGATCGGCAACGCCCAGGATTTGAGCCAGCGCGCCATCGCCGTGCTCAGGTCCGCCGACGTGGTTGCCGTTGAGGACACGCGGGTCTCGGGCCGCCTGTTCGCCATGCACGATATCAACGCCAGGATGACCACCTATCACGACCACAACGCGGCGGCGCGGCGCCCACAATTGATTAAGCGCATGAAAGATGGCGAAAGCGTGGCGCTGGTATCCGACGCCGGCACCCCGGCCATTGCTGATCCCGGTTACAAGCTGGTTGGGGCCGCCATCGACGCCGGCCTTGAGGTCACCGCCGTTCCCGGCGCCAATGCCGGTCTGACGGCTCTGATCCTGTCGGGTCTGCCTACCGACCGCTTTCTGTTCGAAGGCTATTTACCGCCGCGTACATCGGCGCGGCGGCGGGTGTTGGCTGAGCTTGCCGCCATTCCGGCCACCCTCATCTTTCAGGAAAGCAATAAGCGCCTGGCTTCCTCGCTCGCCGACATGGCCGATATTTTGGGCAACCGGGACGCCGCCATCGGGCGCGAGCTGACCAAGATGTATGAGGAAATGCGGCGCGGCAGCCTCGCCGATCTGGCCGCCCGGGCGGCGGCCGAAGGCCCGCCCAAGGGCGAGATTGTGGTGGTCGTGGCGGGGCCCGGCCGGGCGCCCGAAATCGACGCGGCAGCGCTTGATGGGATGATCGTCGAGGCCCTGGCGAGCCTCAGCGTCCGCGACGCCGCCGAGAGGGTGGCGGCGGCAACCGGACTGGCGCGCAAACAGATCTACAGCCGTGCGCTGGCGCTGAAGGATGGCTGACCGCCATGGCTGAAAAGGCCCGCCGGCGCGCCTTTGCCTTCGGTGTTCGCGCCGAGCGCCTGGCCCGCTTTTGGCTGCGCTGCAAGGGCTACCGTATCGTGGAGCGCCAATACAAAACGCCGGTGGGCGAGATCGATATCATCGCCCGGCGCGGTGCGACGCTGGCCTTTGTGGAGGTCAAGGCGCGCACCGATCTGGAAACCGCCGCCGCATCCATCGGCGCCCGCCAGCAGGCGCGTATCGAGCGCGCCGCCCTTGCCTACATCGCCCGCCATCCGGACTGCGCCGAACTGGATTTACGCTTCGATGTGATCCTGATCGCGCGCGGGCGCTGGCCGAAACATATGCCCGGCGCGTGGCGGCCCAGGGAATAAGGAAACTTTCTGCCCGATTGGCGAAGGAGAGGCTTTGCGCTGGGCCGCGGGCGCGGTAAAATAGGTGATTCGCTGAAGGAAACGCCGCCATGACCGATAGCCCTAAACCAGCCCTTCGATTGCCGAGCTTCTTGATTTTGATCTTGGCTCTATTGCCGCTCGCCGGCTGTGCGGTCGCCGTCGGCGCCGGCGCCGGCGTTGGCGTCGCTGCGGTTTCCGAGCGGGGCATCAAAACCCGCGCCATCGATCTGAAAATCGAAGCGTTTATTTTAAAGGAGTTTCTGGTCACCGACATCAAGTCGCTGGCGATCATCGATGTGGAGGTTTATGAGGGCCGCGTGCTTTTGACGGGAACCACCACCGATACCAAGCTCGCCGATCAGGCGGTGGCCCTGTCGTGGAAGGCCAGCGGCGTCACCGAAGTGATCAACGAGGTGCAATTGAACAAGGCCGGCACCGCCGCCAACTACGCCAAGGACACCTGGATCACCACCCAACTGACCGTCAAGCTGACCCTGGACGAAAACGTGCTGTCCATCAATTACGCCATCGAAACGGTGAACGGCGTGGTCTATCTGATCGGCATCGCCCAGGACCGCCAAGAGATCGACCGGGTCATCGCCCATGCCGGCAACATCGAATTCGTGCGCCGGGTGGTCAATCATGTGCGCATCAAAAAGCCGCCGCTGACTTGACATGGGCCTGACATGAGTCTGACCGTTGCAATTCAGATGGATCCCATGGATGCCATCGACATCGACGCCGACAGTACCTTTGTTCTGGCGCTGGAAGCCGAGGCGCGCGGCTATACACTTTATCATTATCTGCCTGCGGATATGGCGTTGGGCCAGGGCGGTCTCACGGCGACCGCGCGGCCGCTCCACGTACGCCGGGAAAAAGGCAATCATTTCGATCTGGGAAGCCCGGAGCGCCTGGATCTGGCGGCCATCGACGTGGTGTTGATGCGCCAGGACCCGCCCTTCGACATGGCCTATATCACCGCCACCCATCTGTTGGAGTATATCCACCCCGAAACCCTGGTGGTCAACGATCCGGCCGCCGTCCGCAACGCGCCGGAGAAACTGTTCGTGACCCATTTTCCGGACTTGATGCCGCCGACCCTGATCACCTCCAACCGGGAACAGATCCTGGAATTCCGGGCCGAGCATGGAGATTTGATCGTCAAGCCGCTGTTCGGCAATGGCGGCGCCGGGGTCTTTCATATCGGCCCCGAGGACGAAAATATGAACGCCCTGCTGGAGGTGTTCACCGGGCTTTACCGGGAGCCGATCATCATCCAGCGCTACGAACCGGCGGTGCGCGACGGCGACAAGCGCATCATTCTTATCGACGGCGAGCCGGCGGGCGCCCTCAACCGGGTGCCGGCGAAAGGCGAGTCCCGCTCCAACCTGCATGTGGGCGGCACCGCGCTGCAAGCAACGCTGACCAGCCGCGAGGAAGAGATTTGCGCGGCCATTGGCCCGGCGCTGAAAGAGCGCGGTTTGATCTTTGTGGGCATCGACGTGATCGGCGATTATATGACCGAGATCAACGTCACCTCGCCCACCTGCCTGCAGGAGATCAACCGTTTCGACGGTACCAAACTGGAAGCCGATATCTGGGACGCCATCGAAAGCAAACTTTAACATGCCTCTGGATCGGTCACCGACCAGCCGCCGGGACTGGCCGCATCTTCCTTGATCTCAAACCCCAGCACCTCGGAGGCATAACGCAGCATCAGCGCCTTCCGCTCACCTTTGAAATGAACGATGCCGGCATCGGTTGCGGGCGCAAATACCGGCTTATCGTCGGCGTCCAGGGCGGCGCTGTAATTCCATTCCGCCGCCGGCAACAAACGGTAGCGGATACCGTCCGCTTTCCGGTCCATCGCTGCATCGGTGCCGGGCGGAAACTCGGGATCGCCGAGGAGCGCGGCGATCGCCATCTGATCGCCGTACCAGGACTGGTGTTCGGGCGGGTAACCGGCCACCAGCGCATCGATCGCCGCGAGATAGTCCCCGGCCACGCCGCGGCGCGCCGGATCGATCAGGATAACTCCGGAATTGAACGGATGCAGTTCGGCCTCGGTGACATAGGTGAGGCCCACATCGAAACCGCCATCGAACAGGGCAAACGGATCCCGCTGGAACATCAGATCGGCGTCGATCAATAGCGTCGGACCGCTAAGGTGGCCGGCGGCCTCATAGGCGCGCCAGGTTTCCGTCTCCTCGGCCATCAGTCGATCAAAGCTGGCCTCGATGGGGCGGTTTGATGGGCGCCGGAATACCAGATCGCAGCCGAGTCCGCCCGGCACGGCACAGCTATTCAGGGTCAGCAAATGAATTTCGGTGCCCGGCGACACCCTTTGCACACTGGCCATCATCATCTGAAAAAACGCCCAATAGGTATTGGCGGTCACCGGGTTCGGCGGCGTCAGGTGAAAGCAGGCGACGGCATGGCGGGGGTCGGCCATGGGTTGGTTCCTCAAAGGATCAATTGGCCGAATATAGCATTTCCCCCGGCCCCGTTGCATGCCGCCTTGGCCGAAATGGATATCACCGTCCTCACCGCCGGCGCCCGGAAAGAAGGCGCGGCGCTGGCCGCGAGCCTTCCGCCCGAAATTGAAAGCAGCACCAATTATGAGATCGCCCTCTCCGGAGACGGCGCCGATAACAACGGGGCGCGGCAATTTTTCGAATATCCGGCCGGCGATCAGGCGCGCGCAATTTTTGCCGCCAACGGCGTCGAATAATATTCTTCAATAAACCTTTGTGTTCCCATTTCGTTCACACTATAGTTGCGGGGCGGTAATTCAACGTGGGAGGGAGGGCCCGGTGGTCGCGCATATTACGACGGTGGCGTTCAACGGTATCGAGGTCCTGGAGGTGGATATCCAGGTACAGATATCGGGCGGCATGCCGGCCTTTACGGTGGTCGGGCTGCCCGACAAGGCGGTGGCGGAATCGCGCGAACGGGTGCGTGCCGCTCTCAACGCCCTCGGCCTGTCGCTGCCGCCCAAAAGGATCACCGTCAATCTGTCGCCGGCCAATCTGGTCAAGGAAGGCAGCCATTTCGATCTGCCCATCGCCCTCGGCCTGCTGGCCGCCATGGGTGTGGTGCCCGCCGACGATATGGCCACCTATTGCGTGCTCGGCGAGTTGACCCTGGACGCCGGCATCCGCCCCGTGAACGGCGTGTTGCCGGCCGCGATCACCGCGTCGGCCCGCAGCCTCGGCCTGATCTGCCCGGAAGCGCAGGGCGGCGACGCGGCCTGGGCCGGCGACATCCAGGTCCTGGCGCCCGGTAATCTGTTGGCCTTGATCAACCATTTCAAGGGCACGCAAATCCTGTCGGCGCCGGAACCCAAAATGGCCGAGGATACCAGCCACGTCCCCGATCTTTCCGACATCAAGGGCCAGGAGACCGCCAAGCGGGCCTTGGAGCTGGCGGCGGCGGGCGGCCATAATTTGCTCATGATAGGCCCGCCCGGCGCCGGCAAATCCATGCTGGCCTCGCGATTGCCCGGTATACTCCCGGCGCTGGATGCGCCCGAAGCGCTCGAAGTTTCGATGATCCATTCCATCGCCGGCGAGCTCGAAGGCGGCCGCCTGATCCGCACCCGCCCGTTCCGCAGCTCGCACCATTCGACCTCGATGCCGTCCTTGGTGGGCGGCGGCCTGCGCATCAAGCCGGGCGAGGTGTCGCTGGCCCATCTCGGTGTTTTGTTCCTGGACGAGTTGCCGGAATTTCAGCGCGCCGCCGTCGAAGCCTTGCGCCAGCCCCTGGAAACCGGGTCCTGCACCATCGCCCGGGCCAACGCCCATGTCCGCTATCCGGCGCGTTTTCAGCTGGTCGCCGCCATGAACCCCTGCCGCTGCGGCTATCTCGGCGATCCCATGCAGGCCTGCTCGCGGGCGCCCGGCTGCGCCGTCGATTACCAATCGAAAATCTCCGGTCCCATGTTCGACCGCATCGATCTGCATGTGGAGGTGCCGGCGGTGAGCCCGGCGGATTTGAGCTTGCCGCCGCCGGCGGAGAAATCGGCGCAGATCGCGGCCCGCG
>JAYGEH010000275.1:0-2826 GCA_046582475.1 Rhodospirillales bacterium
GGCGCCTCCGATGATCACAAATTCGAACGGCTGCCATAACACGTCGAGGTGGCCGCCGAGCGCCATATATCCACCAACAACGCTTCCGAAAACGACTACAAAACCAATGATAAAAAACATTCGCCAACCTCGGGTGAGGCCACCCGTAATCTAGCCAGATAATCTAAACTTAACAGTAACGGGTTTTCTCGTAGTAAGTAATTGCAAACCCGATTATATCCCAATCCACCCAACGTCCTGCCGAAGCCGAGCGGCATCTCTTATTCGCCCCCTGCCGCGCCATTGTCAATATGCGTATGTTTTTCCGAAATTCAAATACCATCGCCAATAAAGTCAGCGTGACTGAGTGTTCTGTGGGCGCCTGAAGCTGGGCTTTTCATTTAGGGTCAATCCGGTAAATGGAATTCGCCGAAGCTTTTAGCTGTGCTTTGGTTTCGTTCAACTGGACATAATCGACATCACGCCAGGACTTGAGGAAATCACGGTAATGTTTCGACAATGGGTTGCCCGATTGGCCAGTGGCGATAACATAAAAAGAGCGGTCGGGCGTTTTTAAATCATATATGGCGCGGTAGCCGGGCCCATGGATGTGGGCGTGGGGTGATTGATCGTTGCCCGGGCGGGTGGCTCCTCGATTGATCGTAAAATCGCCGCCATCCGACGGGATTTCCAAGTTGGCGATGAAGGAGACGGCCGCCAGCCGCCCAAAAATCGGATGCGCGAAGCGCGCCATATGACGGGCCCCCCATTGCCAAGCCCGGACGTCATCGGTGCCGAAGGATCGGGTCAACTGATCGAGGGTCGCGGAGAGGGAAGCCGCCAATAACGCATCACAGGTTTCAACGGGATGCGTTGTCCGCCGGTCACACCAGTGCGGCTGCTCGGTCAGGACACGCTTGATGAATCGGGGCCGCAATCGCCAAAAGCCGCGAAAATCATCGCCCAGTTCATCGGCATAGACGCTTTTATTGAAGGCCCGCAGCCAGGCGGTGAAGATCAAGGGCTCGGGCCGGTCCCGGGCCATGGTTCCGTCCCAGTCGCGCAACAGGCGCACCACCCGGGTGAGGCGGGCGTCGCCGGCCGGGAACCCGGTCATTGGGCCGATCAGATCACGGGCCATCAAGGAAACCGCATCGGCTTGCATCCGGCGGGCTTTTTCGACGGTGAATTTGGCGTCTTGCCCAAGAAGTTCGGTGATCCGCCGGGCCCGGTAGGGCGCCGCCCAGTCGCGGGACAGAAAATAGGGGTAGCCCGGGCCTGCGACGGCGTTGTTGGCGTTGACGATGATGCCCGATGCGGGATCGAACCGGTGCGGCAATTCCTCGAACGGAATGAAGCCCCGCCAGTCAAATTTCCCGGTCTTCCCAGGGCGCGTATAAAATCCGTTGCCGGCTTTTCGGATCGGTACTTTTCCCGCCGCGTAGAAGCCGATGGTACCGGTGGCGTCGGCGTAGGTGAAATTCAGCTGAAACCCGTTCATGGCGCGCAGCGCAGCCAGAAAATCCGCCTTTCCCCGGGCCCGGTTTATCCGATAGATGGCTTCCGCGGTGCGGTCGTCGGGGCCCAAAAACGTGGCCGACAGCGCGAGGGCGCCTTCCGCCGACTGCCCCGATACGATCGGTCCGTGGCGGGTGCTGCGCACTTGAAGGAGAATGTCTTCGCCGCCGCGGACGCGGATGATTTCACGCCGCGTGGCAAATGGCCGAGGCCCATCCGGCGTTTCATAGCTGTCCGGCTGGCCGGGAACCCTGGTTTCACGGTAGAGGTCCTGCACGTCACTTTGCGTCGCCGTCAATCCCCAAGCAATGGCCTGATTATGACCGGCGACAACCAGGGGCACGCCGGGCACCGTCGCGCCGGCGATGAAGCCGCCGGGAAGCACAATTTTGACCAGATACCAAAGGATCGGCGCTGCGAATCCCAGATGCGGATCGTTGGCCAATATGGGCGCGCCGGTATCGGTATGGGCGCCGCTGACCACCCAGGCGTTGGAGGCGCCGGTGGGCGATTGATCGGCGCCGGGCCGGAGGCCGGTCAACGGATCAAAAGACTCGCGCCCGATGAATCCGGCCTGATCGGCGGGCGCAACGGTGACCGGCGCATCCGGTGCATCGTTTGGCCAGAGGGCATCGACCTGATCAAATTTCAAATGCCGCAAAAGGCGGCCGCGCAGCATCTCGTCCCGGAAATTGCCGCTGAGTTGCAGGGCCATGAGCTTACCCCAGACCAGGGAATCGGCTGGACGCCAGGGTTCCGGGCGGTGCCGAAGGGCAAGGAATTCTGGCGGCAGAGCCCCCCGATGGGTGCTGATCCAGCGGTTGACGCCGGCGGCGTAGGTTGTCAGGTGTGTCTTGAAATCGGCCGACAGCCCGGAAAACGATTCTTTCGCCAGACGGTAAACGCCGAGGGTCCGGAAAAAGCGGTCGGTGGCGATCGTCCGCGCGCCCAATATCTCCGACAATCGGCCGGCGCCGGCGCGGCGCTGCAATTCCATCTGCCACATCCGGTTCTGGGCATGCACAAACCCAAGCGCAAAGGCGGCATCCCGGTAGCTAGCGGCGTGGATGTAGGGCACCGCCAGATCATTCAAATATATGTCGACCGATTGGCGTATATACTGGCTTTTCAGGGTCAATTTTTTCGGCGGCAGTGACGACAGGCTCCAGCCGATGGCGCCAAAAGCGGCGATCGCGATCAATGTCACCAAGTGCGCGATTCCCGAATTAACTCTGCTCATTTTCGGTTTCCAATTGCCCTTTTGCACAATTCCCGATGGGGCTGACCCAGATAACTACCTCAAATTGCGTTTAACCCATTGTCTTATCG
>JAYGEH010000290.1:0-17980 GCA_046582475.1 Rhodospirillales bacterium
GTTCGTCGCCGCGCCGATGAAGGGCGCGCCGCATCAAAATGCGTCGAAATTTGTCGCCGCCTGGCTGACCACGCCGGAAGCAAGCAAGGCGCGCGAAGCCCATAATTTTGCCGCCAGCGTCCGCCCCGGCGCAAATACCATGCGCGCCAAGGAGGTTGGCTCGCTCACCGGCAAGGTCATTGTCGAGCATCCGAAGAATGTGAAAATCCGGCGCGATTTTTACAATAAACTGTCGCCGATCGTTACCGGCCGCAAGAAATAGACCCGACTGAGTTCCGGCAGGAATTGACGCACCTGGCCCAGCCAGCGCCGGGTGCGTCTCGCCGGTCAACCGATGATACCACCATGGCGGCATTCGCTCAAACGTTGACATTCAGGCGCGCCGGAGATCTCGGCGCCGGCGGCGTCCTGATCCTGGGCGCGGCGGTTATTGCCGCCGTCTATTTCATATCGGCACCGCTGGCGATGCTGTTTTTTGCCGCCTTCCGGGGTCCGGAAGATTTTCTGCCTTTCGAAGACGGCGCCGAATGGACCTTTCAGAATTTTACCGAGGTTTATTCCAACCCGATCCTCTATATGGAGATTATCCCGACCACCCTGGTCTTTGTTTTCGGCGCCGTCCTGGTTGCATTCTCAATTGCCTTCACCCTGGCCTGGCTGATCGAACGCACCGATATGCCGGGGCGCAATTTCTTCTTCACCCTGATCCTGTTTCCGGTGCTTATCCCGACGGTTATCCTGGCCATCGCCTGGATGTTCATGTTCAGCCCCAATACGGGCTGGGTGAATTTGGCGGTGAGAGCCCTCTTGGGGCTGAGTTCCACCTCCGGTCCGCTCAATATATTGTCCATGCCGGGGCTCATCCTGGCCCAGGGAGCGGCCTTGGTGCCGTTCACGTTTCTGCTGCTGACGGCGGCGCTCAAATCCATGAACCCGTCGCTGGAAGAGGCGAGCGCGGCATCCGGCGCCTCGCCCATGACCACCTTTCGCCGCGTCACCTTGCCGATCCTGAGACCCGGCATCCTGGCGCCGGTCATTCTCGGCGCCCTGATCGTGCTGGAAAGTTTCGAGTTGCCGCTGATCATCGGTCTGCCGGCGCGTATCAACGTATTCGCAATCCGTATATTTTTCGAGCTTAATCCCGATACGGACCTGCCCGTATACGGCCGCGCCGCGGCCATCGCCCTGCCGTTTCTAGGCGCGGCGATGGGATTGTTGCTGGTCTATAATTTTCTGATCAAACGGGCGGAAAGCTTTGTCACCATTACCGGCAAAGGCTATCGGCCGGCGCGCTATCATCTCGGCCGCTGGAAATGGCCGTCGATAATTTTTGCGTCCACCTATGTGGCCCTCGCCGCCGTCATCCCTATTTTGGTCCTCATTTGGGTCAGCCTGCTGGGTTTTGAGCCGCCCTCGCTTGCCGCCCTTTCCAAAATCTCGTTTTCCGCCTATTCCAGCCTGTTGGGCGATTTCCGGTTTTTCCGCGCCGTCGGCAATACCTTTGTCGTCGCCGGGTTCAGCGCCTGTATTGTGACCATGGTCGGCGCGCTAATCTCCTGGGTCATAGTCCGCTCCAACATGCCGGGCAAGCGCATCCTCGATTTTCTCAGTTTCGTTTCCATCGGCATTCCGTCGATCATCGCCGGGCTGGCCATGCTGCTGCTATATATTTCCATGCCGATCGGCGTTTACGGGACCATCTGGGTACTGGTGCTCGCCTATTGCTACCGCCTCGCCGTGACCACCCGGATCAGCCGGGCCGGATTGATGCAATTGCACGCCGAGTTGGAGGAAGCCAGCCACGTATCGGGCGGGCAATGGTGGACAACGGTGCGCCGCATCGTATTGCCGCTCATGGCGCCGTCGCTGCTTGCCAGTTTCGTGTTGCTGTTCATAATCGGATTTCGCGAATTTACCCTGGCGCTGATCCTTCTCGGTGAATCGAATATGGTCTTGAGCGTTATCTTGTTCCGGTTTTTCCAGAACGCTGAAATGGACAAAGCGGCGGCGGTCGCCATGCTGATCGTCGTCTTCGTCGTGCCGGTTATTTTTCTGGTGCGCCGCTTTGCCCTGCCGCAGGAACGGAGTGGAGCCTGATATGCTGAAAGTCACCGGACTGACCAAATATTTTGACACCCCGGACGGCGTCGCCCATGCTGTCAGGGGCGTCGATTTTGAAGTGGCCGAAGGCGAGTTTTACACGCTGCTCGGTCCCAGCGGCTGTGGCAAAACAACCACATTGCGCTGCATCGCCGGCCTGGAGCGCCCCAACGGCGGCGAGATCCAAATCGGCGGGGCGATTGTTGAAAAACCCGAGGACAATTTCCACGCGCCGTCGCACATCCGTGATATCGGCTTGGTCTTCCAATCCTACGCCGTCTGGCCGCACCTGGATGTCTTCCAAAACGTTGCTTACCCGCTGCAGGTCAACAAACCGCGCCCTCCCAAATCCGAAATCGAGGAGCGGGTGATGGATACGCTGGCGCTGGTCGGCATGCAGGATCTGGCCCAGCGCTCGGCGACGAAATTGTCGGGCGGGCAGCAGCAAAGAGTGGCCTTGGCCCGCGCCCTGGTGCGCCAGCCCAAATTGCTGTTGTTGGATGAGCCGCTTTCCAACTTGGATGCCCAGCTTCGAGAGCAGATGCGCATCGAGCTGGAAGACATGGTTTCCCGCGCCGCATTGACGACCCTTTACGTCACCCATGACCAATCGGAAGCGCTGGCCCTTTCCGACCGCATTGCGGTGATGAATGAAGGTTATATTGTTCAGGAAGGGCCGCCGCGCGAGGTCTATGCCGGGCCGAAAGATGAATTTGTGGCGTCGTTCCTGGGGGTCGCGAATTTTCTCACCGGCGAGATCGAGCGGGTGGAAAACGGCACCGGCGTGGTTCGGCTGGATGGGTAGACCGGCACTCTGGAAATCCCCCTGCCCAACGGCATGAGCGCCGGTGAGCGCGCCAAGATCGTCATCCGGCCCGAAGATATCGAGCTGCATATCGGTCCATTTGAGGCAGCGCCCAATTTGATCGAAGGCGAGTTGACCCGGGTCGTATTCGAGGGCGCGCAAAGCGAATGTTTCGTCAAGATTCACGATCACGAGCTTCGTGTTAGGCTGCATCAAGCGAGCGCACCTGAAGTGGGGGAACGCATCCGGCTAAAAATCATACCCAAGCGCTGCGTCGTCTATGCACGCTCTTAAATTGGACCGGTTACCCGAGGAGAAATTTATGGACACACCCCAACCAGCCGCCCGTCAAGAGAGCGCAAAACCATTGGCCACTGGCACCGGCTATGGCCGCCAGGGGCCCAGCTACGATAGTGAATTGATCGAAGCCGGCCCAGGGACTCCCATGGGTGAGGTTTTGCGCCGGCATTGGCAGCCGGTAGCCTTGTCCCGCGATGTCCAGGACAATCCCGTGGCGGTCACTGTAATGGGCGAGGAGCTTGTCGTTTTTCGCGACAAGCAAGGCCGGCCAGGGCTCTTGCACAACCGCTGCTGCCACCGGGGTACGACCCTTTATTACGGGCGTGTCGAGGAGCAGGGCATTCGCTGTTGCTATCATGGCTGGCTGTTCGATGTGGAAGGCCGCTGTATCGACATGCCGTGCGAAAAAGACAACGGCGCCGGCATTCGCGAAAATGTTCGCCAGCCCTGGTATGAGGTCGAGGAACGCTACGGCCTGATTTTTGCCTATATGGGCCCGCCGGAAAAACGCCCAATTCTGCCCAGGTGGAGCAACCTGGAAGGTGTCAAGGAAGGTGAAAAATTAATGGCAGTTGGTCCTGTCTTCGCCTCCGGCGCCGATAACACATTAGACTATATTAACTGCAACTGGCTTCAGCATTGGGAAAACACATTGGATCCGTTCCACGTCCAGGTGCTCCACGCCACATTCTCCAGTGTCCAGTTTGTCGAAGAGTTCGGCATCATGCCGACCGTTGATTGGGCATCGAACGAAACCGGCGTTCACTACATCGCTTACCGGGACCTGGAAGACGGGCGCAAGGTGGAGCGGGTTACATGCATCTGGTATCCCAACACCCGGAGCGTACCCAGCGTCGAGCTGAAACCGGGACCGGGCCATAATGTGGGCTGGGTGGTGCCTCAGGACGACAAGACCTGCCGCTCATTTGCCGTCTTCAAGGTGCCGGAAGATTTTGAAATGGAAGGCTCGGAATTTATCCCGGGCAAAAAATGGTCGGAAATGACCGAGCAGGAACACCGCCGTTATCCCGGCGATTGGGAAGCGCAAACCGGCCAGGGCCCCATTACTCTGCATTCGGAAGAGCATCTCGCCGGCAGCGACGGCGCCATCCGCTTGATCCGGAAAGGGCTGCGCACGCAGATCGAACGGGTGCGCGGCGGCGAAGACCCCGTCGGCGTCGCTTTCGAGTCGAAGGATGCGCGCATCGAAGTCATATCGGGGAATTTCTTTAGCGACTGACCAGGCTCAGCCGGAAAGATGGCCCACAAGCTGTTTATGCACGCAACGTCAGACCGGCCTTGCCGCGTTTGGCCGGCTCCTCTACTGTCGGCCTTGATCATTCGAAAAAGCGGTTCCCGTTAAAAATCAGGAAGGTGAGGTCAAATGTCTGATTCAGTAGTTGCGCAAACTAGTCCCTATGCGATCGACGTGAAGGAAGGTGAGAGATATGCCTGGTGCGCCTGCGGCAGGAGCGGTAATCAGCCGCTCTGCGACGGCACCCACAAAGATTTCGGGTTCAAGCCGGTCCTGCTGGTCGCGGAAAAGGATGAGACCGTCCACATGTGCGGCTGCAAAACGACAAAAAATCCGCCCTTTTGCGACGGCTCGCACGCCAACCTGTAATCCCGGCGAAGCCGAAGTTCATTAGAAAGGCCGCCCTTGAAGGGCGGCCTTTCGTTGGTGAGGACTCATCGTTGCCCTTTGGCTTTTCAGCGCCGCCGTTACGCGTGACCCCGAGGTTGCTCGGATGCCAGCAATGTAGGCGCGGTGGCCAACGATAAAGCCATTTTCTCACTCAGCATCAGATCACCTCCTTTCGGTTGTTGACGATGAACAAAGCATGGCATTAATTCGGGTCCAGGAGCAAGAGTGAGACCCGGCGCCGACGCCTCTCAATCCGATTATTCGAACCCAGGCGGCGGCTGGAAGACCTGATATTGCTGTTCTAACAGGCCCGCAAAATGCAGCGACGTGCGATCGCCATATTGCGGCGCGACGATCTGCACACCGACCGGGAGCCCCGCTTTGGTAAAGCCGATGGGCGCCACCGTGGAAGGCAGATAGGTCAGACCCGTATAACCGGCCCAAAAGGTTTCCATCATGGCCGGATATTTCTTGCCGTTGATGGTGGAGAAGCGGTCATAGGATGCCTTGTGGTCGTGGGCAAAGGCGGCGGTACACATGACCGGGCACAGCAACAAATCAAAATCCTTGAAATAGTCATGCCATTTCCAGCGCATCCGATGGCGGGCCTCGTTGAGCTTGAGCATGTCCCGGTGGCGCATGGTTGCGCCCCGAATTCCCCGCGCCTTTACCGTATCGTCGTCCGGGCGAAGGCGTTGGGCCTGGCGCAACAATCGCCCATAGCCGGCATCGTCCATGCGCCCCGAGGTGGCCGCCCTGAGCAGTATATCGAAGGTCCTGTGAATATCGTCCATCTTTATATCGGGGCGCGCCTGCTCATCGATGCGCACCTTTTGGCCTTTGAGGAACTTCGCCAAGTCCCGCATCAGGGTTTGGACATCCCGGTCCACCGGCGCGGTTCTGTGGCTGTAGATGATGCCGATCTTGTATTCGGATAGGGATTTTTTGGCCGGCGCCGGCAATTGCAGTTTGATCCCCCTGGCATCAATCTCGTCCGGCCCGGCCATGATGGCAAGGCCAAGGGCCACATCGGCGGCGCTGCGCCCCAAGGGGCCGATAACCGAAATATCGGCCTGCGCCACGGCGCCGCCGAGGCCATGGCCGTTGGACGGGCAGATGCCCCAGGTGGGTTTGTGTCCAAACAGGCCGCAAAAATGCGCCGGATTTCTGATCGATGAGGCGATGTCGCTGCCCATCTCGATGCCGGTCATGCCCGATGCCAGCGCCGCCGCCGCGCCGCCCGACGAACCGCCCGGAACCATCTCCAGGTCCCAGGGATTGTTGGTGCTGCCGTAAATCTCGTTCCAGCTTTGCGAATCGGCCAGCAGCAACGGCACGTTGGTTTTGCCGAACAAAGTGACCCCGGCGGCCAGCCAGCGTTGAACCGCCAGGCTGTCTTCGGCGGCGATGTTTTTGCGCATGGCCGGAACGCCCCAGGTGGACGGCAGCCCGGCCACGTCGTGGGATTCCTTGACCGTCATCGGCACCCCATGCAGCGGTCCCCAGATGTTGCCCTTGGCCAAGGCCCGGTCGGCCGCCCGGGCGCGCTTTTTGGCGCGCGCAATATCGGTCTGTATGATGGCGTTGAGGGACGGGTTATAGCGTTCGACACGGGCCAGAAAATGGTTCAGCAATTCGGTGCAGCCGATCTTTTTAGCGCGCACCATGGCGGCCAAGCTTTTTGCGGATTTGAAGGCAATGTCGGTCATGGGAGTATGTCCTCTCGGCCGTTCGGCCAGACCCGGCGCGCGATATCTCCAACCAGGCGCAGCTTCGCCTCCTGTTCGGCGTGGGTCATGGTGGTGGCATATTCGCCGGACGCGAAGCCGCATTGGGGGCTGAGCGCCAGGCGTTCCAGCGGCACATATTCGGCGGCTCCGCGAATACGCGCCTCGATCAGATAGGACGGCCTGAGCAAGTTGCCGATCACATCCGCCCTCGGGATTTTGGTGGCGATTTTGGCCATTCCCCGCTCCTAAATGCCGAACATTTCCATGGGCAGGCCGAAATGCAGCCGCGCCAGGCCGCCGCCGAAAGTTGGGAGTTGCGCCGAAATATGACTGCGGTACATGGCCACATCGCGGAAATAGCGCTCGATCCGCTGCCCTTTTTTGGATGCCGACGACGACGAGGCACGGAAGATCAGTTCCACCGCATCGCAAGCCAGCCAGCCGGCGTTTTGCAGCATGCCCCACAGGCGCACCGATTCTTCCGCCGAAAAATGGGTGCCGTCAGCGGCCCAGCGCCGGCAATATTCGAGATACATATCCATGGCGCGGATCACCAATCCTTCGGCCGAATCGGTTTTCATCAAGGCTTCGCCGAACGGGCGCTGCACATCGGGGCTGTTGACCCATTTTCCGATGGGCTGATGGCGGACATCGCGGGCATTGGCGATCAATTCGAATTCGTCCATGGCGGCGCGCGCGGCGCCGATCACCGGGACCACCAGCGAGGCGTGATAGGGTCCCATCAGGCGGCCCAGATACATCGGGTTGCCGTGCAGGCGGGTGCCGATGGTGCCTTCTGAAATATCCCCCGCCGAGAACAGGCCGGGCTGGCTGTCGATGACCCGGTGATCGGGAACGAAGGCCTTCACATGGATGGAGTTGGAGCCTGATGCGCGCATGCCCAAAACCGAATCGCCGCCCCAATCATCCAGAACCTGGTAATCCTTGCGCGGTGCGATGAAGGTCAATCCCTTGGGCTTGCCGTCTTCTTCGATGGCGGCGGTACCGATGAAATGGGTGGAAAAGGGGGCGCCGGAGGCATAGCCCCAAACCCCGTCAACATCGTATCCACCCTTCACCTTATTGATCGGCACCGGGACACCGACCCGGTGCGGCGCGATGACCTGGCCGTCATCGGCGAACACTTCGGCCTGCGTTTCTTCCGGAAAATGGGCGGCGATGACGGCGGCGTGGGATGCGCCCAAGGCCAGGCACCAGCCGGTGCCCGGATTGCCCCGCGCCACCTCCATCATCACCCGGTAAAAGGTTGTGTAATCAAACTCATAGCCGCCGAACAGGCGCGGCTGGGTGATCCGGTAGAAGCCGTTCTTGACGAATTGTTCCTGGATTTCGGCGCTCGGACGGCCGCGCGCGTCGGCCGCGTCCTGGTCTTCGTGGATCAATTCCCGCATGGCGGTGGCGCGCTCGATCAGCCGGTCCGGCGTCAGGCCGGGTTCTGGTACCGGAATCGGTTTGCGCCCGGCTCCGGCGGCGGTCTCAACCGGTTTTGATTTTGTCGATGCGGTCACGAATACCCCCAAATTTTCTATGGCCCCGCAAATTATTTAAAACCCTCATCCCTTGCCAAGGGCCTTCGAGGCCAAGGCCGCACCCGCGACCATGGATTCCAGCTTGGCCAAGGCCACCTGCGGGTGCGAGCGCCCGCCGAAACCGCAATCGGAGCCGGCGATCACATTGTCCGCGCCGACCACGCCGGCGTAGCGCTGGATGCGCTGGGATATCAATTCCGGGTGCTCGACCAGATCGGTGGAATGGGTGATGACCCCTGGTATCAGGATTTTGCCGTCCGGCAGCTTGACGTCCTTCCACACCGCCCATTCATGCTCGTGGCGCGCATTGGCCGCTTCCAGCATATAGGCGCCGGCATTGACCGCCAGCAAAACATCGATCAGGTGAATAAGCTCCAGATCGTAAACGTGCGGCCCGTGCCAGCTTCCCCAGTAGAGATGATAGCGGATTTTGTCTTCGGGGATATCGGCGAGGGCGTGGTTGAGCGCCTCGACCCGTAACATGCTGCGCTTCTGGAAGGCTTCCAGCCCCATATCGATGCCGATGCGGTCCCAAAGGGCGGGCAGCCAGGCGTCGTCCACCTGCAACAAAAAGCCGGCTTCGACGATGGCTTCATATTCCGCCTTCAGCGCATCGGCGATGGCGAACAGGAATTCTTCCTCGGATCCATAAAAATTATTTTCGTAATAGGGCTCCAGACTGGCCGGCGCGGTGGAGGTGAGGAACACATCATCCGTGCCCGCGGCGTCTTTGAGCAACGCCAATTCCTTGCCCAGGGCATCGGAGCCGGTGTAGCTGATGGCGCTGGTGCAGACCCAGTAATTGCGCTGCAGCTTGATCTGGTTGTCGGCCAAGTAAAACAAAGTGCCGGAATCGGTGGCGTATTTGTAGAAATCGGCAAATTCCTTTTGCTCGCGGCCTTTGAACACGGCGGCCCGGTTGTCGGTATCGGTGCGCACCTCACAGCCGCCGATGCGGCCATCCATAAAGGACAGCCAGTCGCCGCCTTTGGTATATTCGCCCTCGTTGACGATATCGATGCCGGTTTCGCGCTGCCATTTCACGATCGACGCGACCGCCTCTTTCAGGCGCGGCTCAAAATCCGCCTCGCTGCCATCCGGCGCATCGGCCCAAGGCAGGTTCCCGGTATGGGTGGTCAATATTTTATCGGTGCTGCGTCGCGTGGGGCTGTTTCCCGGTCGGTCGGCTGGCGTCACCGTTCGTCATATCAATTTATCGCCAATTTCAAGCCGTTGGCCGACCGATTGCGGCGGTGCTTGACGCTCGTGGCCAATATGTTCATCCTTTGGTACATCAAAAAGTCCGGCGCGGAAAGCCGGCGAAAACAAAGAGAAAAAACCATGACCATGCGTGCCTGGCAAACGCCGCTCGTTCTCATCATTTCCGGATCGGTCATCGTTATGCTGGCGTTTGGCATTCGCGTCAATTTCGGACTCTATATGGATCCGATCAGCTCGGACCTGGGCTGGGGACGCGGGGTGTTTTCCTTTGCCATTGCCTTGCAAAGCATTGTCTGGGGCGCCACCACGCCGTTGGTTGGCTATATCGCCGACCGCTATGGTCCGGCCCGGGTATTGGCCTTCGGCGGCATTTTTTATACCGCTGGCCTGTTTGTCATGTCGCAAGCCACGGCGCCCGCCGAAGCCACCATCGGCATCGGCGTGCTGACCGGTTTCGCCATGTCGATGACCGGCTTTCCGATTGTTCTATCGGTGATCGGGCGCCAGGTTGCGCCGGGCAAAAGAAGTTTCTATCTGGGCCTGGTGAGCGCTGCCGGCTCCTCCGGTCAGGTGATCCTGGTGCCCTTTGGCCAATGGATGCTGTCCAACACCAGCCATTGGTCGGTATCGATGATGGTTTTGGCGCTGATAACGGCGTTGATCGTGCCTTTGTCCTATGCCTTGTCGGGCGGCAACACCCGCGCCCAGGACGACCATTCCAACCAGACCATTGGC
Source organism: Rhodospirillales bacterium (assembly GCA_046582475.1). GTDB lineage: Bacteria > Pseudomonadota > Alphaproteobacteria > Rhodospirillales > UBA2165. The sequence continues at coordinate 10,087 of JAYGEH010000290.1, forward strand.
GAAGCCATGCGCGAAGCGGCGCGGCACAAGGGGTTCAAGCTTCTGGTTGCCGGGTATTTCGTTTGCGGCGCCCAGACCATGTTCATCGGCGCTCATCTGCCGGCGTACCTCTCTGATCTTGGCCAACCTTCCTATATGGGCGCCTTGGCTTTGTCGCTGATCGGCGGATTCAATATCGCCGGCTGTATCGCGTGGGGCTACTTGGGCAACCGCTATTCCAAGAAAAAACTGCTGTCGCTTCTGTATTTCCTGCGCGCCATGGCCATGCTGGTCTTTATTTCGAGCCCAATCACGCCGCTGACGGTCATATTCTTCACCTCGACCATGGGGCTTTTATGGCTGGGAACGGTGCCGTTGACCACCGGCCTCGTGGCGCAGATTTTCGGCACCCAGTATATGTCGACGCTGGTTGGATTCACCTTCGTCAGCCATCAAATTGGCAGCTTCTTAGGGATCTGGCTGGGCGGTGTCGTGTATGACGGTTATGGCACCTACGATCCGATTTTTTATGGCGGAATATTCCTGGGCGTCGCGGCGGCCTTCGTGCATTTCCCGATCAACGAAAATCCGCTGCCAAGATTGGCCGAGGAAGCGGCGGCGGCACAACCGGCCCAATAACGGCCACCAAATATAAAAGGGGGGAGCGCCATGAAATTTGCCCATTTTTCCCATGTCTGGGGCAAGCCGGACATGACGCCGCACGACCGCTACGAGCAGCTCTGGCGGGAGTTGGAATTGTGCGACGAACTTCGTTTCGACTACGCCTTTTGCGTCGAACATCATTTTGTTCCCCACGAAAGCTGGATGTCGGCGCCCAGCCTGTTTGCCGTCGCCGCCGGCGCGCGCACCAAGCATATGCGCGTCGGCCCCATGGGCTACGTCGTGCCGCTCTATAATCCGCTGCGCCTGGCCGAGGAAATCGCCATCATCGACCAGATGCTTGGCGGCCGCCTGGAAGTCGGTCTGGTGCCCGGTATCAACGCCGCTTATTTCGAACCCTTCGGCCTCGACTACAACTACCGCAAATCGCCGACGTTGGAATATCTCGATTACCTGCGCGCCGCCTATGGTGAGGAGCAGCCCTTTACTTTCATCGGCGATAACCACAAGACGACAAGCGCAACCCTTTCGGTTCAGCCCGTGCAAAAGCCTTACCCACCGATGTGGATGCAGAGCCGGGATCCCGAAACCCTGGAATTCTGTGCCGCCAACGGCATGCATACCGGCTATTTCCTGGTCTTTCCCCGGGATGAAGCGGCGCCGCGCTACCGGAAATATCTTGCCGATTGGGACAAGGCAGGCTGGGACTACCGGCCCAATATCGCCTACTCGACGGTGATTTATGTGGATGAAAGCGACGACAAGGCGTTGGATACGGCGCTGTTCGGAGCCAGCCGCGCCTACGAGGGGTTCCTGCCGCCGCCCGGCGACGGCAAGAGTTTCGATGAAAGGGTCGCTATATTTTCGCAGAGGTTCCTGGACCGGGGCGAGGACGGCGCCGCCCAGATTTTTCTTAATTTGTTCGATCCGGACTACCTTTTGGAAAACGATCTGGTGTTTATCGGCTCGCCCGAAACGGTGACCCGGAAACTGCACGACGCAGCCGCCACGGGCCTGTTCAACACCTTCATGGGCGAGTTCAATTTCTCCGATCTGGCGGAAGACGACCTGATGCGCTCGATCCGCCTGTTCGGCGAAAAGGTTATGCCCGCGCTCCGCGATTTTGAGCCGTTTTAGCACCCGTTCCAATATCTCTCTTGCAAGCCAAGATACAGTCGGATATAAACTACGATTAATTTTATCGTAGTTAAAAGGGATCCGCTCATGGCTCTGTATGGCACCAGCGTTGAATATGGTTTGCATTGCCTTTTGCACCTGTCCGACGCGCCGGACCGGGCGCCGCCCAGCGCCAAGGACCTGGCCGAGTATCAAGGCATCTCGCCGTCCTTTGTCGCCAAATTGTTCACCAAACTGGAAAAGGCCGGGCTGGTCATTTCGGCGGAAGGCGTGCGCGGCGGTTTCCGGCTGGCGCGGTCCAAGGGCGATATTTCCGTCCTGCAGGTCGTCGATGCGTTGGAAGGCGGCCAGCCATTGTTCAAGTGCCGGGAGATCCGGGGCAACTGCATCCTTTACGGAGGCAAGCCGCCAGACAGGGTGACCAGCAGCGTCTGCCAAATTCATGCCTTGATGCAGGAGGCGGAGCTTAAGATGCGGGGCGTTCTTGCTGCCCGCAGCCTCGCCGATTTGGACAAAAGCGTTGGCCGAGTTGTGCCGGCTCAGATCAAACAGGCGTCGCGCGACTGGTTCGACAGCCGCGCCCAGGCGCGGCGCACCGGTTCGTAGGGAAAAGGAAATAGCATGCAAAACATCCTCGTCATCGGCGGCGGCTTTGCCGGGCTTAGCGCGGCGCTCAATGGCGCCGATCAGGTGCGCCAGCATGGCGGCGAAATTGCCGTCACCGTTGTGTCCAATTCCGAATACATCACCATGCGGCCGCGGCTCTATGAGGTAAACCCGCAAAACCTCCGCGAGCCCTTGCGCCCGATATTCGATGCCGCCGGAATTCCCTTTAAGTGCGCCGAGGCACGCGCCATCGATCCGGTGGCGCGGACGGTGGAACTCAACGCCCCTAATGGGGAACCTGAAACGCTTTCCTATGACCGGCTTATCTTGACGGCGGGTAGCCGGCTCAAATCGCCGCCGGTGCCGGGCCTTGCCGAAAATTCCTGGAATATCGATAGCTACGACGGCGCCGTTGCTTTCGATGAGCACTTGCAGCGCATTACCAATGGCGGCTCGGCGCCCGGTTCCGGTACTTTCGTGATCATCGGGGCCGGCATCACCGGCATCGAATTTGCCTTGGAAATGCGCACCCGCATCGATGCCCACGGAAATACGGATGCCGCCAAGAATGCCCGGATTGTCCTAATAGACAGGGCACCGGTGATCGGTCCCGACATCGGCGACAATCCCCGCCCGGTCATTACCGAAGCCTTGGACGAGGGCGGAGTTGAAACCCTTTTGGGGCGCCAGGTCCAAGCGGCGGCGGCGGACCATCTGACCCTCGACGACGGCACCCGCATCAAGACCGCCAGTGTGATCGTCACCACCGGGCTAGTCGCGAACCGGTTGGGCGCGGACATCGGCGGGACCCTGGACGAGATCGGCCGATTGCATGTGGACGATAACCTTTCGGTCAAAGGCCGGACCGATATCTTCGCCGCCGGCGACATGGCCCACGCCTCCGCCGATGACACCCATGTGGCGCTTATGTCGTGCCAGCATGCCGGCACCATGGGGAAATACGCGGGATACAATGCGGCGCGGGATTTGTTGGGGCTGCCCTTGCGTCGCTACCGGCAGCCAAACTACACCACCTGTATCGATCTCGGGGAATACGGTGCGATGTATTCCGAAGGTTGGGAGCGGGAAGTGAAAACCACCGGGGCCGAGGCCAACGCGCGCAAGCGCATGATCAACGAGCAATGGATCTACCCTCCCCAAGCGGGTACGGCGGAAGATATTTTTGCCGCCCGCCGTATCGACGAAAACGGACGCTAAGTCCCCGATCACAATCCGGTGCCGCGCCTTCAAATCGAACGCCGGGCGTGGCAGACTGGAATGATGCGATATTTGAGCCGCCGCACATTCCTTGTTTCGCTGACCGCCGCCACCGCTGCCAGGTGGCCGGGCGCGCTCGCGGCGCTGCCCGCCATGCACACGCGGCTCATTTCCGCGGGCGGCGAGCGGCTTCCGGTGATCGGCATGGGATCGTACATTACTTTCAACGTCGGCCGGGACCGGACCATGCGCGATGCCCGCGCGTCTGTCCTGCAGGCATTTTTCGATGCCGGCGGTGCCCTGGTGGATTCGTCGCCCATGTATGGGTCTTCGGAAGCCGTGATCGGCTACGGTCTTGGCCGCGCCGCCGACCGAGGCCGTCTTTTCTCCGCCACCAAAGTGTGGACGCCGTTGCAAAGCCACGGCATCGCGCAGATGAAAAAATCGGAAACCCTGTGGGGCGAAAAACGCTTTGATCTTTTGCAAATTCATAACCTCTTGAATTGGGAAGCCCATCTGGAAACCCTTTTGGATTGGAAGGCCAGGGGCCGGGTGCGCTATATCGGCATCACCACCAGCCACGGTCGCCGGCACCGCGATTTTGAGGCGATCATGGCCGCCAAGCCCATCGATTTCGTCCAGTTCACCTACAACATGATCGACCGCAAAGCCGAGCAGCGCCTGCTGCCACTGGCCGCCGAAAAGGGCCTGGCGGTGATCATCAACCGGCCGTTCCAGCGCGGCGGTTTGTTCCGTGCCTTTGCATCGAAGCCTTTGCCCGGCTGGGCGAAGGCCATCGGCGCCGATAACTGGGCGCAGATTTTCCTCAAATTCGTGGTCTCCCACCCGGCCGTCACCTTGGCCATCCCGGCCACTTCCCGGCTCGGTCACATGGAAGAGAACATGGGCGCCGGGCTGGGGCCGATGCCCGATGAAGCCTTCCGCCGCCGTATGGCGCGCCACGTGGAAGGCCTCTAGCCCATGATCCCGTTTGACCGGGAGGTGTTTCTCACCATCCTCGGTCAGTACAACGAATTGATCTGGCCGGCCCAGACCGCCGCCTATGCCTTGGGCGCAATGCTTATTTACGGGCTGCTTCGACCCGGTCCCGGCAGCGGGCGGACAATCGCCACCATCCTCGCCGTCTTCTGGATCTGGACCGGGCTCGCCTTTCACTGGTCCCAATACAGCGTCATCAATTTCGCCGCCCCCGCCTTCGCCGCCCTGTTCGTGGCCGAGGGGTTTCTGATTGCCTGGTCCGGTGTGCTGCGCGGCCACCTGCAGTTCCAGTTCCAACGCAGCCTTCGCGGCTGGTGCGGGCTCGCCATCATAGGCTTGGCGGCGCTGCTCTATCCGGTTCTCGGCCTGTTCACCGACATGGCCTGGCCGAAGTCGCCGGCGTTCGGGCTGTCGCCGGAACCGGTGGCGTTGCTGACCCTGGGCGCGTTTCTTAATGGCCGGCGCCGGGCGGCGATGATCCACCGGGCGGCGGCGATCCTGTGGCTGGCGGCGGCGGCCGGTGCATCTTGGCTGTTGACCCTGCCCGACGGGTTGCCTTTAATCGCTGCCGCCATCATTGGCGGCGCCATGGCGCTGGTGCCATCGGAAACTTAAGAGGCGCGGCCACATGCAAGCAGCGGATAATCCCCGATTGCACGCGCTGTTGAACGCACCCATCGGGCCGCTGCTCAGCCGCCTGGCGGCCCCCAATATCGTGGTCTTGACCGTGCAAACCCTGGTCACCATCGCCGACGCCTGGTTCGTCGGCCGCCTGGGCGTGACCGCGTTGGCGTCCCTGGCCATCGTCTTCCCGGTGCAGACCATGATGCTGATGATGTCGGCGGGCGCCATGGGCGGCGGCATCTCATCGGCGGTGGCCCGCGCCCTCGGCGCCGGCGATCAAGCGCGGGCCGATGCCATCACCCTGCACGCCATCGTCATCGCGGTGCTCATGGCGGCCGCCTATCTGGTCATCGCCGCGATCTTCGCCGAGCCCCTGTTCCGGCTGTTGGGCGGCCAAGGCCCGGTGCTGGCCGGCGCCGTCGCCTATGCCGAGATCGCGTTTGGCGCCGGCATCGTCATGTGGCTGGCCAACTCGTTCGCCTCGATCATCCGCGGCACCGGCAACATGGCCCTGCCGGCCGCCGTGATGATCGTCACCAGCGTCATCCAGGTGGCCTTGGCCGGCGGCCTGACCCTCGGCTGGGGGCCGTTGCCGGCGCTCGGGTTGAGGGGCCCGGCGGTGGCCCTGGTTATCAGTTTCGCCAGCGCCGCGCTGGTTCTCGGCGCCTTCCTGGCCGCTGGCCGGCTCGGCGTGCGCCTGGCCATTCGCGGAACGCGGCTCCGGGGCGCGCTGTTCCACGACATCGTCAAGGTCGGCGGCGTCGCCTGCGGCAATGCCTTTTTGACCATCGCCACGGTATTGATCGTCACCCGCCTGGCCGCCGCCCACGGCACGGCGGCGCTGGCCGGCTATGGATTGGGCAGCCGCCTGGAGCTGATCCTGATCCCCATCGCGTTCGGCGCCGGCGGCGTGCTGACCGCCGCCGTCGGCACCAATTTCGGCGCCCGCCAATATGCCCGCGCGCGGCGCTTCGCCTGGACCGGCGGCTTGGCGGTGGGCGCCTTTACCGGCCTGATCGGCATCGCCGCCGCCATCTGGCCGGCATTGTGGCTCGGCATCTTCACCAGTGACGCCGGCGCCTTTGCATTCGGCGGCATCTATCTGCGCATCGCCGGTCCCATGTACGGCATGTTCGGCCTCGGCATGGCGCTGTATTTCGCCTCCCAAGGCACCGGCAACATGGCCTGGCCGTTCAGCGCCGGGGTCTTGCGCCTGATCGTCGCCGCCGGTGGCGGCTGGGCGGCGGTGGCCTGGTTCGGCGCCGGCCCAGCGACCCTGTTCGCGTTCGTCTCGGCCGGCCTGTTCGTGTTCGGCGGCGTCATCGCCGTGTCGCTGTTCAGCCGGGTCTGGGATCCCGAACGCTAAGCAATTTATTCCGCCGCGATGCGGCTTCCAATGGGCGCCGCCGACATGATTTCGTCGTAGGCCTCTAACCAGTCGGCGCCCGCTTCGGTGAAGAACGCGCCGCCGCGGGTGCCGGCGAAGACGCTGGGATCGGAAGCGGCGGCGGGCAGGGTGCCGCCCTTGGCGTAGGCGTTGGCGGCGCGCAAGATGGCGCGGCGGGTTTCGGTGATCATCCGGTCCGACGGCGCCAAATGCTCGAGGGTGCGATCCGAGATGCCGCCCATGCTTTCGACCACGGCGTGGTCCTGCAACAAGATGCCGCCGATGCCGGTAAAGGATTTGGTGCGCTGCACCTCGCGGTCGATCATGTAGTCGTTTTCCCGGTTTTCCTGCAGCCGGAAGCGGCCCTTCCAATCGGTCGTGTTTGGCAGGCAATGGAAATCGTCGCCGCCGGCGATGGCGTTACGCTCGGCCCATTCCTCGGGCGTCCGGTTGTCTTTTTTAAACAGGATCACGCACATGGTATTTTCATCATCCATGGGCACATAACAGCGCAGGGACACGTTGCGCTCCAGCGCCCCCAGCGGCGGCAGGGAGAAGCAGGGAAACAGGAAATGGGCGAGGCGCCAATTGATTAGCCCTGGGCGCTCGGCGGCCGGCCGGTGGGCGCCGTACATGAAGCCGTAATCGGTTTCCCTTGTTATATATTCGGGCGCCCGGTTGGCCACCGTGGAGCGGAAGGTGGCGCCCTCGAAATTGCCCTTGCCCACCGAGCCGAAATGTAAAAAGCCCAGATGCGAGGTGTCGATATCGCCTTCGATGGCCTGCAGCCAGTTGCATTCGCGCAGCTTGAAATTGATCATCATCTGCTCTTCGGGCACCAGGGTGGCTTCATGCTCGGGCAGCCCGGGCACGTTTTCCTGGGTCCCCATGAACACCCAAACAAGGCCGTTGCGCTCCGCCGTCTTATAGGCTTTGGCCTTGATCTTATGTTTGAAGTCCTGGTGCGGGGGCACGTTGGCCATGTCCAGGCAATTGCCGTCCACATCATATTTCCAGCCGTGATAGACGCAGCGGATGCCGTTCTCTTCGTTGCGCCCGAAAAACAGCGAGGCGCAGCGGTGCGGGCAGCGGTGGTCCATGATGCCGACCCGCCCCGATGTATCGCGGAAGGCAATCAGCTTTTCGCCGAGCAGCATCAGGCGCACCGGATCACCGTCGGCCACCAGTTCCGAGGACATGGCCGCCGGTATCCAGAACTGGCGCATCAATTCGCCCATCTTGGTGCCCGGCCCGACCCGGGTCAGGGTTTCGTTTTCTGCGGCCGTGGTCATCGCTGGTTATCCCCCCCGGGGTTTAATCCTT
>JAYGEH010000398.1:0-6180 GCA_046582475.1 Rhodospirillales bacterium
CGTGTCGTAGACTTTTTTGAAGACACCCACATAGAACGCCTGCACGTCCTTGGGAATCCCGGCGGGCGCGATGATGCTGCGCTGCATGTAGTAGACCATGTCACTGCCGTAACCGAGCTCCTCGAAGGTCGGGATGGTGCCGAACCTGCCCGCGAGTTTCCCCTTCGGCGTGAAGCTGGCGAGCGGACGCGACTTGCCGGCGCTCCAGAACCCGGCCTGCTCGGACGGATTGTTCACGGTCGAATTGATGTGCTTGCCGATCAGTTGTTTGGCCACCGTTCCGCCGCCCTTGAAGGGCACGTAGGTGTGCTTAATGCTGAACTTGCCCTCAAGCATCTTGGTCACCCGGGAATCTTCCTGGCCCGATCCGGTGCCGCCCATCTTCCAGTTCTTCATGCCGGCATTCTTGACCGCGGCGACGTATTGCTTAACGGTGGTGATGCCGCTCTCCACATTCACCCACAATTGAAAGGTGTCTTCCGCCATGCGCGTGATCGGCGTAAATTTTGAAATATCCACGCCCAGCTTGGGCTGCAGAAGGGGCGTGGTGTAATAGCTGTTGAGCGTCGACATGATGATATGGGGATCGCCCGCCTTGTCTTTGAGATAGCGCAATGCCTCGGCGCCGGATCCGCCGCCCTTGTTGATTGGCACGAACGGTTTGGAGGCGAATTTGTTCTCGGCGATGATGCCCTGGATGAGGCGGGAAAGCCTATCGGCGCCGCCGCCCTTGCCGGCCATGATGACAAACTCGACGGGTTTCTTCGGTTGCCAGCCTTGCGCCTTGGCGCCGGTCGAAACGGAAGCCGCCAGCCCCAGGGCGGCGACGGCGCCAACGCCCATCATAACGTGCGAATACTTCATGGTGTCTTCTCCCTTCGGTGAATGGTCAAAGCCTTTTCAATTAGAATTTTTTGTTTTTATATAATCGGCGGTTTTATATCGTTGGTATGTGCCATTCCAGATCGGTTTGATTATTGGGTATTAGGCTGAGACTTGTCAATGGCGCACCGAACACAAGCGGTTGAAATTTAAAGTTTAAAGTCTGGCATGGGAAATAAATATTGTTTAAACCAAATTGATTGTCCCAATGGAGGGTGCGATGGCACCAGACGCAGAACAAGAGGCCGGCACACTGACCGACGGGTTTCATCTGGTTATCGATGCGCTCAAGCTCAACGGCATCCAGACAATTTACAACGTGCCCGGTATCCCGATTACCGATCTCGGCCGTTACATGCAGGCCGCCGGGATGCGGGTGCTGTCGTTCCGGCATGAACAAAATGCCGGTTATGCGGCGGCGATTGCTGGATTTTTGACCCAAAAACCGGGTATTTGCTTGACCGTGTCGGCGCCCGGTTTTCTCAACGGGCTGACGGCGCTGGCGCATGCCACAACCAATTGCTTTCCGATGATCCTTATCAGCGGCTCTTCGGAACGCGAGATCGTTGATTTGCAGCAGGGCGACTACGAGGAAATGGACCAGCTCGCCATCGCCAAGCCGCTGTGCAAGGCGGCCTACCGGGTCTTGCATGCGGGCGATATCGGCATCGCCATTGCGCGCGCAATCCGCGCCGCCGTTTCGGGCCGCCCGGGCGGGGTCTATCTCGATCTGCCGGCAAAACTCCTTGGCCAGGCCATGGATGCGGCCGCCGGCCAGCGGTCGCTGGTCAAAGCCATCGATGCGGCGCCGCGCCAGCTGCCGGCGCCGGAATCGATCGGGCGCGCCCTCGACGTTCTGAAAGGCGCCGAGCGGCCGCTGATCATCCTCGGCAAGGGCGCCGCCTATGCCCAGGCCGACGCGGCCATCCGGGCCCTGGTCGAAAAAAGCGGAATCCCGTATCTGCCGATGAGCATGGCCAAGGGCCTGTTGGCCGATACCCACCCGCAATCGGCGGGCGCCGCCCGCTCGCTGGTTTTGAAGGAATCCGATGTGGTGATGCTGATCGGTGCCCGCCTCAACTGGCTTTTATCCCATGGCAAGGGCAAGGCCTGGGGCGAAGCGCCTAAGACCTTTATCCATATGGATATCGAGCCCCGGGAAATGGACAGCAATAGGGAGATCGCGGCGCCGGTGGTCGGCGATATCGGCTCTTGTGTCCAGGCCATGCTCGATGCCATGGGCAAGACCTGGACGCCGCCGCCGGAAGCCTGGACCGATGCGGTCCGCGATAAGGTCGAAACCAACGTTGCCCGCATGGCGCCAAGGCTGCAAAACAATAACATTCCCATGGATTATCACGGTGCGCTGGGAACCTTGCGCACCATCATCAAGGAACGGCCCGAAGCGATCCTGGTAAACGAGGGCGCCAATACCCTCGATTTTACGCGCAGCATTATCGATATGTACCAGCCCCGCAAAAGGCTGGATGTGGGTACCTGGGGCGTCATGGGCGTCGGCATGGGCACCGCCATCGCCGCCGCCGTCGAGACCGGTTTTCCGGTGCTGGCCATCGAAGGCGACAGCGCCTTTGGGTTTTCGGGGATGGAGATCGAAACCATCTGCCGGTATAACCTGCCGATCTGCGTGGTGGTCTTCAACAACGGCGGCATTTACCGGGGGACCGATGTCAATCCAACCGATGGGTCCGACGTTGCAACGACCGTATTCGTCAAGGGCGCCCGCTATGATAAAATGATCGAGGCGTTTGGCGGCACCGGGTTCCATGCGACCTCGCCGGACGCCCTGAAAGAGGCGGTGAACGCGGCCATGGATGCGGGCAAGCCGGCGCTGGTCAATGCGGTGATCGACGAAGCCGCCGGCACCGAAAGCGGCCGCATCGGCAATCTCAATCCGCAAAGCGTGGTCGCCAAGAAATAAGCTCCTTTAATTCTTTTCCAGGTATAGAAAAATGAAAGCGCTTGAAGGCATCAAGATACTCGATTTTACCCATGTTCAGTCGGGACCGACCTGCACCCAGCTGCTGGCCTGGTTCGGCGCCGACGTGATCAAGGTGGAGCGTCCCGGCGTCGGCGATGCGACGCGCGGCCAACTGCGCGACATTCCGGACGTGGACTCGCTCTATTTCACCATGCTCAACCACAACAAACGCTCGATCGAGATCAACGGCAAGGAAGCCACCGGCAAGGCGGTGCTAGAACGGCTTGTAGAAACCTGCGATGTGCTAGTCGAAAATTTCGCCCCCGGCGCCCTGGACCGCATGGGATTTTCGTGGGAACGGATCCAGGAGCTAAATCCGCGCATGATCATGGCTTCGATCAAGGGCTTTGGGCCGGGACCGTACCAGGACTGCAAGGTCTATGAAAACGTCGCCCAATGCGCCGGCGGCGCGGCCTCGACGACCGGCTATCTGGGCGAGCTGCCGACCGTCAGCGGCGCCCAGATCGGCGATTCCGGAACCGGCCTCAATCTCGCATTCGGCATCGTCACGGCATTGTTCCAGAGAGAGAGCTCGGGCAAGGGCCAGCGGGTAACGGCGGCGATGCAGGATGGCGTCTTGAACCTTTGCCGGGTGAAACTGCGTGACCAGCAACGGCTGGCCAAGGGGCCGTTGACCGAATATGCCCAGTTCGGGCTGGATATTCCGTTCGGCGACGCGGTGCCGCGCTCGGGCAACGATTCCGGCGGCGGCCAGCCGGGCCGCATCCTCAAATGCAAGGGTTGGGAAACCGATCCCGACTCCTATACCTATTTCATTACCCAGGCCGCCATCTGGAAGAATGTCTGCGGGCTAATCGGCAAGCCCGAATGGAAGGACGATCCCGATTACGCGACGCCGAATGGCCGTCTGCCGAGGCTCAACGAGATTTTCGGCACCATCGAGGAATGGACCATGACAAAAACCAAATTCGAGGTCATGGACATCTGCAACGAGTTGGATATTCCGGTGGGGCCGATCCTGTCGATGAAAGAGGTGGCCGAGGAACAATCCTTGCGCGATACCGGCACCGTCGTCGAGGTTGACCATCCGACCCGGGGCAAATACCTGTCGGTGGGCAATCCGGTCAAACTGTCCGATTCGCCGTCCGAGGTCCTGCGCTCGCCCTTGCTCGGCGAGCATACCGATGAGATTTTGCGCGACGTGCTCCATTACTCCGACCAGGAGATCGAGGAAATCCATGCCTCCGGCGCGGTCGGCGAGGCCAAGACCCAAGCCGCGGAATAATACCGTGTTGAGACGGCCTCCGCCCATCTTCGCCGCCGGGAATGACATTTGAACCCGCCTCGGGCATAATGCCCCTCCATAGGCGGGACCAATGGCATGGGAGGCGGTGCATGGGCTGGGTGAAACTGACCGTGATCGGGGTGATCGTCGCGCTGGCGACGGGCGGCACCGTATTCGGCGTGCAGCAATACCAGGCCGGCAAAAAGGCGGCGGCGGCCAAAGCCCTGGCGCTGCAAAAGGCCCGGGTTACGGCGGCCCGGACACTCCTGAAAGCCTCCCAAAGCTCCAAGTCCGTATCGGGCCAGCGGCGCGCCTTAGAGACATTGCACCGGGCCGGCGCACCACCGGGCAAACTGCGCCTCGGCTGCATCGATGCGCGCGGCCGGCGCCAACAGGACCGCTGCGCGGCCCTGGCCAAAATCGATTTGAGCGCCTCCGACGGCAAAAAACCTTTCATCCTCTCGGGCATCGATCTTTCCGGCGCCAACCTGCGCCAGGCCAACCTCTTCTGGGTGGAATTCAAGGCGGCCAATCTGCGCGGCGCCGATTTTAAAGGAGCCAAGCTATACCGGGTCAACTTCAACGGCGCCGATCTGTCGCGCGCCGATCTCGCCGGCGCCGACTTGCTCTACACCGATTTCCTGGACGCCAACCTGTCGGGCGCCAACCTATCGGGCGCCAAGAACCTGAGACAAACCCGGTTGGACCGGGCCTGTCTCGGCAATCCGAAGCAGCCGCCCATAAACCTGCCGGCCGGATTGAAGGCGCCGGGGAAGAGGTGCTGAACGGCGCAGCCCACGTGGGGATGGCGGGGGCGGCCACGTGGGCGTCGATCTTGGCACCTGTTTATGTAATGGGCACCGACGGATGGACGTCGATCTTGGCACACAATCGGCCCAGTGCGCATGGGGATGGCTGGGTCGGCCATGCGCACGTCGAACTTGGCACCGGTTTAGGTAACAGGCACTTCCACGCGGGCGTCAGTCCGGGCACCGGAGCGGCAATCCGGAGATTGGGGGTGAATTTAATTGGGAAACTGTCGCCGCAATTACAAAAGCGCATTGAATGTTTTAAAAATATTCTCGAACCGCTCCAAGCTTTCCGATATATCAGCGCCATCGCCGGTAAGGTGCTCTGGATGCTGGATAAGCCAGCTAGCCGGTGTGAAGTGATCAAATGTATCGATCTCGTTTGGCAACACACGAAAGTACGCTTCTGCCATAACCACCTGTCGAACGGTTTTCTCATCGGCACTTTTAAGATTTTCAACTGTCAACTTGTGCTTTTTAGGAAGCGAATACGCCTCGTTCACTATCGAGACAAATAGGCCCGTTGAAAACAAGTCTTCTATGTCTCCTTCGTCTTGGTCAACGAAGTCAGCCACCGTGTAGAATTGACCTGCTCTCAATAACTGAGATTCGCGCAATTTCTCGACTTTCATTTTCTGGCCGGTTGCAAAATCTGTCAGGACGGCAATATTAATTTTGTTTCCACCAAATAAACTTACGAATGCGCTAACTTTGTCGATGCCTCCGGTGGGGCAGATCGTCCACCTGCCATCCAAACCAGTGCGACCAAGCAGTTTAAGGGCGGCGGAGGCAGCTTGCAGATACAAAACATCCGAAGGTCCCTCGACCAACAAAGTGTTTTCTCCTACGAAAAGTGATTGAGTAATTTCATAGCCAAGTGCCCCCTGTAGAGGAAACAATGTGTCATTATCCGTGGAAAGAATATCATCACCAACTTTGGTTCCTTTGGAGACAAAATCCATTGGTCCTTTGAGTTCAACCACATCCTCTACCGTACGGACTGACATCAAATCATCTGATGGCACCATGAACGGTGAGTGAGTTGTGTAAATTACCTGATGATGTGGCTTTAATTTTTCTTTGAAGTAGCGAAGCAAATCTGCCTGCGCTTTGGCGTGCAACGTCAGTCCCGGTTCATCTAGGGTCAGGACTCATTAATTCAGATAGAAGATAACAATAGCGGCGATGCATATGGCTGAAAAGAAGGTGTGTGCGCAACGGTCATATCGTGTTGCAACGCGGCG
>JAYGEH010000486.1:0-2826 GCA_046582475.1 Rhodospirillales bacterium
AGCGCCGTATCGACGCGCCGGCTCTCGATAAGGCGGCGCGAGAGGCCGGTATCGCCAAGCGCCGTCGCGCCGATCCATTTCAGCAAGCCCTGATCGCGCAACCGCTCCATGCCGGCGATGGCGCCATCCCGCCCAAGCACGCTATCGACGTTCAGGGCGCGCTCTCCGGTTGCGCCATCGATCCAATTGTGCAGCTAAAAGAGGTCGATCTGCTCGATCTGCAGCCGCTCGAGGGTTTGCTCCAAGGCCCGCTCGATCTGCACAAATATTTCCTCGCTTGCCCCCGGGTTGATCTCCACCTTGGCCGAGATGTGCGGATGGGCGTCCAATTCCTTCAAAATACGCCCGAGTATTACCTCGGCTTCGCCGCCGGTGTCGCTGGGCGAGGTATCGAACCAGTTGATGCCCGCATCGAGCGCCCGCCGCACCGCTTCCAGCGCGGTGTCATAGTTGCCGCTGGTCAACAGCCCGACGGTTTCGGCGCAGGAGAAGACCAGTTCGGAAACGTCGACGCCGGTGCGGCCAAGTTTTCTGTATTTCATCGCTTCGCGTATTCCTTATCGGTACTTTCGGATTAGCTCTTCTGGCGCCAGACTGTCCACCCCCCTTAATTGCGGAAATATTCTCGCAAAAACAAGCGCAACGCAAATGGTTCCGATGCCGCCGACGACCACCGACGGCACAACCCCCCACCAGGCGGCGGTTACGCCCGATTCAAATTCACCCAGTTCGTTGGAGGCGCCGATGAAAACCGAGTTCACGGCGTTGGTGCGGCCCCGGATATGATCGGGGGTGACGATCTGCACGATCGAGTTGCGGATAAAGACGCTGACCGAATCGGTGGCCCCGATGATGAACAGCATAACCAGGGTCAGGGCGAAGCTTTCCGAGAGGCCGAAGATGATCGTCGCCGCGCCGAAAGCCGCCACCGTGCCCAGCAGTTTGGCGCCGGCCTGGCGGCGGATCGGGCGCTGGGTGAAATAGAGCGCCCCGGCCAGCGCGCCGACGGTCACGGTAGCCCGCAAGATGCCGAAGCCGACCGGGCCGACGGCCAAGATATCCTTGGCGTAGATGGGAAGTAGCGCCGTGGCGCCGCCGAGCAGCACCGCGAACAGGTCCAGCGAAATTGCGCCGAGCACGATTTGCCGCGAAAAGATAAAGCGCAATCCGGCGAACACGGTGGCAAAACTGATCGGATCGGAGGAGATGATCTGGGTGTTGGCGCGGATCATCATGGCATAAACGGTGGCCCCGATCATCAGGACCACCACCGCGCCATACACCCATTGTTCGCCGGCGATGATCATCAGTCCGGCGATCCCGGGCCCCGATATGCGGGCGACCTGGCCCGAAACCGAGGTCCAGGCAATGGCGTTGGCGATGTGCTTGGACGGCACCAGCAGGGGCACGATGGCCTGCTCGGCGGGGGTCTGGAAGGCGCGCGATACGCCGAACAGGGCCAGAATCCCGAGCATCACCGGAAAGGTGATGACGCCCAACACGGTCAACAAAAGAAACGCCGCCGCGCACAGGCTTTCGGAAAACAGGCAGACCGAGATGATGCGCGCCCTGGAATAGCGGTCGGCGGTCATGCCGGCCAGGGGAAACAGGATCAGGAACGGCGCGATCTGGGCCAGCCCGATAAGGCCCAGATCGAGGGCCTTGCCGGTCAGGCTGTAAACCTGCCAGCCGACCGCCGTCACCTGCATTTCGACGGCCAGGCGGCTGACGAAACGGGCCAGGAAGAAATTCCGGAAATCGGCATATTGAAACGCCGCCCAGCCGGAATCTTGGCTGTCGCTTGGGGGTTCGAAATCTGTTTGGGTGGTCAATTGGGTGGAAGTCCTCATGCGGGTCCGCAGTGGCAGCGGGGCCGATTGTCGCGCCAATGGTGGCTTTGTCTAGCCCGTAATGGGAATCGCATCCGACGTCGGTTCCGATTATCGGAAGTACAAAGCTGGCGGGATGCGACATGCAACGCGCCGAATCACCATTAACATCATTGTCATTTATTAACATTTATTCACATTTTCGAGCGTTTGACCCTACGGCGGCAGCCGGCGGGTGCGACATATTACGGAGAATCGGGTATGGGGGTTTATGGGGGTAAAAGTTCATCCAATGTTCATAGACCTAAATAGTTTGCCGGAAGCCGGGCGCAAGGCTCTTGGCGTCCGATTTCGGGTAAAACGGGGACTGTTTTTGATGGGTTTGGAAGGGCCGTCTCAGCCGGTATTTAGGCCTATTTCGTGACAGTATATTTAATTAATGTTATTATATTGCTATAATTTGTTATACTGTCACGAAATAGGCTCCCCAAGGTCGAGAACATGTTCGGCAAACTCAAAGACTGGCGCCGCGTCGCAATACGATATGACCGCTGCGCACATACCTTCTTTTCAGCCATATGCATCGCCGCTATCGTCATCTTCTATCTGGATTAATGAGTCCTGACCCTAATACAAAACCTATGACAGACAACAATCCCTGAATTATGGCCTGCATTTTATTTTATCCCCCAGACATGACTTTGTTGTCGCTTCCAGTAAATTGTTTCACAATTTAATTTGGGGCTGTCCCAGATAACTAAGCCAAAAACTCTCTAACCCACTGTTTTATCTGCCTCATTCGCACCTGCGGATGAGGGTTGTTAAATCGCCACTCACATTCCTTCAAAAACAGTGGAAAATGGTCCCTGGGAACCCCGTTGAATTTCCGCAGGTGACGCTTCGCCTGGTTCCAGAAATTCTCGATGCCGTTGATGTGGTTCTGCTTGTCTGCAAAGAGCTTGGAGTGGTTGATCCGAAAGTGCTTGAAGTCCGAAAC
>JAYGEH010000488.1:0-3308 GCA_046582475.1 Rhodospirillales bacterium
TGAATTCGCGATAAGGGCCGGGAAACGGGATCGGAAAGAAATCTTAGGCAAGCCGTTCACGGAATTCGTCCATTCGCTCAACCGGGACCGCAACGATGTTGATCTGGGCGGGGAGTTGGAAACGCTGGGCGGACAAGAAGGGAACCAAGGCAAGTTCGGACAAAACGCCGGGTTCGCTCAGAATGCAATCGGGGTCTCCGCATACCCACCCGGGAGAAAAAAGCGGTATCGGCGCGCCGACAGCAACGTGAGCGGCACCAGAGTCAAGCGCGGTTTGCCGTGGTGTAACCAATTTTCGAGAATGATGAATGGGCGAGCGCTATCGATTACGGCGGTAGCCCCCTCCAGCACTTCCAGTTCGTGATCTTCGGCGTCGATCTTAATTGTCGTGGGCGCGGGCAGAGACAGGTGGTCCAATCTCGCAAGCCGAACTCGAACGCCACCTTTTTCTCTCAATCGCGATAAGCCACTCTGGACACCGTCTGAGAACGTCATTTCCGCCTGTCCCCCTCGTTCGGCCAGGGCGACATCATGGCAGATTATTCGCTCGTCCAAGTTTGTCTGCCGAACGACCGAGGTCAGTTCGGAGAAATTTTAAGGAAAAGGCTCAAAGGTGTGGACTGTGCCATGGAAGGTAGGCCGAGCAGCAATCAGCACCGAATACCATCCCCAGTTGGCGCCGACATCGAAAAAAACGCCGTCATCGCCTACCAACCGGTCGAGCAGCGCTGACGTCTCAGGCTCATAGATGGGCTTGTTCTGCGGCATGTAAAGTGTGCCAAATTGAGTGTTGCAAGCACAAAACAATATTGTCCGTGAGCCTGCCGGCGTCTCAACCCGCACCCGTCCACTCCCCTTAACGCCAAGGGCCAACAAAAACCGGAACAATTGCTTAGCTGGTTTACCGATGAACCGCTTCGAGACTCGCCGTCGCGGCCGGAACGCCGTCTCGTAGACCTGCGCCAAGAAGGGCAGAGATTCCACCTCAAATGGGTTGCGCAGAGCGACCCGCAACGAATGACGTTGGCGTCACTAATCATTTTCATAGCCATTTTTTGTGATACTAAAAAATGATCATTATGAAGTGTGGCTATAAGAAAAGGACATTTTCGATAGAAATGCCCAACGTGCAGATTTGAATTCCCTCGAGTCTGGTGATGGATGAGGCTGTTGTCCGACCCCTTCATCACGCCCAACTAATAACCAACGACGAACGATTATTCAATTCCTGCCCCAGGTCGGCAAAGGTTTCCTGCCGGACGCGCTAATCTTGATCGAGGCGCGCCCGCCCGGCCAAGCAGAAGGCCATCATCAATAGAAAGCTGACCTGCCACCAGGCCGACCAGAACGAGAAGCTCAGCAGCCCCGAGCTCCAGTATCCGACGTTGACGAGAAGGGCCGCAAGAAGCGCCGTATTGCCGGACTTGAGGAAATCCCCGGAAAGCTTGATACACAACGTGATCACCAGAGTCAGAAGCGCGAAAGCGCCAAGCGCGCCGGTTTCCGCGAACACCTCGACCAGCCAATTATGCGGGTGGGCCGGGATGACGTTCAAATTGTTGTTGGGCAACTTCAAATCGGCCCCGGGTAAGAAATTTATCACGTTGATGCCGTTACCGAACCATGGTGACCGCATGCCAATGTCGATGGCATGAACCCAGATCGTCTGACGCTGATAGTCAATCAGCCATTGGGGTAGTGTGACTACGATGCCTTCCGAGATCGGCGGCACATGCATCGACCGGCGGGTATCGTGCTGCCACAGCAACACGGCCAGAATGATGGAAAAGAGCACAACGCCAACCGCCATGTTGACAGCGAGATTCCGGCGAACACACATCATCAGCCCGGCGCCCACGACCGTGATCGCCAACAGCCCGGCTATGGCGGAGCGATTGTAGGTCAACAAGACGACGCCAAACAGGCCAATGACGGTCACGGCAGCTAGGATCCGCCAGTACCCGCCCAGGCGCCAGCCCCCCCAAACGAGAACCGGCGCCATCAGGACCGTCAAGGCCGCGTAAGGTTTCAGGATATTGTCTGGCCGGAACCCCGGATACGGCATATCAATCCAACCCCAATGGCTTGGGGAACTGCGGACGAAGGACAGAAACTCGGGCAGGAAAGTCAACGAGAACAGCGCGAACAGGGTGGCGATCGCCCCGGTGACTATCAACGCCTTGAGAGCGAGGGCCAGTGCTTCCTGGCGCTCCGACAACATGGCCGCGAGGAAGAAAATCAAGCCGATGAAAACGGGGATACGAGCCCAGGCTTCCATTGATCTCAGGGGTTGCGGCGAGACCACCATGCTCGGAAGCCAGAGCGCCAACGTCACCAGCACCATCATTCCGATCGGCGTACGGACTTGGCCCAGCAGCGCCCGCCAGTATTGGCGCCGTTCCGGAAACCAAACCAGCAGGAGGACGGCCAGTATCAGTGGCAGGGCCATGATCACCCTTCCGAAAACGAGCCACGGAACGGCGATTCCCGTCAAAACCGCGATCAGTTTGACGGTGGGAGGTATGGCACTGATTGTCATCGACGATTTTTCGATCATGAATGTCGGCTGTTACCCGTGGCGCCCGGAGTCAGGGAACGTCTGAGGACTAGAAAACGGCCTTTCGGGCCCTTCCCAGCGGACAAAACCATAATCAACCCGATCAAAACAAGCGTAAAAGCGATCCGCAAGGTGAACCAAGAAATGTCGAAATCGAGATTTCTACTGTCGCACTCGAGTCCCCATCTCTCCACCTTCCTGACCGTCGCCAATATCCAAACGAATTCGGTGACAATGAAAACTTACGACAAACCCTAGTATTCCAGACACCCTAATTTTCTATCGCCATGAACATAGTCAATGTTTAGTAGCCATAATCAGCTTATTTCTCCTCAGTCTCAATATCCCTCTGAACCTGCCTGATTTGTTCCGCTTGCCTCTTTTCGACGGACTTAAACCTGCCATTTACCGTTTCGTTTTCTAACTGAAGCCATCGAATAATGTTCCCGGTGTGACACAGGTGTGACAACCGAAAACCAACGATGGTTCCGAATGCGCTGAAGCAAGCTAAGTCCTTGAAAAAATGGAGCGGGCGATGGGATTCGAACCCACGACTTCAACCTTGGCAAGGTTGCGCTCTACCCCTGAGCTACGCCCGCATATTGCCCCCCCGAAACGGCGCGCCGATCATAGCCCCTGGCCGTCCGTTTTCAAGGCCGCTGTTAAAGGCCCACCCGCCGGTTTTTCATTTGGGCACCGGTGTCCGTGCCGCCGGCAGACCGATACCAATCGACAGCCGCGCCGCGTCCGA
>JAYGEH010000195.1:0-10770 GCA_046582475.1 Rhodospirillales bacterium
GATCGCATCGTCGGGGCGAAGATAGCCATGCCCGCCGTGCAAGCGGCGCACCTGGGCGGCGCTGACATAAAGGATATAGATGCCGAAGGCCGCGACGCTGAGCGCCAGCATAAGATTCTGTGTAAGGATCGCCCGGTTCCCCTTGCGGCAGTTGGTATGATATCGATGGCGGAGTGTAGCATCGGGTTGCGCCAGGTAAAATTGGTGGCTGCCACCGAAACAACATTTCGCCACGAAACAATTCCCGTTATAGTTTGGTAATAATCCTGGAACTCGCCAGCGGATAAACCCAATGCGTTTAAGAATCTCGCTTCCAGTCCTTGCCCTTTTCTCTTTATTCGCATGTCAGAGTATCGACGCGGGGGTAAAAATTAGGCCTCATGCCGACCCGGGCAACGCGGCAGCACAAAATAAACTTGGATTTAATTATGCGAATGGCCTGGGTGTGCAACAGGACGACGATGAAGCCGTCAAATGGTTTCGCAAGTCGGCAGAACAAGAAATCGCGGAGGCTCAATACAATCTTGGTGTGATGTACGACCACGGCCGAGGCGTGGTTCAGAGCTATAGAGAAGCTGTCAGGTGGTATCGCAAGTCAGCAGAACAGGGATTTGCATCAGCACAGAACAATCTAGGTGTAAGCTACGCGAATGCTCAGGGTGTCGCTCAGGATTTTAAAGAGGCGGTTTACTGGTATCGAAGGGCGGCGGATCAAGGGCACGCGAAGGCACAAAATAATCTGGGTATGAGCTATGAAAAAGGACTAGGCGTCAATGAGGATGACAAAGAAGCTGTTCGGCTGATTCGAAAATCCGCGGTGCAAGGAAACGCTGGAGCGCAATTCAATCTAGGCACAAGGTATATCACGGGTCACGGTGTTATTCAGGACTACACACGAGCGTTCACGATGTTCCAAGCGGCTGCTGAACAAGGACTCGCATTGGCACAATTCAATCTTGGGCTCCATTATTTTAAGGGCCGGGGTGTCGATCGGGACGACACCCAGTCTTATATGTGGCTCGAAGTTTCCCGGTTGAACGGCTATGCGAATGCGGTCGAGACTATAAACATTGTCGCAAATAAATTGACCGGGTCCGATGTCGCGAAAGCAAAAGACCTTGCCCGTGAATGCTTCGATAAAAAGTTCAAAGGCTGCTGAACCTCGCCGCCGGTGATTGCGTGAGCATATGCGCTGGGTTACATAACGGCCCGCGCACCCTAACAATCAGAATGTGAACACATGCCCTCCTATCAATATATTTATGTCATGAAGCAGCTCGGCAAGACCTATCCGGGCGGGCGCGAGCTTTTCAAGAATATCTCCCTGTCGTTTTTTCCCGACGCCAAGATCGGCGTCCTCGGCCTGAACGGGGCCGGAAAATCGACGCTTTTGCGCATCATGGCCGGCATCGAAACCGAGTTCAGCGGCGAAGCCTGGGCCGCCGATGGCGCCAGCGTCGGTTTCCTGCCGCAGGAGCCGCAGCTGGATCCGGACAAAAACGTGGCCGGTAACGTCATGGAAGGGGTCGGCGAGGTCATGGATCTGCTCGACCGCTTCAACGAAGTCAGCGCCAAATTCGCCGAGCCCATGGACGACGATGAAATGAACGCGCTACTGGAAGAGCAGGGCGAGCTGCAGGAAAAGATCGATGCCGCCAATGGCTGGGAGATCGAGCGCACCGTGGAGATCGCCATGGACGCGCTCCGCTGCCCGCCCGGCGACGCCAACGTGGAAACCCTCTCCGGCGGCGAGCGAAGGCGGGTGGCTTTGTGCCGGTTGCTGCTGCAAAAACCCGATCTGTTGTTGCTCGACGAGCCAACCAACCATCTCGACGCCGAATCGGTTGCCTGGCTGGAACGCCATCTGCACGACTATCCGGGATCCGTCGTCGCCGTCACCCATGACCGCTATTTTCTGGATAACGTCGCCGGCTGGATATTGGAACTGGACCGCGGCCGCGGCATCCCCTTTGAGGGCAATTATTCGGGCTGGCTGGAGCAAAAACAGAAGCGTCTGGCCCAGGAAGAAAAATCCGAAGTCGCCCGCCAGCGGACCCTGGCCAACGAGCTCGATTGGATCCGGGCATCGCCGCGCGCCCGCCAAGCCAAAAGCAAGGCGCGCATTACCGCGTTCGAAGAATTGCAATCGCGCTCCGCCGACAACGCGCCCGGCTCGGCGCAGATCGTGGTGCCGGCGGGCCCCCGCCTCGGCAATCTGGTGATCGAGGCCGGCGGTATCGGCAAAGCCTACGGCGATCAGCTTCTGATCGAGGATCTGGATTTCAAGATACCGCCGGGCGCCATCGTCGGCGTCATCGGCGCCAACGGCGCCGGCAAGACCACATTGTTCCGCATGGTCAACGGCCAGGAGACGCCCGATACCGGCACCATCCGGCTCGGCGATACGGTGGTGCTCGGTTATGTGGATCAGTCGCGGGACAGCTTGGACGGCGACAAAACCGTGTGGGAGGAAATATCCGAGGGGCTGGACGAGATCGATCTCGGCACCCGCACCATGCCAAGCCGCGCCTATGTCTCGCAATTCAATTTTCGCGGCCCCGACCAGCAGAAGAAGGTGGGCCAGCTATCGGGCGGCGAGCGCAACCGGGTGCATCTGGCCAAGGTTTTGAAATCGGGCGCCAACGTCATCATGCTGGATGAGCCGACCAACGATCTGGATGTGGATACTTTGCGCGCCCTCGAAGATGCGCTCCTGGATTTCCCCGGCTGCGCCATCGTCATCAGCCATGACCGCTGGTTCCTGAACCGCATCGCCACCCATATTATCGCCTTCGAGGGCGACAGCAGCGTGATCTGGTTCGAAGGCAATTACGATGATTACGAAGCCGACCGCAAACGCCGCCTCGGGTCCGCCGCCGACCAGCCGCACCGCATCAAATACAGGCCGCTGACGCGCACGTAAAGCTGACACGAACCTGAAGGCGGCACTATTTGCGGCGCTTCTTGAGGCTTTCGGTTTTACTGCGGAGCGCCGCAATCAGACCCGATACCTTGCCGCCGTTCTGGCGGATGACCGAGCCAAACTCGGAGCGCTGGGTCTGCACCATGGAGATGCCCTCGACGATGATGTCGACAATTTTGTACTTGCCCCTTGGGTAGGCGACGCGCCAATCGATGCGCACCGGTTTATGGGAATCGCGCAAGAGCTTGGAATGCACGATGGCCAGCTTGTTGTTGCGGCTGGTGGCGCTGGCGACGGCGATTTTTTCCGAGGTGAATTGCCGGAACCGCTTGGCATAGGTGGCGACCAGGAATTCCTCGAACTCGGTCAAATACTCGGCCCGCTCCTGCTTGGTTGCCCGCCGCCAGTAGCGCCCGAGGGCCCATTTGCCAAGCAGCCGGATATCGAAATTTTCGTTCAACATCCGGCGAAATCTCTTTTGCTGTTCGGCGGCGCTGATTTTCTCGCCGACCAGCGACTTGACCGCGCGGTCGGCGAGGGTTTGGATAAATTGGTGGGCGCCGTCGGCAAACTCATCGCCGGCGGCTTGGGCAATGCCGGGCAAATGGGCCGATAAAAACAGAAGTATGGCTAGCGAGATGGCGCCGCGCGTTATCCACATGGGGTCCGCACCTACTATTGTTTCTTTTTATCCTGATCCGGATCCTGTTCCTGATCCGGATCAGCGATTTCGAAATCTCCGGAGAAACCTGGCGGCGGTTTATCATCCAAACCCTCGCCATTGGTAATCTCATCGTTGCGCCGTTGCCGGTAAAGGCTGCGGATGGATGCGTAGAAATCGATGGAGGATTTTTCCAGGTCGTCTAGCACGTCCCAAAGCTGGTCGCGGGTATCGATGCCGGTCATCACGGTGCGGCCCCAGAGGACCGAATCCAGACCTTCGTTTCTGGCCCACCAATTGACCGGGTCCAGGAAGAAATCGACAATCTTGCCGACCGCGTCGCGGGGATTGGACGGGCCGAAAATAGGAATCATCAAATAGGGGCCTTCGCCGACGCCCCACACCGCCAGGGTCTGGCCGAAATCTTCGTCATGCTGCTCGAATCCCATGGAAGATGCCGGATCGCCGAAGCCTAGGATGCCGATCGTTGTGTTGATCGCGAAGCGCACGGTGGTGGTGCCGCCTCTGGATGGCTCGCCCTGCAAAAGATCATTGGCCAGGATCACCGGCGTGCGCAGATTTTGCAGGAAATTATGGATAAATTCGCGCACCGTTTCGGGCGCGATGGTGCGGTAAATGGCGGTCACCGGCCGGAACAGCGCCCGGTCTAGAAACAGGTTGAATGAAAAGATGGTGCGGTTGGCCGGCTCGATGGGGTCATTAATGGTTTGGTATTCGGCCAGCGCTTCCGGATCATTTTCCGGGGCGCTCGCGCAATTGGCGAGGACAAACATCGCCAGCACTATGACGCCAACCCTCGCCCACCTCCGCAAACCATTATCTGCCCACATGCCGACCTCATATTTTTATATCGCCCGTTCAGACCAGGTCGTGTCTTCTCGGAGCGCCGATGCGGCATCCCGGCTTGATCAAACGGCACCATCCACTTAACACAACAGAGTGGCGCATCACTTCGGGCGCGGCCGATTTATCGCTGTTGTTGGGGAACTTCAGTAGACGATGGGCATTCGGCTCCGGCTGGGTGACCACACGGAATACTTCGTACTTTTGAATATACATACGCTTCCCAGAATTACCAGTAAGGTGAAGCGCCTAACGAACGTCGAAAAATTTATTTGTTGTATTATTGCAACAGTCGTTCCCGGATGGCGTAGCGGCGCCCAACCCAACGCATTCGACGCGCCAAAGCCGAAGGCACCACTGGCGAGCATCGACCGCAAGATTAGCGCCAAATCCTTACCAAATGTTCAAGCCGAACGCCTTTAATTTAATTTAATATAAATAAATCTTTATATAATTATGTTATCGAATATATTGCTTTAAAAATAACGGTTTTATCCCTATTTTCTCCCTATGGATAGATTGATGCGAATGCTGCGGGCGGCTGCTGAGCCGAGCCGCCTGAGATTGCTGGCCTTGTGCACACTGGGCGAGTTTACGGTGAGCGAATTGGTGCAAATTCTCAATCATAGCCAGCCCCGGATTTCTCGGCACCTTAAGATTTTGTGTGATGCCGGATTTCTGGAACGGCTGAGCGAGGGCAATTGGGCTTATTATCGCCAGGCAACCGAGCCCGAGGCGCGGGCCGCGGCGAATCAACTGCTGTCGCTGGTGCCAAATGAAGACGGCGGCGGGGACGATGTTTTCGCCCGCGATCTTGAGCGGCTGGCCGAGGTCAAGTCCGCCCGCAGCCTTCGCGCCGACCAGTATTTTCAACAAGTTGCCGGCGAATGGGATCACATTCGCGCCCTTTTTACCGGTGACCAGACGGGCGAGAACGCGGTCGAGCAGGCAATCAAGGCGGCCATTGCCGGGGGTCCGGCTGGGCGGCTGATCGATATCGGAACCGGCACCGGCCGTATGCTGGAGGTTCTCGGACCGGACATGGAGCAAGCCACAGGCATCGACCGGTCCCACGAAATGCTGACCATCGCGCGCGCCAAACTGGACCGGGCGGGCCTCGAAAATTGCGGCGTCCGCCACGCCGACATGTACGTACTGCCCTTCAAGGGCGGCGTCTTCGATGCGGCCGTGATCCATCAGGTGCTCCATTATGCCGACGATCCGGGCGCCGTCCTGGCCGAGGCGGCGCGTGTTATCAAGCCGGGCGGGCGCGTCGTGGTGGCCGATTTTGCGCGCCACGACCGGCAGGAATTGCGCGATATTTATCAGCACCAGCGCCTTGGGTTCGACCAGGCCGGCATGACCGGCTGGCTGGTGGCCGCCGGATTGGCCGAAGAGCCGCCGGTGCGGCTGGCCGGCGGCGCGCTGACGGTGGTGGTCTGGTCGGCCATCAAGGCATCGCCGGAGGCGAACGGGCGCCATGGCTGACATGGGAACGCGGCAACCGGCGCCGGGCGGGGAACCGTCCGCGGCCACGGAATTGACCTCAGAAACCCCTGGTGGGTTGCCTGGGGGCCTGGCCGGGGGCCTGGCCAAGGATGTGGCGCCGTCCTTCGAATTTTTTCCGCCCAAGGACTCGTCCATGGAAAAGGCGCTTTGGTCCTGCATCGAGCGGCTGGCGCCACTGGCGCCGGCTTTTATGTCGGTCACCTATGGCGCCGGCGGCTCGACGCGGCAGCGCACCCATTCCATCGTCGCCCGGATCCAGAACGATACCCAGGTACCGGCGGCGGCGCATTTGACCTGCGTCGGCGCTTCCAGCGGCGAAATCGATGACGTGGCGCGCCGCTATTGGGATGCGGGCATCCGCCATATCGTTGCGCTCCGCGGTGATCCGCCCGAAGGTGAAGACCGCTATCGGCCGCATCCCGGCGGTTATGCCTATGCCGCCGATTTGGTCGCCGGGTTGATGCGCCTTCAGGATTTCGAGATCAGCGTCGCCGCCTATCCGGAAATGCACCCGGAGGCGACCAGCGCCGAGAAGGACCTGGACAACCTCAGGCGCAAGTTGGGCGCCGGCGCCAAGCGGGCGATCACGCAATTCTTTTTCGAGCCCGAGACCTATCTCAGGTTCCGCGATACCGCCGCCGCCGCCGGCATCGACGCGCCCATCGTGCCGGGCATATTACCGGTTACGAATTTCAAACAGGCGGTGCGCTTCGCCGCTATGTGCGGCGCCTCCGTGCCCGCCTGGATGATGGCGCTTTTCGATGGCCTCGACGATGACGCGGAAACCCGCAAGCTGATCGCCGCCACGGTCGCCGCCGAACAATGCAGCCGGTTGCATAGGGAGGGCGTGACCGATTTCCATTTTTACACCTTGAACCGGGCTGATCTGGTCTACGCCATTTGCCATATCCTCGGCATCCGCGCGACCATTGCCGAGGGCGGCGGAACGGATCAGAACTATGATTGACGCGCCTGCCGCCGCCGCCAAGCGCCTGGCCCGGCTTCGCGGTCTGATCTCGGACCGCATCGTCATCCTCGACGGTGCCACCGGCACCATGGTTCAATCGCAAAAACTGGACGAAGCCGATTACCGGGGTTCGCGCTTGGCGGATCATGGCTTCGATCTCAAGGGCAATGCCGATATCTTGAACCTGACCCAGCCCGATCTGGTTGCCGGGCTGCACCGGGAGTATTTCGAAGCCGGCGCCGATATCATCGAAACCAACACCTTCAACGCCACGGCCATCGCCCAGGCCGATTACGGCACCGAAGGCCTGGTCCACGAGATCAATCTCGAAGGCGCCCGCATCGCCCGCGCCGTCGCCGATGCCCTGACCGCTGCGGCGCCGGAACGGCCCAAGTTCGTCGCCGGCGTGATGGGGCCCACCAACCGGACCGCCTCCATATCCCCCGATGTCAACGATCCCGGTTTCCGCAACGTGAGCTTCGATGAGCTGGCCGCCGCCTATGGCGAGGCCGCCGCCGGGCTGATTGCCGGCGGCGCCGATTTTATCATGATCGAAACCGTGTTCGATACCTTGAACGCCAAGGCGGCGATTTATGCCGTGCTGGCCCTCGAAGAAAGTCTCGGCCGGCCGGTTCCGATAATGGTTTCGGGCACCATCACCGATGCCTCGGGCCGCACCCTGTCGGGGCAGACGCCGGAGGCGTTCTGGATTTCAATCGCCCACGCCCGGCCCCTGATCGCCGGTTTCAACTGTGCCCTCGGCGCCGAGGATTTGCGCCCCCACTGCCAAGCCCTGGCGCGCGTCGCCGGCACCTTGCTGTCGGTGCATCCCAATGCCGGCCTGCCCAACGCCTTTGGCGAATATGACGAAACCCCGGAAGAGATGGCGGCTACCATCCGCAGCTTCGCCGACGAAGGATTGGTCAATATCGCCGGCGGCTGCTGCGGCACCACTCCCGATCACGTAGCGGCCCTGGCCGATGCGTTGCAAGGCGCCCGCCCCCGCGAAATTCCGAAACGCCGCGATGGCTGCCGGCTCTCGGGGCTCGAAGCCCTGGCCCTCGACAACGTGACCGGTTTCGTCAATGTGGGCGAACGCACCAATGTGGCCGGCTCGGCCCGGTTCCGGAAATTGATCACCGAGGGGGATTATGAGGCCGCCCTCGACGTCGCCCGCAGCCAAGTGAACGGCGGCGCCCAGGTGGTCGATGTCAATATGGACGAGGCCATGCTCGATTCGGAAGACGCCATGGACCGGTTCCTCAAATTAATCGCCTCGGAGCCGGATATCGCGCGCGTGCCGATGATGATCGATTCGTCCAAATTCTCGGTGATCGAGACCGGCCTCAAATGCATCCAGGGCAAATGCATCGTCAATTCCATCAGCCTCAAGGAAGGCGAGGAGGTGTTTCGGAGCCACGCCCGAAGCGTGATGAAGTACGGCGCCGCCGCCGTGGTCATGGCCTTTGACGAAGACGGCCAAGCCGACAATTTTGAACGCATGGCGGCGATTTGCGAGCGCTCCTACCGCATCCTGACCGAAGAGGTGGGCCTCCCGGCCAGCGATATCATCTTCGATCCCAATGTATTTCCGGTCGCCACCGGTATCGACGAACACCGAAACTTCGCCGTCGATTTCATCGCCGCCGTCGCCCATATCAAGAAGCATCTGCCCGGCGTCCGCGTCTCGGGCGGCATCAGCAACGTGTCCTTCTCGTTTCGCGGCAACAACGCCTTGCGCGAAGCCATGCACGCGGTGTTTCTCTACCACGCGGTGGCCGCCGGCCTCGATATGGGCATCGTCAACGCCGGCCAGTTGGCCATCTATGCCGATATCGAGCCGGACCTGTTGGAGCGCGTCGAAGACGTGATCCTCAACCGCCGCCCGGACGCCACCGAGCGATTGCTGGAAGTCGCCGACAGCGCCAAGGGCCAGGGGCCGAGAGGTGGTGAAGATTTGTCCTGGCGGGACGGCGATATCCAGGACCGCATCACCCACGCCCTGGTCAACGGCATCACCGAATATATTGTCGCCGATACCGAAGAAGCGCGGCTGGCGGCGAAGCGCCCCATCGATGTGGTCGAAGAGACCTTAATGGCCGGCATGAACGTGGTCGGCGATTTGTTTGGATCGGGCCAGATGTTTCTGCCCCAGGTGGTCAAAAGCGCCCGCGTCATGAAGCAGGCGGTGACCCATCTGGTGCCCTTTATCGAAGCCGACAAATCCACCAAAGCCCGCGCCAAAGGCAAAATCCTGATGGCCACGGTCAAGGGTGACGTGCACGATATCGGCAAGAACATCGTTTCGGTGGTTCTGCAATGCAACAACTACGAAATTATCGATCTCGGCGTTATGGTGCCGTACGAGAAAATTCTGGAAGTGGCTAAGGCCGAAAAGGTGGATGCCATCGGGCTTTCGGGGCTGATCACCCCGTCGCTGGAGGAAATGACTCAGGTGGCGTCGGAAATGAGCCGGGCCGGCTTCGATATTCCGTTGCTGATCGGCGGCGCCACCACTTCGAAGCCCCATACGGCGGTCAAAATCGCGCCTGCCTATAGCGGCCCGACGGTTTATGTGACCGACGCGTCGCGCGCCGTCGGCGTCGCCGGGCGGCTGTTCGGCGAAGAGACCCGCGGGCCGTTCATGGCGGAAACCGAAGCCGATTACGCCGAGGTCCGGCGCCGCCATGAAAGCCGCACCTCCACCGCCCGGCTGCACGATATCGAACGCGCGCGGGCGGCATCCAATGTGCTCGATTGGGACGAGATCGCCGGTGCGCCCAGTTTCCTCGGCGTGCGCGCGCTGCGCGAGGTTGATCTCGGCGATTTGGTGCCGCGCATCGATTGGACGCCGTTCTTCCGCACCTGGGAGCTGACCGGCAATTACCCGGCGATTCTTCATGACGCCCAGCAGGGCGAGGCGGCCCGGGGCCTGTTCGCCGATGCCGGCGCCATGCTTGAGCGGATTACCGGCGAGGGCTGGCTGCACGCCGACGCAGCATTCGGATTTTTCCCGGCCAGTTCGGTGGGCGACGATATCGAGATTTACAGCGATGCGGCGCGCAAAAAAGTGCGCATGACGCTGCCGTTCCTGCGCCAGCAGATGATCAAGCGCGACGGCGGCACCAACCAATGCCTGGCCGATTTCGTGGCGCCGAAGGAAACCGGTCTGGATGATTTCATCGGCCTGTTTGCCGTCACCACCGGGCACGGGATCGAGACCCGGCGCGCCGATTTCCTGGCCCATCAAGACGACTATGGCGATATCATGCTGCAGGCGCTGGCCGACCGTTTGGCCGAGGCCTTCGCCGAACGGCTGCACGAGCGGGTGCGCAAAACTTTTTGGGGATACGCGCCCGATGAGGATCTCTCCAACCCCGATGTGATCAAGGAAAACTACCAGGGCATCCGCCCGGCGCCCGGCTATCCGGCCTGCCCGGACCATTCCCTGAAACCGCTGCTATTCGAGTTGTTGGACGCCCACGGCAATGCCCGAATTGAGCTGACCGAAAGTTTCGCCATGCTGCCAGCGGCTTCGGTATCGGGGTTTTATTTTGCCCATCCCGGCGCCCGCTATTTCGGGTTGGGGCGCGTCGGCAAGGATCAAATCGAAGATTACGCGCGCCGCCGGGCGGTCTCGCTGGCGCAGGCGGAAACCTGGCTGGCCTCCAATTTAAGCTATGAGCCGAAACGCTCTAGTCATCTAAATCTAAAGTTCGGCACATAAGTTATTCTCGACGCGATGGCAAAATCGTTTGACCGATGCCAAAATCTGGTCGGCTGATTTTGTCCACCGGTAAGGCCTTGGGTTTTCGTTGTGGACTTTGACGAAGTTCATGATGTCAG
>JAYGEH010000218.1:0-1892 GCA_046582475.1 Rhodospirillales bacterium
CAAGGAATACCAGTAGTAGGCTTCGGCATAATTTTGCGGTGTTCCGGCCAGCACCCCATCCTGGTAATATCTGCCAATATTCGAGAAGGCGGTTTTGTGTCCGTTCTTGGCGGCCTTTAAATACCAGCCCAGCGCCTTTGCGTTTTTTTTCGGTACCATATCCCTGCCCGATAAGGTAACCGATATTGTTCATTGCCGTAGGGTGTCCCTGGGCGGCGGCCTTTGCATACCATTGCAGCGCCGAGGCGTAGCTTCGAGGAACGCCATTGCCCTTTTGAAATTTATATCCGAGTTCAAATTGAGAAACCATATAACCTTTTTCGGCGCCAATTCGTAAAAGCCTCACCGATTCCTCATGATCGCCTTTGAGGGTTGCATCATAGGCCTGGACGTTGGTCCTGTAGGCGACGTCAGTGTTTCAGGCGCTCAATAAGAGTGCCGCCACAATACCCAGCCAACGCAATGATTTTACCGGAACGGGCATGCTATCCCCACAGCTCGATTTCCAAGCGATGCGGGCAATATTGCATACGCGCTGCAACCCTGTCCATTGCAATCGGCACGGGCAATAACCGGAAATGCTCCGCGGGGTTTGCTGCAGGCGGGGCGATACTATCCTGGTGTGAGCGTCGGCAGGTTTATGGCGCCTTGCCCGTGTCCTTTACCATCCTTGCACGCAAATTCGAGGCAGCGTAGCCGATAATCGTGACGGTCTCCGAAATAACCTGAATTCTATTTTCAGCGACCCTGCACCCCCATTACCCGCCAACAATCCCGCGCGTCTTAAGCTCCGCAATCTCCGCCGCCGTCAGCCCGGCCTCGGCCAAAATCTCATCCGTGTGCGCGCCCAGCCCCGGGGCGCCGCGCCGGTGCTCCGCCTCGGTGCCGCTGAACCGCGCCGCATTGCGCGCTTGCCGCAATCGCCCGGCCTCCGGGTGCTCGGTCTCAACCAAAATGCCGGTGGCCGTGATCTGCGGGTGCCGGATCATATCGGTGCGGGTCAGAACCGGGGCGCAAGGCACGCCCTCGGCGCCGAGGCGCCGGATCCATTCCTCGGTGCCGGCGCCGATAAGCTCCGTCTGGATAAGCCGTAGCCGGTCGTCGATGTTGAGATCGCGGAGCTCGGCCGTTTGGAAGCGGGCATCGTCCAGCCATTCGGGGCGCCCGAACACCCTGCTCACGGCCTGCCATTGGGCGTCGGTCATGACCGACACGCTGATATGGCCGTCCTTGGTCTCGTAGATAAGATCGATGAAGCTGGCGGCCCGCTGCGGCGAAACCTCCTTGCCGACGAAGGTCTGCCCGCCCATGTCCGAGGACCACAGGAAGGCGACGATGGCATCGAGCATGGACAGGCGCACATGCTGGCCCGCACCGGTGCGCTGGCGCGCCAGCAATGCCGCCGTGATGGCTTGGCTGACGGTGATGCCGGTGAGTTTGTCGGGCAGGATAGTGCGCACTAGGCGGGGCCGTTCGTCGTCCGATCCGCCCTGTACCGAGGCGAGGCCCGACAGCGCCTGGATCAAGGGATCGTAGACCGGCTTGCCGGCGTAGGGGCCGGTCTCGCCGAAGCCGCTGATCGATACATAGACGATATTTGGCGACGCGGCGCGGATGGCGTCTTCGCCTAGCCCCATGCGCTCCACCACGCCCGGGCGGAAGTTCTGCACGAAGACGTCGCAATCGGCGGCCAGGCGTTTGAGCAAGGCCACGCCGTCTTCGGATTTAAGATCGATGGTGATCGAGCGCTTATTGCGGTTGTTGTTGAGAAAACTCGCCGACAGGCCGCCCGAGCGATTGCTGGCGGAGCGGGTGAAATCGCCGTGCCCCTGGGGTTCCACCTTGATCACGTCGGCGCTCTGGTCGGCCAGGATCATGGTCGCGTAGGGGCC
>JAYGEH010000231.1:0-10062 GCA_046582475.1 Rhodospirillales bacterium
GGGAAGTTCTCAATGCAGAGTGGTTCACTTCAATCAGACAGGCTCAGATCGTCATCGAAACCTGGCTGAAACAGTACAATCACATTCGCCCACATCAGGCTCTGAACATGCGTCCACCGGTGCCCGAGACTCTATTAGAAAATGGTACATAAAATGGAGGCTTTACAGCTATCCTGCTGGTCGAACAATTTTTCGGATTCGCCTGCGATCTGGCTGACACCTACATCGTCATGGATCGCGGCGAAGTGGTTCTGGCAGGAGACGCCAGCAACATGGTGGAAGCCGATGTCCGTCGCTACCTTACGGTCTGAACCGCAACCAGCACCCAGCCGCGTCCGTGGCGTCGCCGAAGTCGGCTTTGTCCGCAAGCAAGACAAAACCCGGCTCGATCACTTATTCCAACACGACCCACTCCGGGTGTTGTTCCCGACACCGCTAGCAGACGAGCCTCCGTGTGCCGTTCTAGTCACCACGTCGGGCGGTCTGGTCGGCGGCGACCGGCTGGATATCTCCGTAACCGCCGGTCCAGACACACAGGTTTTGGCGATGGCCCAGGCGGCGGAAAAGGTCTACCGCTCCGCCGGAGACGACAGCCGCATCGATGTTCACCTGTCTGTCGGGGAGAACGCCGGACTGGAATTGCTGCCCCAGGAAACCATCCTGTTCGATGGCGCCCGCCTGCGCCGCCGCACGATCATTGATTTGGCCGCCGGGGCAAACATCCTGGCCGGGGAAATCCTGGTGTTTGGACGTATCGCCAGCCAGGAACGGTTAACCCAGGGACTGCTACGCGAGGAATGGCGGGTGCACCGCGAGGGCCGTTTGGTTTGGGCCGACGCGTTACACCTTGAAAATGATATAGCGGATACCTTCGCCGAACCCGCCTGTTTCGACGGGGCCACGGCGCAGGCTACGGCAATCTATGCCGGTGACGATGCTTTCCAACACCTCGACCTGGCCCGATCCCTGCTCGACGACAAATTACGCACCGCCGCCACGGTGGTCAATGGTGTGCTGGTGGTGCGCTGGCTGGGTCCTGATCCTGCTCAATTGCGCCGCGCCTTCGGAAAATTTTGGGCCGGGTTTCGCCATGGCAGCACCGGACGGCCCGCGACTCTGCCCCGACTTTGGACGATTTGAGAGGACGAATTCATGAAACTGACACCACGGGAAAAAGACAAACTGATCCTGGCGACTGCCGCCATGGTGGCGCGACGGCGACTGGAACGGGGCGTCAAACTGAACCACCCGGAGGCCATCGCACTGATCAGCGACTTTGTCGTCGAAGGGGCGCGCGACGGCACCTCGGTCGCCGACCTGATGCGCGACGGGGCAAGTGTGCTGACCCGCGATCAGGTGATGGATGGTATCCCTGAGATGATCCACGACGTTCAGGTCGAAGCCACCTTCCCCGACGGGACCAAGCTGGTCACCGTGCATAACCCGATCCGTTGAGGAGAAACCCATGATCCCAGGAGAAATCATCGTCGCCGACGGAGACATCGTTCTCAACGAAGGCCGCCAAACGACCACCGTGAGCGTTGCCAACACCGGCGACCGTCCGGTCCAGGTCGGCTCTCACTATCATTTTTTTGAGGCCAACGCCGCGCTGGATTTCGACCGTGACGCGGCCCGCGGCCAGCGGCTCGACATTCCGGCTGGAACGGCGGTCCGTTTTGAGCCCGGGCAGACACGCGAGGTAACGCTGATCCCTTATGCGGGCAATCGCATCGTCAAAGGCTTTAACGCAAAAATTCAAGGAAAGTTGGAGGACTGAGCCATGGCAAATACCATTGACCGCAGCGCCTACGCCGCCATGTTCGGCCCCACTGTTGGCGATCGTGTGCGCCTTGCCGATACGGACTTGTTTATCGAGGTCGAAGAAGACCGCACCCATTACGGCGAGGAAGTGAAATTCGGCGGCGGCAAGGTGATCCGCGATGGCATGGGCCAGTCCCAGATCAGCCGCGAGGATGGCGCCGTCGACACCGTCATCACCAACGCCCTGATCGTGGATCATTGGGGGATCATCAAGGCCGACGCTGGACTCCGGGACGGGCGTATCGTTGCCATCGGCAAGGCCGGCAATCCGGACGTTCAGCCCGACGTGGATATCATCATCGGCCCCGGCACCGAAGCCATCGCCGGGGAAGGCCGCATTCTCACGGCTGGTGGCATCGATGCCCACATCCACTGGATTTGCCCGCAACTGGTCGACGACGCGCTGCATTCCGGTATCACCACCATGCTCGGCGGCGGCACCGGCCCCGCGGAAGGCACCAACGCAACCACCTGCACGCCCGGCCCCTGGCACATGGCGCGCATGCTGCAAGCCGCCGAGGGTCTGCCGGTCAATATGGGGTTCTTCGGCAAGGGCAATGCGTCTGAGCCTGACGCGCTGATTGAACAGGTTAACGCCGGGGCCTGCGGCCTGAAATTGCACGAAGATTGGGGCACCACGCCGTCGGCCATCGACTGCTGTCTCGATGTTGCCGAGGCCATGGACGTGGCCGTCGCCATCCACACCGACACCCTTAATGAATCCGGCTTCGTCGAAAACACCACGGCGGCCTTCAAGAACCGCACCATTCACGCCTTTCATACTGAGGGTGCCGGTGGCGGCCATGCGCCGGACATCATCAAGCTGTGTGGCGAGGCCAATGTGCTACCGTCTTCGACTAACCCGACGCGACCCTTTACCGTCAACACCATCGACGAGCATCTCGATATGCTGATGGTTTGCCACCACCTGGATAGCCGCATTCCCGAAGATGTCGCCTTCGCCGAAAGCCGTATCCGGCGGGAAACCATCGCGGCGGAAGACATCCTGCACGACATCGGCGCGTTTTC
Source organism: Rhodospirillales bacterium (assembly GCA_046582475.1). Lineage (GTDB taxonomy): Bacteria > Pseudomonadota > Alphaproteobacteria > Rhodospirillales > UBA2165. The sequence continues at coordinate 2,851 of JAYGEH010000231.1, forward strand.
CATGATCGCGTCGGACAGCCAGGCCATGGGCCGGGTCGGCGAAGTCATCATCCGCACATGGCAGACCGCCGATAAGATGAAAAAACAGCGGGGCTCTCTGCCCGGCGAGACTGGGAATAACGACAACTTGCGGGTCAAACGCTATATCGCCAAATACACCATCAATCCGGCCCTGACCCACGGCATCGCAAACCATGTGGGCTCGGTCGAAGTCGGCAAACTGGCCGATCTGGTGTTGTGGAACCCGGCCTTCTTCGGCGTCAAACCGGATTTAATTTTGAAGTGCGGCACCATCGCGTCGGCCGCCATGGGCGACCCCAATGCCTCGATCCCGACACCCCAGCCGGTGCACTATCGGCCCATGTTTGGGGCGTTCGGCAAGTCGCTCAGCGAAAATTCGGTGAGCTTTGTCTCCAACGCGGCGCTTGGTGAGGACATCCCCAACCGGTTAGGGCTGGCCAAGGAGGTTCTGGCCGTGTCGGGAACCCGCAGCGTGACCAAGAAAGACATGGTGCTGAACTATGCCACGCCGGTGATGGAGGTCGATCCCGAAACCTATGAGGTTCGTGCCGATGGCGAGGCGCTGATTTGTGAGCCTGCCCAGGAACTGTCCCTGGCGCAACGCTACTTTTTGTTTTGATCATGCGCCGCACCACGCAGTTTCATCGTTCCAACCATTGGCCCGAGACCGCTTGCGTCGGTACCGTAACCCTTGCCATGGATCAGCGCCACCGGCGGCGGTTTGCCATGACCGACGACGATGGTCAGGCATTCCTGCTCGATCTGGACGAAGCCGCCATGCTAGGAGATGGCGACGGGTTGGCCCTGGACGACGGCGGTATCATCCGTGTTGTCGCCGCCGATGAGCTGGTCTGCGACGTGACCGGAAAATCCCCCGGCCATACGACGCGGCTGGCCTGGCATATCGGCAACCGGCATATCCCGATCCAGGTGCTCGACGATGGCACCCTGCGGATTTTGGATGATCGTGTCCTGGTGCAAATGCTGGAAGGCTTAGGCGCCACCGTTCACCAGCACTTGGCTCCCTTTAGTCCCGAACCGGGGGCCTATGCCCATGCTCACTGAACGGGCGCTATACCGGCTGATGACCTGGCTGTCGCCGAGCTTCCCGGTCGGTGGCTATAGCTACTCGCACGGCATTGAATTCGCGATCGAAGATGGATTAATCACCGATCGGATCAGTCTTACACGGTGGGTTGAGGCTATTATTCGCCATGGTGCCGGGCGCAATGATGCGATCCTGTTCCGAAGCGCCTGGCAGGCGGTTGCCGACGACGACCCGGTCGCCCTTGCCGAGGTCGCAGAAATGGCCGACGCCCTTCGAGCGACACCGGAAATGGCCTTGGAGAGCACTGCCCAAGGCCAGGCCTTTCTCGATACGTTGACCAAAGCCTGGCCCGATACGAATTTCCAGACGTGGGCGCAAACCCTTGCTGACTTGGACCGCCCACCGGCCTATGCGGTTGCCGTCGGCGTCGCCGCGGCGGCGTCAAGCGTACCCCTTGGTCATGCTCTGACCGCCTATCTACACGCCACAGCCGCCAATCTGATTTCTGCCGGTGTGCGGTTGGTGCCCTTGGGCCAGACAGACGGGCAATTGGCCCAAGCCGCTCTCGAAGTTCCCACCCAGGCCGCCACCGAGCAGGCTTTACGCCGTCCACTCGACGAATTCGGTAGTGCTACGCCTATGGTCGACTGGACCTCTATGAAACACGAAACCCAATACACGAGGTTATTTCGATCATGAGCAGCCCTTTGAGAATAGGTATCGGCGGCCCCGTCGGTTCCGGCAAGACGGCCTTACTGGACCGCTTGTGCAAACACCTGCGCGACGATTACAACATCGCCGCCATTACCAATGATATCTATACCCGCGAGGATGCCGAATTCCTGACCCGGTCCGGTGCACTGAGCCCCGACCGAATTGTCGGCGTCGAGACCGGCGGCTGCCCGCACACCGCCATCCGTGAGGATGCCTCTATGAACTTGGCGGCGATTGTCGACCTCAATCAAAAGTTTCCCAAACTCGACATCGTGTTCGTGGAATCCGGCGGCGACAATCTCGCGGCGACGTTCTCACCGGAACTGGCCGACATCACCATCTATGTCATCGACGTATCCGCCGGCGACAAGATCCCCCGCAAAGGCGGCCCTGGCATCACCCGGTCCGATCTTCTTGTCATCAACAAGATTGACCTAGCCCCCATGGTCGGAGCCGACCTGAGCGTTATGGACAGAGATGCCAACAAAATGCGCGGCGATCGCCCGTTCGTTTTTTCCAACCTGAAGGTGGGCACGGGCTTGAAGGACATTGTCGACTTTATCTTAAAAGCTGGCGGCATCGAACGCATAGAAGGGAGTTAAAAAAGTGCCGTGTCTTAAAGTCAATAAAGGGGGGGGGCTGGATTCTCACGTCAAGTGCAATACCTTAGATTTGCAGGAACGCCTCAGCGGGTGTTTTGAAGTCGAGGCATTTTCGCGGCGTTGAGTTTACTGCCCATGTGATCGCCACCTCAACCGCCGCGACATCTTCAAGCAAAACCGCGCCGCTGCCCTGGCCGAGTGGCGGCATTGTCAGAGGAAAATCGCTTGAGCTGTCGGGGTGCTGATCCTAGCGTCGGTGGATGAGAAATCCATTCCGATATTTCAAGACCTCGCCCGAGATCATCCGCTTGGCGGTCATGATGTATGTCCGCTTTCCATTATCGTTACGGCAGGTCGAAGACCTGCTCCACGAGCGAGGTATCGATATCTGTCACGAGACGGTACGAGCCTGGTGGAACCGGTTCGGGCCGATATTTGCAGCGGATATCAGAAGGAAGCGGTCAGCATCAATGCGCAGCCATATCCAATGGCGCTGGCATCTGGATGAGGTTTTCGTGCGCATCAACGGCAAGGTTTATTATCTCTGGCGGGCAGTCGATCACGAAGGAGAAGTCCTTGAGGTTTTCGTCACTAAGCGGCGGGATCGTAAGGCGGCATTGAGGTTTCTTCGCAAAGCGATGAAACGATATGGCCGCCCCGAAGTGGTTGTGACGGATCGGCTTCGATCCTACTGCGCGGCGATGAACGTCATCGGAAATGCCGAACGCCAGAAGACAGGGCGTTGGCTCAACAATCGGGCCGAGAATTCACATCAGCCATTCCGACGACGAGAGCGAGCGATGGCGAAATTCAGGAACGGAAAGTCATTACAGAAATTCGCCTCGATCCACGCTTCAATTCACAATCACTTCAATCAGGAACGTCACCTCTACACTCGCGAAGACTTCAAACTCAATCGCTCCATCGCCCTTGCAGAGTGGCGTCAACTTGCTGCCTGAGAATTGCCAATAATGGAGTTGTGCTGACCGGTTCGCTTTCCTCTGACACTGCCGATCGACCAATTATGGGATTTTGTAGACCAGTTCGCGTTTGCCTGACAGTACCCATCGGACGGCGGCAGGAGAATACAGCTACCCCCTTGAAGTGCCACGGTGGTACGATTTCCCTGAATTTAGGGGTTGTCTGGGAAATGTTGGAAAATTTACTTCGAAGGAGGTCCCTATGAGCACTTTGGTTACAGATAATCAAATTTCCAGCTACCAGAGAGACGGTGTTGTTCTGCTCAAGAATTTATTTGATAACCAGTGGTTAAAAATCGCCGCCGAAGGCATTGAGGAGAACCTCCGTAATCCGAGCAAGCGCACCACTACTTACGTGAGTGATCCCGCAAAAAACGAGAATTTCTTTTTCGACGCCCGAATTCGGGGTGAAGTCGACGCTTACGATAACCTGATGTTGGGTTCTCCAATGGCGGAAGCAGTCGCGCATCTCATGGGTTCATCCCGAGCTATCCTCTTTTATATCAGTGTCTTCGTTAGATCTCCGGGCACGCACACCCGGACACCGTGGCACCAGGATCAGCAGTCCTGGTCGGCGGTGGGGAACCAAGCGTGTAGCATGTGGTTGTCGTTGGATGAGGTCACCCGAGAAACGGCGCTCGAGTTCGTAAGTGGTTCGCACCGGTGGGGGACCGCGTACCAAAGACCTGAGTTTTTCCAAAATCACTACGAGGGCGACGATCGCACTAATTTGTCTACCTTCCCGGATATCGAAGCTCATCGCGATGATTATGAGATCCTGGCGTGGGACATGGAGCCTGGTGATTGCGTGGTCTTTCACGGAATGACCGCGCACGGAGGATCCGGAAATCTGCCTCCAGGTCTGGGTCGCCGATCGGTTTCAGTTCAATGGTTGGGTGACGACGCCCGCTTTCGTCTCATTCCTGGTTGTGACGATCCACCGATCAGCGAAGATCTGCTGCGCCATGGAATCAAACCAGGCGACCCCATGATCTGTGACATGTGTCCTGTTGCATGGCCGCGAAATTGAACGCGCCAACGAAAGGAATTCGAGTCAAAACAACCTATTTCTGTCAGCCCGAGAGTTAGCAGATTCATCATATTTTCTATGAATTTGACAAGCACAGGATGCTTGAAGACAGAGCGCAACTTGGGTCGCGGTAGGAACGAGGATTTCTCCTCGCTCCCCGCACAAATCCCAGTGTGCGCTACTAGCGCACTGGGCTCCTCCCTCGGGTATTGGCGTCAAAGCGGTGACATGGCAAGGAGTGACGCACGCGGATCGGCGTTTGATAGCCTTACCCCGGTCAGCATCGATTACCGTTGGTAATTTATCCGAATATTCATGCACCCGGACTTTGATTCAGGACAAAGCGCCGGCGACCAGCTTCTGAAAGTGAAGAACCCCCTTCTCGGTCAGCGCGGCGGGCACATCGGGGCCCATCATCAGCGGGCCATGACGGTATCCACGCGAGTGCAGACCCCGCTGCACGCCTTCGATCGCTGCTTTGTCCTCGAGCCGGACCACCTTCTCGACGTACTCAATCATCGCCTGCTGCTCGTCTGTCAGCGAGTCATTCGGGAAGTAGAAATCCACCACCTGAAGGGTTCGCTCGGGTCCCAGTGGTAGGTGGTTGTACGTGAAAATATGGCTGCTACCGGGCATCTGCTCGAACATGACCATCGGCCATAGCCACCAGTTGGTCTGCTCGAGCTTCTCGGCCGCGGTGAAATCATAGGCAATGTCGTCACCGTCCGGATTGGCCCTTCCGATATCGCTGGTGTAGTGGGGATGCAGGGTCTTGGTCCACTGGTCGTTGTGGACGCTGTTGTGCAATGCGGGATGCACGCTGGCCAGATGATAGCCCTCCAGGTAGTTTTCCACCGCGATCTTCCAGTTGACGGCCAGATCGAAGGTCGTGCTGTGCACGTGGACCAAGTCCTCGATATTGGGCTCAAATCCACGTAGCTCCTCATCGAAGCCTTCGTACACCGAGGCGAGCGGAGCGGCTGCCATGTCCAGGTTGACAAATACGAACCCCGCGAGAGTGTCCACTCTCACCTGCTGGAGACAGATCTTTCGTGTGTCCAAGCCGGGGACCAGATCGCTGCCTCGCGCGTACTTGAGAGAACCGTCGGTATGATAGGTCCAGCCGTGATAGGGGCATATGATGGCGGCGGTGTTGCCTGAGCCTTCCAGCAACTCCCGGCCTCGATGCTGACACACGTTGTAGAACGCCCGAAGCACGCCGGCCTCGCCACGCATCACGATGATCCTCTGATCGCCGATGTTGCAGGTCACGTAATCGCCTGGGCCCGGTAGCTTTGTTGCATGACAGACGTGCAGCCAGGCGTGGCCGAAGATCCTGTCCATCTCCAGACGGTAGATGTCGGGATCGAAATAGCTATCGGGAGTGATAATCGTGCGCTGCAGTTCAGTGGCTTCGGACATGGTGTGATCCCCGTTCGCTGGATGTGCCGAGCTTGCCGTCGAGCCCCCAAATCACTACTCGACTTCATGGCGACGGTACCCAAACTACGTCGCCGTTGAAAGATTTTTCCACCGCAGCCTCCCTCCTTTGTAACCGCGGTTCTCGGTCGTTCCGACAATGGTTCCGAGCGCCGCCGGCACTTCCGCGGGTTCCGCTTCGAAGGGACGTAGAGACATGACCTCGACGTTCGCAATATCTGGCGAACGCGCGCCGACCACCACGGCGTCACGTAACTTGCGCGTATTGCGTGACGGTGCATGCGCGACAATGAGGCGCCGTTCTACCTCCGGAGCGTCCTCGCCTGAGGCGTAGCTGCGGTTTTCCGCTCGATCTCCGATGCGTCCTTGAGGCAGGCCTGATGATATCGGACCTTGACGGAAATGCCGGCCAGGAGGGCAGCGCGCAAGGCCCTTGGCTTTCGCAACCGGGAACGCTAATCCTTTGGGACGCCATGTCACTCCAAAAACGAAGGTAGCTCGCTCATGTTATCCACTTCCGCCGAGAAACCGCTACAAGGCCGGGCCGACCCGCGTGTTTCCCTGGATGCGGCTGCGCGCCGGCTTCAGATCACCTGGCCCGATGGGCGCGTGGACGGTTTTCACTATGCCTGGCTGCGTCATGCCGGGTTGTGCCCGGGGGGCATGCCAAACGATACGGTCAACAAACTGGAGCTGTTGCCGGACGACCCAGCGCGCCTCGCCGTCGAGAGTTTTGATCTCCGCGGTGGTCTGCTCAAGCTCAATTGGGCCGACGATCGGGTGGTGACCACCCACGCGCTGACGGATCTGCAGGCCGGCGCCTACGGTTCCGAGCGGCGCGTGGTTCGCAAGCGACAGCCGATCCTCTGGGATACCGAGACCACGGCCGATCTGCCCTGCTTCGACGCAAGCGTGCTGAACCAGCCCGAGGGTCTTTTGGCCGTGCATTTGGCGGTCCGCGACTATGGTTTGGCCCGCTTGACCTCGGTGCCGGCAGAACCGGGCCAAGTGGCCGAGGTCGCGGGTCATTTCGGGCCCCTCTTTGTCAGCAACTACGGAGGCGTCTTCGACGTTCGGACCAACTCGGACCTGGCGCTGGGCGCAAACACGGCCTCTTTTCTCGGGCCCCACACCGACGAGAACTACCGCCATGCCCCGCCGGGCATTTCCTTTTTCCATTGCCTCAGGGCCTCGTCCGGTGGCGGGGAATCGCTGCTGGTCGACGGATTCAATGCCGCCCGCCGCCTGCGGGAAGGTGACCCCGGGTCCTATGCGGTCCTCTGCCGGACACCGGTGCTCTTTCGCCGTTTCGCGCCGCCCGACGACGACATGCGCGCGCGGGGGCGGATCATTGTGACCGATATCGACGGCGCGCTC